>JBDTYM010000003.1:0-96032 GCA_040005635.1 Dokdonella sp. | reverse complement strand
CCGAGAAGTGCGGAACGATTTCGACGTCGAGGTCGGCCGCCGAGACGGCGGTGCCGAGCACGATTTCCTGCATCTGCCAGCGTCGCGCCGGGTTCGCCGTGACGGGCGGGAACCATCCGGCGCTCTGTCCATTGATACGCACTTCGGCGGCCGCGGAACCGGCGGTGGTTCCGGGGCTGCAGTCGACCTCGGGATGCGCGCAACCGGCGTCGAACGTTCGTCGCAGACGCAGCGGCAGTGTGGCATCGGCGTCCAGATGAAACCTGAAATGACTCGCGCCTGCGGCATAACCGCAAACCATTGCCGTGCGCGACGTCGGCGGCTCGTCCTCGAATTGCGCCTGGAGCACTACACACTGTGCGCCCTGCGGAGCAAGGTAGGCATGTGCATTGGCCGCGCCGGTGTCGCCGATGTCGAAACCCGCGTAGCCGACGATCAGCGGCTGCGCGCGACGGTACGCATACGCCACGGTGCGCACACACATGGGATGGGGATCGATGGCCGAAGAGCCGGCCTCCTGCATCAATCGCACGGCGCTCGCATAGACGAGCGGATCGGTCAGCAGCAGTCGATACACCGAGGTTGCATACGGCATGGCCTCGGCGTCGACGCGGGTCGCACCGGACAAGGGCGCCGCGTATGCGCCCGCGTCGAAGTAGAAGCCGCCATTGTAGAAGTCCTCGACTCCCGTGCCGTACCAGGCTGGAGCGATCGCGTCGTCGACATAGGCCCGCTCATCGCCTTCGAGAAATCCGCGCGGCGATGGTTCGACATAGGATCCGGCCTGATAGCGTGCTGCAAAGCCGAGCAACTTGCCGGCGCCGCGATCGGCGTACAAAAGACCATTGCCGCCCTCCACGCAGCCGTCCGACAACGTCGCGTGGAAGCGCCCGGCGTCATCAGGGACGCTCGAGTCTTCGAAGGTCAGCGCACTATTCACCGCGATATCGTCAGGCAATGTGGACGCGGCCACAAGATATACATGTATACCTCGCTGGTAGGGCATCGGAAACCATGCATATAGCCAGCCGGCGGCATCCGCTCCGACAAGGACGGACCGCGCCGGCAACGTCGCATCGGGCGCGCTGGCGAAGAAATCGGCGAGAGGGATGTCGAGCGCGATTTCTCCATCGATGTCGACGCGCAGGTTCACCTCGGTGCGGGCCCGCTCCGGCAGCTGCAATCGGATACCCCGCAGCCAACCGGATCCGGAGCGTGCGGCAAGTACACGCGTCGTGCCGGGCGGCAGCGGCAAGGTCGTGTTCTGCGGCGCGAGCATGCCGTTCCAGGGATCGTCGCCGGCATGGGCAAGGAACGCGCGCCAGGCCGGTTCATCGCGACCAGCGACGAAATCCGGTACCGCCGTGCCGGGCGCGACATGGTGGTGCTGGAACTGGAACCAGAGCAGGCGTCGCTCCGGATTGGCTGGATCGCACGGATTGGTGCCGCCGTTCTCGGCGTTCACCAACGCGATGCGCAACGACGCGGCATAGGTGATCGGCACGTAGCTGACATAGCCGCCACTGGACTCGGAACGATCCGCGACGAGCGGCGTGCTGAACGGAGGCGTCGATCCATCGAACAGGGCAGCGAGGGGAACATCCAGAGCAGGAAGATCCGCATCGTCGACATAGAAGCGCACGCGTGTCAGCGGATCGATGCACGCGGCAATGCCGTCACCGGTCGTCAGCCAGATCCGCGTCAACGCACCCGGCCCGCGCTCATCGAATACAACGACTTCATCGCCGCTGCGGTAAAGCCAGCGCTCCGGATACAGGTTGTCGCTTTCGCTACCTGGATTGCTGCGGTCATAGCGGCAGCCATCCAGACAATGACTCGATCGCTCGAGCACGACGTCGGCGGCATCGAGCTTTGCGAGCTGTGCCGGTGATGTCCAGATCTCCCACGGCAGGCTTTGCGCGCGAGCGATCAGCGCTGGCAGCAAGAAGATGGCAAGAGAGACCTGTCGCGCCGGAAATTTCATGCGCCTGCGATCGCCGCAGCGGCGCTTCGACACGCCGCGGAAACTTTGCCGCGCCGTACAAGAACCAACGCGAACTCATCCGCCAGGTTCGACGCAGTGGGTCGCGGCGAGTGCACGTGATGGAAGGACATGGCATCGCCCCTGCCGGAAGCGACATCGATGGTACACGAGCGACTATGCGCGCTGCTGCGTCAGTCCCGGCGCGGATACAGGTCCGGCAATACCGATGTGGTCGGGCGCGGCGCAATGCTGTCGCTCCAGGCAAGTCCCTGCTTGAACGCCTGCTGCAATCGCGCACCCAAGCCATGCGAAGCCGCGCCGGCATAGCGCACACGCTGCAGCTCAGCGAGTGCCTCGCGCTGCAGCAGATCGGCCAGACGCGTGGCCAGTTCGCCGAGATTGCGCACATCGGCCCGCTCGTTGCGTGCCCAGCCGACCAGGGCACGCTCGGCTGCGGCGAACTCGCCGAGCGAACACGCGCGCAGGAATGCGGCGCGTTGCGAGGACGAGTCGTTCGCAGGCGGCGAGCTCGCCGTGGCCTGTGGCTTGATTCCGCGCGAACGCCACCAGAACGCCAGCGTGACCAACCAGAGCGCGAAACCGACCGCTGCAAATATCTGCCAGCGGCGCACACTGGAGGCTGCCGCGGACACCGGTGCCACTGCCACAGCGCTGACTGCCGGCGTCGACGGCGTGGCGATCGACCCCGGTGTGGCGATGGCACCTGGCAGCGACGGCGAGTTGGAAGATGCGCCCGCCGCCGGCAGCACTTTGATCGTGTGCGCAGGCAGCTCCGCTGTTTCCATGCGATCGTGCTGAGTGTCCCACCAGCGCATTTTCAAACCGGGAATCGCCAGCGCGCCGGCGCGATTGGGCACGAAGGCGAACTTGCGTACACGTTCGCCGTACAGCCATTCACCGTCATCGCGCGTGCGTGTGTCGGTCTTGTCTGGATAGATCTCGGCACCTTCGGGTGCCATCAGATTCAACTCGGGCAATTGTTCGAAACCGAGTCCTTGTGCCTGCACACGGACCGTGCGGGTAATCGGATCGCCGACGCGGACCTCGTCGGGCAGTTCGTTTTCGTCCTTCAGCAGCAGCGAAGCGGCCGGCAGCCAGGCGCCATCCGTCCACGCTGGCGGTTTCGGCTTGACGTCGAGGTGCACTGCCTCGGAGCGCGCGCTGACGGCGCGACCGCGACTGAAGAAACCGGTCGGATCGGTGACGTCGAGCGCGTTGCCGCGAAACGCCAGCGCCGGAATATCGATGATGCCGCTGCGTTCCGGCGTCAGCGCATAGTGGCGCTCGACGACGTGATAGCGGCGCGCACCGACGGTTGCGACATAGGTCTTGTCCTGCCCGAGCCGCTGCACGCCGAGGCCTTCGGCCTGCGGCTCGTTGAGATTGCCATCGGTCAGGTCGAACGCGTAGTACAGCTTGGCGGAGTAGCGCACCTGCTGTTGCACATAGGGAGTCAACGGTTCGGCCGTGACTTCGAGGAAAACGTCGCCGCCCACCTTCGTCTGTGCGGCACTCACCTGCGCGAGCACGCTGAGCGTAATCGCCGCCGTGGTCGCCTTGCCGACCAGCAACGGCGCGATCGTGATGCGCCCTTCGTGCTTCGGTTCCAGACCGACCGCCCACAAGGTTTTCGATGCGCTGGCGCCGTTGACGATGCTGATCTGCTGGCTCGACTGCGTGCCGAGCAGATTGAAGTCCTGCTTCAGGGCGGAGAAGTCCGGTTGCACGCCACTGCCATCCTGCGCCTCGACGTTCAGTGTGACGGTCTCGCCAAGCTGCATCGTGTCGCGGTCGAGCCAGGCGCGCACGGGTGGCGTGCCGGCCGCGAGCGCTGAGGTCGTTGCGACGACGAGCGCGAAAAGCGTGCCGACCGAGCGCAGAATCCTGTTCATGGTTCATCTCCTGCGTGCTGCTGCCGGCGTTGGTATTCGAGCTGGAACTTGCGCCGCAGCAGGCCGCCTGGATCGTCCGGAACGCGTTGCAACCAGTGCTCCAGCGCCTGCTTTTTCTCGCGCGTCGCGTCGTCTTCCTCGGCCACGCCGGCTTGCGCTTTGGCGTTCTTGTCAGCCGGCTGCGGTTGACCCGCGAGCGCCTTGTCGATCTCCTTCGAGAGCGCCTTCTGCTGTGCGGCGTCGAGCTTCTGCGCGGACTGCTGCGCCTTGTCCTGTTTCTCGTCGCGACCGCCGGACGCTGACTGCTGCTGACTGTCGGCGTTCTGCTGCGCTTCGTCCTGTTTCTTCTGCGCGTCCTGCTGATCGCCGGACTGCGATGAACTCTGTTGGTCCTGCGGCTGCCCTTGCTGATCCTGCTGCTGATCCTTCTGATCAGAGGACTCGTTCTGCTGCGAATCCTTGTCCTTCGAGTCCTGCTTCTGCGAATCCTGATCGGATTGCTGCTGCGAATTCTTGTCTTTGGAATCGCGCTTCTGCGAATCCTTGCCGTCTTTCTGCGACGGCGAATTCTTGTCCTGTTTCTGCTTCTGGAATTCCTCGACGGCCCGCTTGTTCGCCGTCGCGTCGGCCATATCCGGCGCCAGCTTCAAGGCCTGGTCGTAGGCTGCGATCGCATCGTCGTAGCGACCCAGCTTGGCCAGCGCATTGCCTTTGTTGTAAGCGCCGTCTGCATCGGCGGCTTTCGCATAGTCCGCCGCTGCCGACTCGTAGTCGCCATCGCGATAGGCAGCGCCACCGCGCCACTCAGGCGAACGCGCAACGCTGGCCGCCTGCTTCGCATCGCCTTTCGAGAGGGCCGCCGCGGCCTGCTGATCGGGTCGCTGCCACAGATCCGCGAGCGAAGCCGCGGACGCGCTGGGCGCAGGCGAGACCAGCGCGAGCGCGAATACCATCAACCAGCCGCGGCGGAATCCGAACAAGGCCAGCGGCGCAAGCAGCAACAGCAACCAAGGACCGCGATCACGCCAGCGTGCGCTTTCCGCGGTCTGTGCGTTGGCGGGATTGCCACCCGCTTCGTCGGCTCGCGACGATGTATCCACGCGATCGGCGAGCACGCCATCGAGGTCGCGCGTGTCAGCTGTCAGCGCCGCGAAACGTCCCCCGCCAGCTCCGGCAACCGCACGCAAGGCCGCCTCGTCCAGACGCGTGACGACGACGTTGCCGCTTTCGTCCTTGAGGAAATCGCCCTGCGCAAGCGGTACCGGTGCACCGGTCGCATTGCCGATGCCCAGCACGGAAACCGTGATGCCCTTGTCGTGCGCCCGGCGCGCTGCCGCTGCCGCGCCGCTGCCGACGCTGTCGGCAAGCAGGATGATCTCGCCGCGGCGCAGGCCAGCCTGCTCGATCAAGTCGACACCGGCGCCGATCGCGCGCGCGGTGTTGTTGCCGCTGACCGGCATCGTCGCCGGATCGAGGGCGTCGACAAGATTGCGTACGGTGTCGACATCATCGGTCAGCGGTGCGGCGACGAAGGCATCGCCGGCGTAGCCGATCAGTGCGGTCTGGTAGTCGCGGCTGCGCGTGAGGATGTCTTCGAGCTTGTAGCGTGCGCGCGCAAGACGGTTCGGCTTCTCATCCTGCGCGAGCATCGTCGGCGCGAGTTCCAGCGCCAGCACACGCGCTGCCTGATTGCGGTACAGCGGCATCGGCTCGCGCTCCCACGCGGGACCCGCCAGCGCGACACTGGCGAGCGCCCACAGCAGCGCGGCAAGCCACAGTCCGCTGCGCCCGGAGCCGCCATCGATGCGTTCGAGCAGATGCGGCAGGAGATGCGCATCGACCGCAGCGCGCCACGCGCCGGCGTCCGTGCGCGCGTTTCGCCAGAGCAGCCAGAACAGCGGCACCACGAGCAGCAGAAGCAGCGCCAGTGGGCGCAAAAAATGGAAATCGGCGAGCGCCTGCATCGAGGTCGACTCAGCTCGGCAGCACGCGGCGCAACGCGCGCACGCGCCAGGCCGGCAACAGGAACGCCAGCGCTGCCGCCGCGAGTGCCCCAGCCAGCGGCAGCCAGTACAGCTCGTCGACCGGACGCAGGCTCTGCTTGGTATCGGCGGCAGGCTCGAGCTTGTCGATCGAACGATAGATGTCGGCAAGCTCCTCGCTGTTGCGCGCGCGGAAGTAGCGCCCGCCAGTTTTGTCCGCCATCGCGCTCAGCATCTTTTCGTCGAGGTCGGCAGACGGATTGACGACACGGCTGCCGAACATGCTGCTGACGCGCATGGCATCGGCGCCGATGCCGATCGTGTAGATGCGTACCTTGTTGGCGGCGGCGAGATCGATCGCCTTGTTCGGATCGAGCTCGCCGGAGGTATTGACGCCATCGGTCAGCAATACCATCACGCGCTGGTTTTCCGGGCGATCGCGCAGGCGCTTGACCGCAAGCCCGACCGCATCACCGATCGCCGTCTCGCGACCGGCCAGGCCGATCGTCGAATCGGTCAGCTGCTTGCCCACGGTCTTCAGGTCGAATGTCAACGGCACCAGCAGATAGGCGCGCGTGCCGAACAGGATCAATCCGACACGATCGCCTTCGCGGCGATGAATGAAGTCCGTCGCGATCGCCTGGATCGCCGCAAAGCGCGGCGCCGGCTGGCCGCCGAGCTGCATGTCCTCGATGCTCATCGAACCGGACGTGTCGACGGCCAACAAAAGGTCGCGTCCCGAACGCGGCACGTCTTCCGGCGCACCGAGCCATTGCGGTCGTGCCGCGGCGAACGCGAGCAACGCCCACGCGAGCAATGCGAATGCACGGCGCATCCACGGCACCGCCGACACTTCGGTTTGTTGCGGCAGCGCGAGCCCGAAATGCGGCAGATGCAGCGCCGTGCTGATCATGCCGCGTGCGCGCGGGAGCAGCCGCGCGGCAATCAATGGCAGCGGTAGCAGAACGAGCAGCCATGGCCACGCCAGCTCAAGCACGATCGCGTCTCCGCGGCAGCGCGGCGCGCAGCCAGACGCGCGCGAGGTCGAGCAACGCGCGTGCGTCCAGTGCCTGCAGGGATGGATCACTCGCGCGTCGATACGGCGCATCGATGAGCAGACGGCCGGCGCCATGCTCGAACGCACGATCGCCATCGGCAAGGCGTTCGTCGAGGAATTTCAGCCAGGCCTCGTCGCGCAGCGCCGCAGCCTGCGGCTCAATCAGCATCGAGGCGCGCCGCAACAGTTGCGAGACGTCGACGGCCAGACGGACCGAATCCGGCTGCGCGGTCTGCGTCGCCGCGATGCGATCGAGCTCGGCATGGATGCGCGTGCGCCACTGCTGTTCGCGCCGACGGCGCAGCAGCCAGCGCGTCGCGAAGAACATCAGCGCGAGCAGGAGTGCCGCCAGCAACCACCAGCCAGGCGCCGGCGGCCACCACGAAGGCTCGGGCGGCAAGTGAATGTCGCGCAGTTCGGGGCCGGCTGCTGCGGCCGCGGCAGTCATGCGACCACCGCCGGATGACGACTGCGTGCGAGCAGTGGTGCGAGTGCGCGACGCAGATCGGCGTGCCCGTCGAGATCGAGCACGCGAATGCCCAGTTTCTTGCACAAGCTGCGCAACTGCTCGCGTGAATCGGAGAAGCGTTCGATCCAGGCACTGCGCACGCCGCGATCGGAGAAATCGAGGATACGGCGGGCAGCACCGAGATGCAGCGCATAACGACCCGGCGGCGGCGCCTCGAGCTCGAGTGCGTCGCGCAGCAACACCACCGCGATTTCGTGTCGTCCGGCCAGTTGCGGCAGCAGTTGCGCCGCTTCAGCGTCGGTACTGAAGCCGTCGCTGAGCAGGACCATGCGCATGCCGGGACGCAGCAGACGACGCACGCGTGCCAGACCGCGCGAAAGCGGCTCCTGCATCGCGTTATCGGCACTCGCGTCCCAGTCGCGCAGCGCGCGCAACACGTGCAGCACGCCGCGACGACCGCCCGCCGGCTTCACTTCGCCATTGATGCCGCCACCGAAACCGAGTGCGCCGACGCGATCACCACCGGCCGACGCCATCCAGGCGAGCAGCGCTGCCGCGCGCGCCGCCTGCACGCTTTTGAAACGCACGCGTGTGCCGAAGCGCATGCCGGGATTGAGATCCATTGCCAGCAACAGACCCTGTTCGCGCTCTTCTTCGAACAATTTCGTGTGCGGCTTGCCGCTGCGCGCGGTCACCCGCCAATCCATGTGTCGGATCTCGTCGCCGGCCTGGTAGATGCGCGATTCGCGGAAATCGACTCCACGACCGCGCCAGCGCGAGGCGTTGCCACCAGCACGCAGCGCCGGACTGCGCCTGCTGCGCGCCAGACTCGCGCCGTGCGCGAGCGCGCTCAACGCGAGCAACTCGTCGAGAGCGACGTGGACAGAATTGGAAACTGGACTCGGCATGGGCATGGATGGGAATGGGACGTGGAGCGCACGGACCGCGTCTCTATATGCGCCTCAGCAGCGGCGTCTCGAATTCCTCACGGCAATGGCACACGCTCGAGCAGCATGCCGACGACCTTGTCCGATGTAATGCCTTCGGCTTCGGCCTCGTAACTGAGCAGAACGCGATGACGCAGCACATCGGCGGCGATCGCGTGCACATCCTCGGGCGTCACATAGTCGCGTCCCGCCAGCCAGGCGTGCGCACGCGCGCAGCGGTCGAGCGCGATCGTGCCGCGCGGGCTCGCGCCGTAGGCAATGTAGCGCGTGATTTCGGCGCCGTAGGCGGAGGGGTCGCGCGTCGCCAGTACAAGCTGGACGATGTATTCCTCCAGCTGCGGAGCGAGATGCAGCTCGAGCACGGCGCTACGCGCCGCGAACACCTGCTGCTGGCTCAGCATGCGCGCCGGCACGGGCGTTTTGCCGAGCGCCTCGCGTGCGCGCTCGCGCGCAAGTTTGAGGATCGCCGCCTCCGCGGCCGCCTTCGGATAGTCGACGCGCACGTGCAGCAGAAAACGATCGAGTTGTGCCTCGGGCAATGGGTACGTGCCTTCCTGCTCGATTGGATTTTGCGTCGCCATGACGAGGAACAGCGCCGGCAAGGGGTACGTGTCGCGCCCGACCGTGACCTGGCGCTCGCCCATCGCTTCCAGCAGGGCCGACTGCACCTTGGCCGGCGCGCGGTTGACCTCGTCGGCGAGGATCAGATTGTGGAAGATCGGACCGCGCTGGAACTCGAAGTTCGTCGTCTGCGGTCGGTAGATCTCGGTTCCGGTGAGGTCGGCCGGCAACAGATCCGGCGTGAATTGCACACGGTGAAAATCCGCTTCGATGCGCGCGGCCAGTTCCTTGATCGCGGTCGTCTTGGCGAGGCCGGGCGCGCCTTCTACCAGCAAATGGCCGTCCGCGAGCAGCGCGATCAACAGCCGGTCGATCAGCGCTTCCTGACCGATGATGCATTGGCCGAGTTCGGTGCGCAGGGCAGAAAATGCGGCGGATGCCGTAATGGGTTCGGGCATGTCCATGGGATTGGCCTGGGGGATCGGGTAATCATCGCACGGCTTCCGTGCGTCGCCTCTGACAACGCCGCGGGCAAATAGTTTTCCGGTCAGGCCAACTAATCAGGCGTTCAGAGCCTCAACCCCCGAGGACATCCGCCAGCGCCATCGGCCGGCCGACCAGCCAGCCCTGTGCATAGCGGCACCCGAGCTTGTGCAGGATTTCGCGCTGCTCCGGCGTTTCCACCCCTTCGGCGATCAGGTTGCAGTCGAGTGCGCGCGCCATGGCGACGACGACACCGACAACGGCGACGCCGCGTGGTCGGTTGAGCGCCTTCACGAAGCTGCCATCGAGCTTGATCTGGTCGAAGTTCAAGGTCAGCAGCGGTCCGAGGTTCGAATAGCCGGTGCCGAAATCGTCGAGCGCGACGTGCATGCCGACCGCGTGACAGCGCATCAGAAGATCGGCGACGCGCACGTGATCCAGTACCAGGCTCTCGGTGATCTCGAGCTTGAGGCGATCGGGCGGCAGATCGCGCTTGCGCAGATGCGCCAGGATGCGCTCGACCAGATCCGGTACTTCGAGTTGGCGCGCGGACAGGTTCACCGCTATGAACGGCAGCGGTTTGCGGCCGCGCCGCCGCAGCTCGACCAACATGTCGCAGACGCGTTCGAGCACGTAGTCGCCGATCGGCACGATCAGCGACGTCTCTTCGGCGAGGCGGATGAATTCGACCGGCGACACGGCGCCGCGTTCCGGATGCTGCCAGCGTACGAGCGCCTCGTAGCCGGCGATATAGCCGCTTACGATTTCCTCGATAGGTTGCAAACGGACTTCGAGTTCCTTGCGCTCGAGCGCGGCACGCAGTTCGCTTTCCAGACGGATCTTGTCGAACGCGTGGGCGTCACCGGATGTCAACGATGTGTTGTGGCGCGCCGAGACATCGCCGGTCAGGGTCGCCAGCGCCGATCGATAGCGCGTCAGCTGGCTCATCAACAGCGCTCGCACGACCGGATCGGCAGCCGCGAGGCGCTCGGCGAACTGATCGCTGTCGATCGGAGTGAGTTGACAGTCGCTCAGTGCGCGCGCGGTGGCTGTGCGCGGCGAATCGTCGATCACCGCCATTTCACCGAGCAGCATGCCGGGCCCTAATTCGCCCAGCACGCGACGCTCGCCGAACTGCATCGTGCTGATCTCGATGCGGCCGGATTCGATGAGGAACGCACCGAGCGGCGCATCCCCCTCGGCGAAAATGATATCGCCGGTCTTGTAGATCTCGCTGTACGGCTGCAAAGCGCGATTCCCCTGAGAATTCGCTTACGCGCCAGAAATCGGTGCGAATGATCCACCGATCGTACACAAAAAAAGGGCCGCATTGCTGCGGCCCTCAAGACTCATGTTGATCGTGTCAGTTGCCGCACGCCAGTGGCGGACTGAATGAACTCTGGGACCCAGCAAAATTGACGGTAACGCTGCGCGAAGCATCAGCAGTCGAGGCGAACACGCAGGAACCTGTACCCAAACTCGTGCCATCGTCACTGACGAAGCCTGCAGCCGTGATCGCGAAGATTGCTCGACCGTTGGGATCGGTTGTTGCGCTCGCAGGATTCGGCGTCAATGTCGCACCGCTGCCGCCTGATGCCGTGCAGGTTGCGGAAATCGCCGCACCAGCAATGGGAGTTCCGTCGGCCGCCAACGCTCGCACAGTGACGTTTTGCGTCACGCTGCCGCTGCAAGTGATCGACACGTGGTTCGGCGATGCCTGCAGCGATGCGATTTGGACAATGATGTCGATACTGGTGGTTTGACCCGCCGCACTCAGATTGAGCGTACCGCTACTGCCTCCAGCTGCGCTGACAGGAAGGCCGGAAGTCACGACCGTACCAGTCGAGCAGCCATCGGTGCCGGTCAACTGATCGAACGTGCCGGTGCCCGTTGTGCCGTCCACGGCACCGGTGCCACCCGACAGCGTGAAGCTGAATCCGACTTGGACGCCGCGTAGCGCGACACCGAGCGCATCGACCACGCAGACAGTGACGTCTTGTGTCGTGTCGCCAAGAATCGGGTTCGGGAAAGCAGAGATCGAAGCGGGAGCGACACCGGGATACACCAGTGTGCCGGCATCGGTGACCCGACGCGGGCCATTGGTCACGGTGTCAATGCCGTCGCCCTGGGCCCAGATCGCCACTGCATCGCCGATCGTGTTGATCGTGTAGTTCAACGTTCCGTGGGCGACACCGATTGCGTCAGTGGTTGCCGTGGCCGTGATGTTTCCATGCTCCGAGCGCCCGATCAGGTAAGGCAGAATCGGCCCCGAATTGACCAGCGCACCGGTTGTGTCGTTGCGGTTGAACGCGGGCGATACCGTCAGGCTCGTCTGGCTGTTCACCGTGCTCACGGTGACCGCGCTTTCAAGATCGTCATTGCCCTGGACGGCCTTGCCGAACACGAGCAGTGCGTCGCGCGGTCCCGCCCCGCCACCCGCCGTCAGGAACTGACCGGTCGGCGCACTGAACGCGGTGCCACCTTCGGCCGGATCGCCGTCGAAACCCGAGAGCAGGAACTGGTTGTCCTGCGCAGATCCTGGCGCGCCCACCGGCTCATCGACGGAACCGAAGCGAATCGGTGTACCAGGCAGAACCGGATTGCCCTGGCGATCCGTTCCGAGCGCGGTGACCACCAGACTCAAGGTTGCATCGGGATCAACGGGAATCGCAGTTGCACTCGTGGATACGTTGCCGGATACCGAGTTGATCGTAATGGAATTCAATGCCGGCGCGAACAGCGGTGACGTCACTTCCAGGCTGTACAGCTTGCCGTCCGAAACGATGACGGAGGTCGTCGACGAGATCGGATCCTGGATGCCGTTGGTGACGTTGTTGTCGGCGCGGTCAGCGGTGGCGCGGATTTGAATCGGACCTTGGGGGGTCGAATCACCAGCCTGCAACGACACTGCTGCAACGCCATGCACGGTATGCGAAGACACCGATGTACCTTGCACGGGTCCAGCGACCGAATTGGTGGCAAGAACAGCATCGCCAGCGTTGCCGACGATTTCAAACAAAATATTGTCGACGCCGTTGTTGCCACCGGCCGGATCTGGAATGAGCTGCCCCCCGCCGTCGACGACGGTTGCGGCGATCGACGACGCGCTGGTGCCGCCCGAACTCGGCAAATAGATGCCGGTTGGTGTTGCAGCCAGCGTCACATTTGCTGGAGCGGGGCCCACACCACTCGTAACGGTAAATAAGAGATTTGCGGTTACGGTTCGGCTCGTCGCCGGATCGGTCGCCGAGACGACGAGGTTGGCCGTGCCCGCCGTGAGACGCGAATTTACAAATACCGTTGCTTGGCCGTTGATGCCGGTGATCGGTACGGAGCCATAAAGGTCACTGGTGGTGGCGCAGGCGCCACCCGCACCGCTGCCACCACCGCTCGTGCCTGCTGCCAGACAGGAAATGGCAGCCACCGTAATCGGCGAAATGCTTACTGCGATATCGTGGCCATTGACGAGGGTGCCGTCTGCGTTGCGCCAGATGATCGTGACCTCCGCTTGTGTCGGCGCACCTCTTTGGCCAGGATCGTAACCTGCTGTATTCAATGGCAGCGTCGTCGTCGTTGCGGTCAACGTAATGCTGCCACTCTGCGGCGGCGAGAGAGCACCACCATTGCCGCCGCCGCCACCGCAGCTGGCGAGTGTCAGGCTGGCGAGCAGCAGCCCGAGGGTCTTGCCGAAAAATTTCATCATGGTTCTCCAGGACTGCTTTTTACAATTCTTGCGTTTTGCGCAGCACACTTCTGAGCTGTCGCCCACCCTATCGCGCTTCTATTGCACCGCGTCTACTGCACCGCATCGCTGATGATGCGCGGCGTCACGAAAATCAGCAGCTCCGCCTTGGTGTCGTTGCGGGAACTGTTCTTGAACAGGTTGCCCAATACCGGCAGATCGCCGAGTACGGGCACCTTGTTGATGGTGTCGGACTTGTTGACTTCGTAGACACCGCCAAGGACCACGGTCTGTCCGTTGTCTACCAGGACCGTCGTGCCGACTTCGCGTCGGTTGATCGTCGGCACCTGTCCGCCACCGGGTACGTTGACGAACCCGGCAACATCGTCCTTCTTCACATTGAGATCGAGGTTGATGCGGTCGTCCGCGGTAATGGTCGGGGTCACCTTGAGTTCGAGGTTGACGTCCTTGAAGGCGACCGTCGGAACCGTGGCGATGCCACCACCACCAGCGCCGGACGAGTACTGCAGGTAGCCGACTTCCTGGCCTTGCTTGATGTCGGCTTCTTTCTGATTTGCCGTGATCACGCGCGGACTCGAGATGACCTCGCCTTTGCCCTCGGTTTGCGCCGCGGAGAGCTCGAGATCAAGCAGGTAGTCGGCGCCCAGGATCGCAAGACCGAAACTGCCGGCCGGATTCGTCGCAGGCAGATTGACATTGAGCTGGTTGTTTCCGCTCGGAACCGCGAGACCCAAGCCGATCGGATTGGCCGCCGTCGCACCACCCGCTCGTGGATTTACCAGACCGAGACGGTTGTTGAGCACGACGTTGTTCATCTGGTCGACGCCGGTCAGCGTGCCGGTGGTCGTGACGACATTGCCGTTGCTGTCCTGATGGGCACCGCTGACACCGAACTTGACGCCGAGGCTGCGCGCGAAGCTGTCGTTCGCGATGACGATGCGGGATTCAATCAATACCTGTCGTACCGGTCGGTCCAGCACGGCGACCAGCTGGCGGATTTCCTGGATCTTCGCCGGGATATCACTGACCAGCAGTGTATTGGTGCGATCGTCGTAAGAAACGCTGCCTCGCGTGGAGAGAAATCCGCGCTGCTGATTCTGCTGGCCCTGTTGCTGGCCTCCGGCCTGATTCGTCTGCGTCTCCTTGGTCAGCAAGGAAGCGATGTCCTTCGCCTTGCCGTAGCTGATCGGGATGTAGTCGGAGACTAGTGCCTCGGTATCTTCTTTCTTCTGGCTCGCATCGGCGATCGCCTGTTCGCGATCCGCGATCTCTTTCTGCGGCGCAACCCAGATCACGTTGCCGCGGCGGCGCTTGTCGAGACCCTTCGCCTGCAGCACGATGTCGAGCGCCTGATCCCATGGCACATTGATCAGGCGCAAGGTCACGTTGCCCTGCACGCTGTCGGCCACGACGATGTTGATGTCGGAGACGTCGGCGATCAGCTGCAGCACCGAACGCGCCGGAATGTCCTGGAAGTTGAAGGTGACACGGCTGCCGGAATATTCCGGCTCGGCATTCTTGCCTTTCAGCTTCGGATCGTCCTTCTTCTGTGCGATCTCGATGACGTATTCGTTGCCGGTCTGATAGGCCAGCTGTTCGAACGGCGGCTTGGCGACGATTTCCATATGCGCGCCGCCGCCGCGCGGACGCGTGTCGATCGACTGTACCGGTGTCGCGAAATCGAGCACGTCCAGCCGTTGCGCCTGTGCCGGCGGCAGTTTCACATTGAGCAGGTCGAGCGAGATGGCATTGCCTTCGCGCTTGAGGTTCACCGAGGCGCCGGGACCGCTGAAGCTGACGACGACGCGGCCTTCGCCATTCTTGCCGCGGCGGAAATCGACGTTGGAGACTTCGAGTTCGCCGCTAGTGACGACCGCCTTGGTCGGATCGGTCTTGCCGACCGCAGCGACGATGCTGGCCGCTCCGGCAATGCCATTGTTGATGCTCAATACGAGACTGTTGCCGTTGATGCGTGTGTCGTAACCGGTGACCCGAAAGAGGTCGACGACGACGCGCGTGCGTCCGGCGGCTTCGATCGCGGAAACGCCCGAGGTGGCGCCGGCGCCGATGTCGACACGGCGCTTGGCGAATGCGTTGCGCGTATCGGAGAAGTCCAGCGCGATGCTCGGTGGCGTCTCGGTGGAGAAAATCTGCGGTGCCGTGACCGGATTGGTGAACTTCAGCGTCACCTCAACCTTGCCACCGGGCAAGGCGGTGTAGCTGAGATCCTCCAGCACGTTCTCTGCGTGGGCGGCGACGCTACCCAGGGCAAAGCCGAGCAAGGTCAGGATCCAGAGGAAACACGGCCGCACCGCCGGGAGTGCGAACCTGCGCGCGGAGGTGGCAGCGGATGTCGTGGTCATGAGAGGTGTCCCCAATGGATCGGTCATTTCTTGGTGTCGCCGAGGGAAATCGCTGCGGGTCTTTCCATCCAGCCGCCGGCGCCGTTCGGCACGAGCTCGACGAGCTCGATCCGGTCCTCGCCGATGGCGGAGATGTGGCCGAAGTTCTGGCCAAGGTAGTTGCCGACATGGACGCGGTGGACGACGCCGTCCGGATCACGCACCAGCCCTTCCATGGTTTTCGCCAATCCCATCGTTCCGGACATCCTGAGTCCATCCAACGGAAACGACTCGAGCGGCTCGCGCGCGCGGTTCTGGTCGGGATGCGGCCCGGTATTGGAGGTTTCTTCCTGTTCTTCGGCGCTCAGATCGAAGGGATCGCGCCGCTCCTGGTCCTTGTAGACGAAGGTCTCGAACGTCTTGATCACCGGCAGCGGCTTCAAAGGCGCACCTTTCTTCGCCTTCTCGCGCGCGACCCATTGGTGCGGATCGTCGCTGGGAGTACATCCGCTCATGGACAAGAGCACGATCGTTGGCAGCAACAACTTGAGAGGAATGCGCAAGACAGAGTTCATGTCACTTCCCCTCCGTAGCCGGTTTCGGCGCGGGCTTCGGCGCAGGTTTCGCACCTGGCTTGCTCGCGTTCGCTGCCTGTTGCACGGCCGCGGCTTCCGCATCGTCGAGATAGCGATAGGTCTTCACCGTCCCCTCGAGCGACAGTTGCCCGTTGGCCGCAGGAGCCGCCTGGCCAACCGCCGCTGCCACAGGCTTGATCGGCCGCAGAGAAACGTCATGCATGGTCAGAATGACCACGCGCGGCAACGCGGCCACGCTGCTGATGAACGATCCGAACTGATGATAGCTGCCCAGCATCTTCAGCTGGATCGGCTTCTCCGCATAGAAATCCTTCATTGTCTCGGCGCCCGGCTGGAACAGCTGGGTTTCGATGCCAGCGCCTAGCGCCGCGTCGGAAATATCGTTGAGCAGGTCCGGCATTTCGGTCTTGCTCGGCAATTGACGCAGCATCGTCTGCAGCATTTCCTTCATGTCTTCGAGCTGCTTGCGATACGGTTCGAGATTGACCGCCTTCGCCTGCTTGTCGGCGAACTCCTTCTTCAGGGCGACTTCCTTCTGCCGCGCGCGGTCGAGCTCGTCCTGCTGGTCACGGATATAGAACCACCAGCCCAGAAACAGGATCACGACGACAATGATCGTCGCAAAGAAGACCTTGACCGACTTCGGCCAACCGCCGACGTTGTTGCGATCGAGGTTGCGTAGATCGTCGAGGAAGCTCATTTCTTCTCCCCCGTGGTCGGAGCGGCTGTCGGTTTCGCTGCAGGCGTCTTTTCGTCGACCGGTGCAGGCTTGTTCATCAGTTTGGTCGCCGCGTTATCGAGCTGCGCGCCCAAATCGGCGACCGGCTTCTTCTCCCCCGCGTCCGCAGCACCGGCCGGCAGGTTGCCCGCGACCTTCGCATCGGGCTTGGCGCCGTCGCCTTGCTGTGCGTCCTCGGGCTTGCGCAACTTGACGTCGAGCGAGAACACATAAGGCATCTTCTTGTCCGCGTCCTTGCCGCCGGCCTTGTTTTCGATCTTGCGCAGATCCGTGCGCCCCATCCACGGCGACACGTCGACGTTGCGCATATAAGTCGCGACCCGCGCATTCGACTCGGCGACGCCTTCCAGCGTCAGCGTATCGCCCGCCTGCTTCATCGAAGTCAGGCGCACACCGTCGGGGATCGTCTTCACCATCTCGTCGAACAGATGCACCATCTGCGAGCGGTTCGACTGCAGCTGCTCGATGATTTCCTTGCGCGTCAACAGCTGCGAGCGCGTCTTGTCGAGGTCCGCGATCTCCTCGATCTGCTTGTCGAGCGCCTTGATCTGGCCTTGCAGATACGCATTGCGGCCGTTTTGATTTTCGATCAGCTGCCCCATCCAGAGAATCGCAACGATGAGCGCCGCGAGCGCAGCCACGCCCGTCATCGCCAGCATCATGTAGAACTCGCGCTCGCGCTGCTTGCGACGCTCCGCCCGCCACGGCAATAGATTGATCTTTGCCATCAGTCGTGGCTCCTCATCGCCAGTCCGCAAGCGATCATCAGCGCAGGGGCGTCCTGCGCCAGCGTCTGTGCCTGCACGCGGCCGGCCAGCGACATGTCAGCCAATGGATTGGCGACGACGCAGGGCACGCCCAGGTGCTCCTCGACCATGTCCGTGACGCCGGCGATCGAGGCGCAGCCACCGGCCAGTACGACCTGATCGACGCGGCTGTATTCGCTGCCGGCGAAGAAAAACTGCAGCAGGCGGCTGATCTGCTGAACCATCGCTTCCTTGAACGGCTCCAGCACTTCGATCTCGTAGGATTCGGGAAGGCCACCCTGGCGCTTGGCGAGGCCGGCCTCTTCGTAGCTGAGGCCGTAGCGGCGCATGACCTCGTCGGTCAGCTGCTTGCCGCCGAAAACCTGTTCGCGTGAATAGATCGTGCGCTGGCTTTTCAGCACGATCAGCGTGGTCATCGTGGCGCCGACGTCGACCACAGCGACGACGGCATCCTTCGGCACGGCAAGCTGATCGGAAATCAGGCGGAACGCGTTTTCCATCGCGAACGCCTCGACATCGATGACCCGGGTGCCGAGCCCCCCCAGATCCAGCGCTGCGACGCGCAGATCCACGTTCTCCGTGCGCGATGCCGCCAGCAGCACGTTGACCATGTCCGGGTTGTCTTTGATCGGTCCCAACACCTCGAAGTCGAGACTGACCTCCTCGATCGGGTAAGGAATGTACTGGTTCGCCTCGACCTGGATCTGCGCCTCCATGTCCTCCTCGGACAGGTCAGCCGGCATCGGGATGATCTTGGTGATCACAGCCGAACCGGCCACGGCGGCGGCCGCGAACTTGGTTTTGGCCCCGGAACGGTTGAGGGCGCGTCGGATCGCGTCGCCCACCGCCTCGACCTCGACGATGTTCTTTTCGACCACCGCGTTGGGCGGCAACGGCTCGACCGCGTAGTGTTCGACGCGATAGCGACCGCCCACCTGTGCCAGCTGGAGGAGTTTGACAGCGGTCGAGCTGATATCGACACCGATCAATGCCGGCGCCTTGGGTGCGAACAGTCCCACGCTTTTTCCCCTTCCCACGCGCCCTTACGAGCGAAAGATGCGCCTGAACATTAGATACTAAACATTAACGCTTTTTCAACAGGGGTCTAGGGGGTCTGACCAAATTCTGCGTAGACGTTGGCAGAATCAGGGCAATTTCGACTGCCCGCCCCTTCGAAATCCCATCCCCAACCCGTAGCCTCTATACTCCGTCGCTCACCGCGCTTACCTTGACTGGCATCACAAGTCCCCGCCCCGCATGGCCATCCTTCTTCGTCTGCTGCGCTACGCGTTGTACCTGGCGCTGGCTGGCGTGCTCCTCGGCGGCCTCGCGATCGGCACCGCCTACTGGCTGATTTCGCCGCGACTACCGTCGGTGGACACCCTGAAGGACGTGCGTCTGCAGGTTCCCCTGAGAATTCTGTCTGCAGACGACAAACTGATTGCAAGCTTCGGCGAGACCAAACGCACCCCCGTGCGCATCCAGGACGTCCCCGATCAACTCAAACACGCGTTCCTGGCTGCCGAAGACGCCGATTTCTACTCCCATCGCGGGATCGATCTCGGCGGCATCGCGCGCGCAGTCTGGCTGACGATCACCACCGGTAGCAAGCACGTCGCCGGCGGCAGCACGATCACCCAGCAGGTCGCGCGCATGTTCTTCCTGAGTTCGGAAGTCAGTTATACGCGCAAACTGTCGGAGATATTCCTCGCATTCCGCATCGAGAACGCGCTGAGCAAGGACGAGATTTTCGAGCTCTATCTCAACAAGAGCTTCTTCGGCCATCGCTCCTACGGTATCGCAGCAGCGGCCGAGTTCTACTACGGCAAGACGCTCGCCCAGCTCAATCTGCCCGAGTGCGCGATGCTGGCCTCGATTCCGAAGTTCCCGTCGACGGGCAATCCGCTCAGTCGCCCGCAGCGCGCGCTGGAACGCCGCGCCTATGTGCTCGGACGCATGCTGGAAAACCGTTTCATCACCCAGGCCGACTTCGATGCGGCCATCAAGGAGCCCGACATCGCGCAGGCTCACGAGCAGCCGGTCGAAGTCGATGCGCCCTACTTTGCCGAGCTGGTGCGCCTGGAGACGATCGAGCGGCTCGGCAATAACGCGCTGACCGATGGCTATGTGGTCAAGACGACTCTGGATTCGATACGCCAGGAAGCCGCCAGTCGCGCGCTGCGTGACGCCTTGATGAGCTACGACCAGCGTCACGGCTGGCGCGGCGCGGAAGCGCACGCGGATCTTGCTGCGGGTGCCGGACGCAGCGAATGGGATAGCGCGCTGGCGGACTATCGCCCGCTCGCCGGGCTTGTCCCGGGGCTCGTTACCGAGACCGGCAAGGATCACGCGACGGTGCATCTCGACGATGGCCAGGATGTCCCGCTCGATCTGGCGAGTGTCCTCTGGGCACGCCCGCGCATCGACGAGGACCGCCGCGGCGCCACGCCGAAAAGCGTCGCCGACGTCCTCAAGCGCGGCGACATCGTTCGCCTCGCACACGACGGCGAAGGGAAATGGAAGCTCGTGCAGATTCCGGCCGCGGAAGCTGCGCTGGCCGCGTTGAATCCCGAAGACGGCGCGATCGAAAGCTTGGTCGGCGGCTTCAGCTTCCTGCGCAGCAAGTTCAACCGTGCCACACAGAGCGCACGACAACCCGGCTCGGGCTTCAAGCCGTTCCTGTACTCGGCCGCGTTCGAACACGGGTTCACGCCGGCCTCCGTTCTGAATGACGCACCGGTCTCGTTTCCGGACCCGTCCAAGCCGGATGGCGTCTGGACGCCGAAGAACGACGACGACACATTCCAGGGACCGGTGCGCCTGCGCGAGGCCCTGGTCAAATCGATCAACCTGGTATCGGTGCGTCTGCTCGACGCGATTGGCGTTCGCTACGCGCGCGAATACGTGACGCGCTTCGGCCTGCCGCTGGACCAAATCCCGGAGAACCTGTCGATGGCGCTCGGCACCGCGTCGGTGGCGCCACTTTCGATGGCGCGCGGTTACGCCGTGTTCGCCAATGGCGGCTACCTGATCGATCCCTACATGGTCAGCCAGATTGCAGATCGTGACGGCAAGCTCGTCTATCGCGCCGACCCGGCCGTCGCCTGCGCGACTTGCGCGCAACGCCAGGTGGCCGACAGGGCGTTGCCGGCACCGCCGCCGATTGCGCCGCCGGGCAATCCCGCCAACGCGCTCAACCCGATCGGCAGTGCTCGTGCCGCTGCGACAGCGACTGCGACACCGCCGGCAGCCGGCACGCCGCACCTCGCACCGCGCGCGATCGATCCGCGCAATGCCTACCTGATCACTTCGATGATGCGCGATGTCGTCCGGCGCGGCACCGGCGCGGCGGCGATGGTTCTCAAGCGCAACGATCTTGCCGGCAAGACCGGCTCGACCAACGATCATCGCGATGCGTGGTTCACCGGCTTCAACGCCAAACTGGTTGCCAGTTGCTGGGTCGGTTTCGACGATTTCAGCTCGCTCGGCCACGGCGAGTTCGGCGCCAAGGCCGCGTTGCCGATATGGATCGACTTCATGCGTGTGGCGACTCGGGATGTCCCTGAACAGCCGTTCGACATGCCCTCCGGCATCACCAAGGTACGCATCGATCCGGCTAGTGGCTTGCTTGCCGCCGCGGGCGATCCCGGTGCGATCCTCGAGGTCATGAAGACCGAGGATGCGACGCGGCTGGCCTCGCAACCGGCACAGAACGAAGACGAGAACGGCGAGCAGACCAAGGCCTACGACGTTTTCTGATGCCGAGCCGGCACGACCACGCCAGCCACGCGCAAATCCGCGCGCAGGAAACCCGCCGCCGCATTGCGGTCGAAGCGGCGCGACTGATGGCCGAAAGCGGTTTGCGTGACTTTCGCCAGGCCAAGCTGAAGGCGGCCGAACGCCTAGGCATCTTCGACGAAGTCAGCCTGCCGAAGAACAGCGAGATCGAAGACGCCCTGCGCGAACACCAGCGCCTTTTCCTGGGCGAGGATCACACGCAGACACTGCATCGACTGCGCAAAGTCGCGCGCGAGGCCATGCGTTTCTTCGCGCGCTTCGAACCGCGCCTGGTCGGTGCCGTGCTCGAGGGCAGCGCAGACGAGCATTCGGCCGTGTGCCTGCATCTGTATTCGGATCAACCCCGCGACATCGAGGCTTACCTGCAGGAACGAGCTATCCCGTTCGAAGAGCAGACGCGCCGGCTTCGACTCGACCGCGAGACCGCGCGCGACTTCCCGGTGATTCTGTTCAGCGCCGACGACACCGCTATCGACGTGACCCTGCTGCCCTACGATCTGCTGCGCCAGGCGCCGCTCGATCGCATCAACGAGAAGCCGATGCAGCGCGCTTCGGCGACGGCGCTGGATGCGCTGCTGTTGACCGACGGCTAGGCGCCGCGGCGGCTCCGCCGCAGCGCGAATAAATCCTAGCGCTTGTCGATGCCGACGTAGTCGCGCTTCGGCGATCCCGTGTAGATCTGGCGCGGACGGCCGATCTTGGTCTCCGGATCGAGATGCTGCTCGAGCCAGTGCGCGACCCAACCGGCGGTGCGCGCGATCGCGAACATGACCGTGAACATTTCGGTCGGCAACTTCAAGGCCTTGTAGATCAGGCCGGAGTAGAAGTCGACGTTCGGATACAGCTTGCGTTCGACGAAGTAGGAATCCTTCAGTGCCACTTCCTCCAGCGCGAGCGCAACGTCGAGCAGTGGATCGTTGACGTTGAGGTCGGCCAGCACCTTGTGGCACATCTCGCGGATGATCGTCGCGCGCGGGTCGAAGTTCTTGTAGACGCGATGACCGAAGCCCATCAGGCGGAATCCGGAGTTCTTGTCCTTCGCCTTCTCGACCGCCTTGCCGACGTTCTTCGCGTCACCGATCTCGCCGAGCATCTTGAGCACCGCTTCGTTGGCGCCCCCATGCGCGGGCCCCCACAACGCGGCAATACCGGCTGCGACGCACGCGTAGGGATTCGCACCGGTCGAACCGACCAGACGCACCGTCGAGGTACTCGCGTTCTGCTCGTGATCGGCATGCAGGATGAACAACAGATCCAGTGCCTTCGCGGCGACCGGGCTCAGCTGCAAGGGCTCGCTCGGCACCTCGAACATCATGTGCAGGAAGCGCGTCACGTAGTCCAGATTGTTGCGCGGATAGCGGATCGGCCAGCCGATCGAGTAGCGGTACGCGGCCGCAGCGATCGTCGGCACCTTCGCGATCAGACGGATCGCAGCGAGACGACGCTGTTCGGGATCGTTCATGTCGAGCGTGTCGTGGTAGAACGCCGACAGCGACGCGATCGAAGCGCACAGCATCGCCATCGGATGCGCGTCGTAGTGGAAGCCGTGCAGGAAGTTTTTCAGCGCCTCGTGCATCATCGTGTGATGCGTGACTTCGTCCTCGAAGGCCGAGAACTTGGTCTTGTCCGGCAGTTCGCCGTTGATCAACAGGTAGGCCACCTCGAGGAAGCTCGACTGCTTGGCGAGCTGCTCGATCGGGTAGCCGCGATAAAGCAGCACGCCGGCATCGCCGTCGATGAAGGTCACTGCGCTGCGCGTCGCCGCAGTCGCCATGAAGCCCGGATCGAACGTGAAGTAGCCTGTTTCCTTGTTGAGCTTGCCGATGTCGATGGCCGGATCGCCAAGCGTTCCGGTCACGATTGGAAGGCTCGTGCTCTTGTTCGTGGCGGGATCGGTGAGCTGGACGGTTTTGTCGGACACGACGGGACTCCTGGCGGCGTGCCGCCGCTACGCGCACACGGCGGCGGAGCGGCAGCGGGATGCGATAGGTGGCCGCGATACTAAGGCGCGGTCAACACACAATTATTGCATGGCAGCATATGCGTGTGCGGCCTGATCGAATCAAGCCGGCCACGGATCCGCCCTGCAATGGATGAAAAGAATTTCATCCGCTTTTCGGCGCCCGTAAACGCAAAACGCCGACCTTGCGGCCGGCGTTCTACCATTGTGGATCAGCCCCAGATTCCAGCCCCTCGTGCATCAACGCACGGACCGGAATATGGCTGGCCCAGCTTTACTTGGCGTAGCGGCGACGGAACTTGTCGACGCGGCCCGCCGTGTCCACGATCTTCTGCTTGCCGGTGAAGAACGGGTGCGAATGGCTGGAGATTTCCACCTTGATCAGCGGATATTCCTCGCCGTCTTCCCACTTGATCTTGTCTTTGCTGGTCATCGTGGACTGCGTCAGGAACGAGAAGTCGCTGGAGATGTCCTGGAACACGACCGGTTGGTACTTCGGATGGATGTCGGCTTTCATGAGTCTTCTCAGCGGCTTGGCGATGAATACAAGAGCGGCAGTGTAGCCGGCCGAGGCCTGCTCGTGCAAGTCCGGCAGGCGCAGCGCGAGGCAAGATGCCGCTCAGGCCTATGTGACGCCCAGCGCCCGCGCGACCATTGCCTCGAATCGCGCCTGATCGACGTCGAGCACGATGCGCGCGTTGGCGCAACGACCGAGACGGTCCTCCCAGTCGACGACGGTGGCGCCGCGGGTAAGACTACCGGTGAGTTCTATCCCGACGTGGTGCGCCTCGGCGCGGCGCACGATGCCCGGATCGAGTGCCACTGCCATGGCGAGTGCGTCCGCCGCGATCATCCCCCGGCGGCCGCGCATTTCACTGAACCGGCGCGCCTTGCGCGAGATCGCCTGATAGAACCACGCCGATGCGTCTCCGTCGGCGACCGTATGATCGAACCATGCGAAATCCATCGCATGACGCACACAGGCCTCCCAGTCGACCAGATCGAACTGCGGCCACGCGGAGAACACGATGTGCGCAGCCTCGGCATCGAATCCGATATTGAACTCGGCCGGCAGCAGGTGCGTATTGCCGCGCCCGCTCACCGCACCGCCCATCACGACCAGCCGCGCGACCCGCGACGGCAGTTCGGGATCGAGGCGCAGCGCCAGCGCGAGATTCGTCAGCGGCGCCAGCGCGACCAGAGTCAGCTGGCCCGCGTGCTCGCGCGACAGGCGCAGGATCGCCGCGACCGCGTGTTCGTCGGCGGCGCGGTGCATTGAAAGTGTGTAGCCGGTATCGCCGAAACCGTCGGCGCCGTGCACGAAACCTGCGTCGGCGGCAGGCCGCACCAGCGGACACGGACAACCGGGGAATACGGGCGTCTGCGTGCCGATGACGTCGACGAGCTTCAGGGCATTGGCCACCGTATGCGCAAGGCCGACATTGCCGGCCGCGATCGTCAGCCCCACGACGCGTGCATGCCGATGCGCCATCAGGATCGCGAGCGCGTCGTCGACGCCGGGATCGGTGTCGATGAGCATTTGAGCCGAAGTCATTGAGCCGAAGTCATGCAGACTTCCTCAGGCGTTGAACGGTTTACGCGCGTGCACGATCTCGCGCGGCTCAAGCCACGGCAGGTCCGGGCGTGAAGGCAGCATTTTCGCGTCGACGAAGCCGGCGCTGCCCAAACGGTCGAGAATGTCACGACCATAGTCGCGAAACGCCAGTATTCCACTCTCGCGACGCTGCGGATCGTTGTGGTAGACCGGTTCGCGCAGATGCTCAATTCCGCCATCGACGAGGCGCGCGCGCTCCAGGGTGCATTCGCCCGAATGCAGTGGCACCGTGAATAGCATGACTCCTCCGGGTCGCAATACGCGCAACAGTTCACCGAGCGCGAGCGCATCATCCGGCACATGCTCGAGCACTTCCGTATGGCTGACCATGTCGAAACTCGAATCGGCATAGGTCAGCCGCTGCACGTCCTCGCAGCGCACACCGCCGCGCAATGCACCGGGGCTGACGTCCTCGAAGTATTCGGACACAGTGAGCGTGCGCGCGTTTCGTTGCAGGTAGTCGACCAGCGGGCCGCGCGCCGACAGTTCGCACACGTCGCGAGTCGACAGATCAGGCAGAGTTTCGCGGATCGCCCAGCTCAGCTGCAGATGCACCGCGCTGGCCGCGCAGCGAACGCAACGGACGCCGGCTTCGGTGGCATTCAACCGCACGAAAATACCTGGGCCGCAGAAAGGACACCTTGCGCGTACCAGTCGGAACTCGCGGCAATCGAGCAGTGCGAAGCCCGAACGCAAACGCGAGAACGGACGTATGCTCACACGCCCCATGTGACGTTCACATTGTCGTTTGCGGACACCATGCCATCCGAGAGCCACGCCATCGTGGCCGCGTTCACCCATGATAGCCGTCTGCTCCGCCAGAGTTTCGCCATGATGCAACGAAACCTTATGCACGAACTCGGCTTCGCTCCATTCGCCGAAACTCGGTCCGCGACTACAGCGAGCGGGCAGCCATGAAGACTCGACTCGCGTGCTGAATCGGCCGTGTGTGGCGGCGTGATGCGTCGCTCTATGCGCCTGCGTAACGGGCGGCGCCACCGATCCACCGCTCAATCAGTCGCTCGGCCAGTTCGGGGTGTTCGCGCAGCAACACCTCGCCGATGCGCTGCACGGAAGGCAGCAAGGCCGCGTCACGCGCGAGATCGGCCACCCGAAACGCGAGCTGGCCCGTCTGCCGCGTGCCGAGCAGTTCGCCGGGACCGCGCAGTTCGAGATCCTTCTCGGCGATACGAAAGCCATCGCCGGTCTCGCGCATGACTTCGAGTCGCGCCCGCGCCGTCTGCGACAATGGATTCTGATACAGCAGCACGCAGCTCGACGCGGCGCTGCCGCGGCCGACGCGACCACGCAACTGGTGGAGCTGGGCGAGACCGAGACGCTCGGCATTTTCGATGATCATCAAACTCGCATTCGGTACGTCGACGCCCACTTCGATCACCGTCGTCGCCACCAGCACGCGCGTTTCGCCGGCCTTGAACGCATCCATCGAGGCCTGTTTCTCTTTCGGTTTGAGCCGTCCATGCACGAGACCGACGCGCAGCTCCGGCAGTGCCGCCACGAGCTCTGCATAGGCCACCTCGGCAGCCTGCGCTTCCAGTTGTTCGGACTCTTCGATCAAGGTACACACCCAATAGGCTTGGCGCCCCTCGGCGCAAGCGGCACGGATGCGCTCGATCACTTCGCCGCGGCGCGCGTTCGAGATGGCGACGGTTTGGATCGGCATACGCCCCGGCGGCAACTCGTCGATCACCGACACATCGAGATCGGCGTAGGCCGTCATGGCCAGCGTGCGCGGGATCGGCGTCGCGGTCAGCACCAGCTGATGCGGCACCGATTCACCGCTGCGGCCTTTTTCGCGCAGGGCCAGTCGCTGATGCACGCCGAAGCGATGCTGCTCATCGATGATCGCGAGTGCGAGCTGGTTGAACACGACGCCTTCCTGCATCAACGCGTGCGTGCCGATCACGATCGGCGCCCCAGCCGCGACAGCATGGCACGCCGCCTCGCGCGCGCGCCCCTGCACCTTGCCGGACAGCCAGATCGGTTCGATGCCGAGCGGCTGCAGCCACGACTGAAAATTCCTCCAGTGCTGCTCGGCAAGCAATTCGGTCGGCGCGACCAGCGCCGCCTGGCAGCCTGCCTCAACGGCAGCAAGCGCAGCCAGCGCGGCGACGACGGTCTTGCCGGAACCAACATCGCCTTGGACCAGGCGCAGCATCGGCGTCGCCTTCGCCAGATCGCTCTCGATTTCGGCGGCGACGCGCTGCTGTGCCGAGGTCAACTTAAACGGCAGCTGCCCGCGCAGCGCAGTGCGCAGGCGGCCATCGCCCGTCAGCGGCGTCGCGGCGTGGCGGCGCACCTGTGCGCGCAGGCGCTTGAGGCTGAGGTGATGCGTCAGCAGTTCCTCGAACGCCAACCGCTGTTGTGCCGGATGATGGCCCAGTGCGAGCTCGCCGACGTCGACGTCCAGCGCGGGACGATGCACGGTCAGCAACGCGTCGCGCAACGACGTCAGCCGCAACGGCGCGCCCAGCTCGAGCGGAATCAGTTCCAGCGCCGCCGCATCGGGCAAGTGTTCCAGAGCACGCGCGATCACGCCGGCGAGACGCTTCTGGCCAAGACCCTCGGTGGTGGGGTAGATCGGGGTCAGCCGGTCTTCGGTGGGCGCCGGCGCATCGCCGAGCACGCGCCGATACTCCGGATGCACGATCTCCGCACCGTGGGCGCCGTGGCGGACGGCGCCGTAACAAAGAAAGCGCGCACCTGGCGCGAACTGCTCGGCCTGCGTGCGGTTGAAATGGAAGAAGCGCAGGGACAGCGTCGCGTGCGAATCGTCTCCGATCGCAACGCGCAGTTGCGGCCGATAGCGAAAGCCGCGCTCGACCGCCTCGACGACGCCCTCGACCTGCGCGCTTTCGCCGATACGCAGTTCGCGGATCGGCGTGATGCGCGTGCGGTCCTCGTAGCGCAGCGGCAGGTGGAACCACAGGTCCTGCACGCGTGTGAGGCCGAGCCGTTGCAGCGCCTGCGCGAATGCCGGCCCTACTCCCGCCAGCGCAGTCACCGGCGCGAGGCCGCTATCAGTACCGCTGGACGCCGGGAATCGTGCGGAGCGCGGCATCGTTCGCGCCCGACCCGCTCACTTATTCGCCGAGCACGAGGATCGCGTCGACTTCGACGCGCGCACCGCGTGGCAACGCCGAAACACCGATCGTCGAGCGCGCCGGGAAAGGCTCCTTGCAGTATTCCGCCATCACCGCATTGACCGCAGCGAAGTCGCCGAGATCGGTCAGGTAGATGCCGGCACGTACGATGTCGGCGAGTGAGCCGCCGGCCGCAGTACACACCGCGGTCAGGTTTTCGAAAACGCGGCGCGCCTGCGCTGTGATGTCGCCGCCGACGAGTTCGCCGGTGCTCGGATCGAGCGGAATCTGTCCGGACAAGTACACCGTGTGGCCGACTCGCACGGCCTGCGAATACGGGCCGATTGCCTTAGGGGCCCGGTCGCTATGGATGATTTTTCGCGTCATGGGAATCTGCTCGCATGAATATCGCGCGAGTGTCGAAGGTCAAAAGTCAAACGTCAACAAGAGCGCGAATCCACCGTTCTCATCCGGCCTGCGCCGTCATACCGGATGGCGCCGAACCGCGGTGACGACCTGCAGCCGGCGCACGCGTCGCATCACATCGGCGAGGTGCTTGCGTCCCTGCACTTCGATCGTGAACAGCATCGTCGCCGTGGACAGGTCGCGTTCCTTGTATTCGACGTTCTCGATGTTCGAACCCGCTTCGGCGATCGCTGCAGCGACCTGGGCGAGCACACCAGGCTTGTTGCTGACTTCGATGCGCAGCTCGACCTTGTAGTCGCCCTGCACGTCGGCGTCCCAGGCGATCTCGATGCAGCGCTCGGGTGACTTGCGCAGCTCCGGCACGTTCGGGCACTCGACACGATGCACGACGATGCCCTTGCCGGCGGAGAGATAACCCATGATCTCGTCGCCGGGAACCGGGTGACAGCAGTTGCCGAAGCTCAGCACGCCGCGTTCGGCGCCGGTGATCAGAATCTTCTCGCTGCTGTGAGGCCGCGACGCATGCGGCTGTTCGCCCTGGGTGTTGAGCAGAGCTTGCGCAACCGAGTCGGCGACGCGGTTGCCGAGCGCGATATCGGCGAGCAGCTCCTCGAGACGCTTGTACTTCTGCTCGGATAGATAGCGGTCCAGGACCGCGTGCGGAATGCCTTCGAGCGAGGCGTCGAGCGAGGCGAACGCGCGATCGAGCATGCGGTGCCCGAAATCGACCGCGTCCTCGTGCTGCAGGCGTTTCAGATGATGCCGGATCGCAGTACGCGCACGGCCGGAAACGACCCACTCCAGCCATTGTGGACTCGGTGCCGCGGAGGGCGCCGTGACGATCTCGACGGTCTGGCCGCTGACCAGTCGCGTGCGCAATGGCACCAGCTTCTTGTCGGCGCGCGCGGCAACGGCATGATCGCCGACATCGGTATGTACGAAGTAGGCGAAATCGAGCGCGGTCGCGTTGCGCGGCAGCGCCAGAATCTGACCCTTCGGCGTGAACAGGTAAACCTCATCTGGGAACAGATCGACCTTGACGTTCTCGATGAACTCCAGCGACGACGGCGTCTGCGTCTGCCGATCGACGAGATTGGACACCCATTCGCGCGCACGGCTCTGCGCACTGTTGGACGGCGAGGCGTCGGTCTTGTAAACCCAATGGGCGGCGACTCCGCGCTCGGCAACACGGTCCATGTCCTCGGTGCGGATCTGAATCTCGATCGGCGCGCCGAACGGCCCGAACAGCACGGTGTGCAGCGACTGATAGCCGTTCGCCTTCGGGATCGCTATGAAGTCGCGGAAGCGTCCCTCCAGCGGTTTGTACAAACCGTGCACGGCGCCGAGCGCGTGATAGGCGTGCGGCACGCTGTCGACGACGACGCGAAACCCGTACACGTCCATGACTTGCGCAAACGATTTGTGCTCGCCCTGCATCTTCGAGTAGATGCTGAAAGGCGATTTGATCCGGCTGACGACGCGGTGTGGGATCTGTTCGGATTCCAGTCGCGTGTTGAGCGCCATCTCGATGCGCGACATCGCTTCGCGGCGGTTGCCGAGCAGGGCGCGGATGCGTTCCGAGATGACTCGGTGGCGGTCTGGATAGAGGGCGCGGAAACCGAGATCCTGCAGCTCTGCCTTGAACCGGTTCATGCCGAGGCGCTGCGCGATCGGCGCATAGATGTCGAGCGTCTCGCGGGCAATGCGGCGGCGCGCTTCGACCGCCATCGAGCCTAGCGTTCGCATGTTGTGCAGACGATCGGCCAACTTGATCAGGATCACGCGCAAATCGCGCGCCATCGCCAGCAGCATCTTGCGGAAACTCTCTGCAGCGGCTTCCTGGCGGTTGCGGAAACGCACTTTGTCGAGCTTGGTGACGCCGTCGACGAGTTCGACCACGGTGGCGCCAAACTCGGAGCCGATCTGCTCCGAGGTCAGCTGCGTGTCCTCCAGCGTGTCGTGCAGGATCGCGGCGATGATCGTTTCGGCATCCATGCCGAGTTCGGCCAGGATGCCGGCGACGGCAACCGGATGGGTGATGTACGGTTCGCCGCTTTTGCGCGTCTGCCCTTCGTGGGCTATCGCGCCAACCTCATACGCACGCCGAACGCGCGCGACCTGCTCGGCCGGCAGGTAGACGGCCAGCTGCTGCTCGAGTGCGCGCACGTCGGCGGGAGGCTGACTCACCGTCGGCGCCCGCGCATGCAAGGCCGCAGTCGTGGCCATATCGCGGCGCCGCTCAGGCCACTCCGGGGAGAATGCCGCGCTGGCGTCGCCGTCGGGGCATCAGAGGTCGTCGCCGCCCTTGCCGAGATCGTCGTCGACCTCTGCCGCGGCCCATTCCAATGCCTCGCGCTCCTTGCGCTCGCGCTCCTGCTTGTCGATCTCGTCGATCATCGTCTGATCGACCTTGCGATCGGCGATCTCGCGCAGCGCAAGCACGGTCGGCTTGTCGTTGTGACCTTCAATGGCCGCCGTCGCTCCCTTCGCCAGCTGGCGTGCGCGCTTGGTCGCCATCAGTACCAACTCGAAGCGGTTGTCCACCACTTTGAGGCAATCTTCCACGGTGATGCGTGCCATCCCAACTTACCTCTCGGAAACTGAAATCAAAGCCAATTCATGGCTTTAGCCAACTTCATTGTAGCGCCTCGCGTTTGTGCGGTGCAAACAAAACGACTATACCTCCCCCGAGCTAGTGCATCGCAGCCCCCATTTCGCGTAGCCTTGCACCGCGGAAAGGGACTACCAGTGCCGCGGGCGACCGACGCGCGTGCACCATCGAGACGATCAACCATGCGATTCACATCCGAAGACGCCCACCTGCGTGCGGGCCTGTTGGCGCTCAGCGTCGCGGTCCTGGCTGGCTGCACGATCGCCAAGCCGCGCACCGACGATCCGTGGGAAGGTTTCAACCGCAAGATGTACGCGTTCAATGACGCCGCCGACAAGGCCGTGATCCGTCCGGTTGGCGTTGGCTACCGCAAGATCACTTCGCAGAACGTGCGCCGCGTCGTGTCGAACTTCTTTGCCAACATCAAGATGCCGATCACGATCATCAACGACCTGCTACAGGCCGATCCGAAGTCCGCCGCGCACAATACCGGCCGCTTCGTCATCAACACGACGGTCGGTTTCGTGGGTCTGTTCGACCCGGCCAGCGAAATGAGCCTACCGCCGAACGAAACCGATTTCGGCGTGACTCTGGCGAAATGGGGTCTGCCGGATGGGCCTTATGTGGTGTTGCCGCTGGTCGGTTCAACCACGGTGCGCGACTTCTGGCGCCTGCCGGTCGACAACTACTTCGATCCGGTGGCGTGGTACGGACGCGAGCACGACAACAGCTTCCTGCAGGAGAATGGTGCAAACCTGTTCTACCTGGTCACCTTGCGCGCGCGCGGCATCGAAGCCGAGGGCTTGCTCGAAGGGGTCTACGATCCCTATGTGTTCTACCGCGACGCCTATCGGCAGCGGCGCCTCTACGACATCTACGACGGCCAGCCGCCTGCCGAACTCATCGAGCAGATGCAGGGCACCAACGATGTGGACGTCGACAAGCTGCTGCAAGAGCAGCACGACTACGAAAAGAAGCAGGCCAAGCCGGTCAAATCGAACAACTGACTTCGGGTACGGCGAAGGCGCGGATCAGGCGATGCCGAGCAGGGGCTCGGCGTCACACAGATGAGCCAGCGCCTTGAGGTCGGCGGGCACAGCGGCCAGATGCAAGCGTATGTTTCGTGTTGCCGCCTCGGCGGCCCAGGCGAGCAGCAGAGCCAGCGTCGCGCTGTCGACGCTGCGCAGCCCGGAAACATCGACGGTCAGATCTCCCGGGCTGTCATGCAGCAACTCTGCGCCGCGCCCGAAGGCGGCGGCGGCCTGCGCGAAACCGACCACGCCAGCGAGGCGAACTTGACCTTCGCCGATTCGATCTATCCGCAACGGCTCGCTCACTGGCCCCCCTGCTGCGTGTGTTCCATGTTCTCGAGCGTCTTCTCGCCCTGCGTTTCGAGGCGGGTGATCAACGCGTCGAGGCTGGACTTCTGGATTTCCGCGCCGACCTGATTGCGGTAGTTCGTGATGTATGAAATGCCCTCGATGATTACATCGTAGGCCCTCCAATCGCCCTCCTTGGTCTTGCGGAACGCATAGTCCACGCCAAGCGTCTTGCCATCGTCGAGCACGACCTGGGTACGCACGATCGAGCGTTTGTCGTTCAGATCGCCATTGCTCGGCAACACGCGTACGCGGCCCTTGGTGTAGTTCAGCAGGCCTTCGGCGTAGCGGTGCGCAATCGAGTTGTAGAACGCCTTCGCGAACCGCGCACGCTGTTCCGGCGTCGCCGTACGCGCGTACTGGCCGAGCACCAGGATCGAGGCATAGTCGATGTCGAATCGCGGCAACAGGATGCCGTCGATGATCTTGATCAACTTGTCGTGATCGCTCTTCAGCTCGGCCTGATGGCCCTCGATCGCCTTGCCGAGATCGTCTGCGATGCCCTGTACGACCTGGTCGGGAATCGGCGCGGCGGCGAACGTCGGCGCGGCGGCGGCGCCGAACAGCAGGACGAACGCGAGGCCAAGGGTGCGCAACATGGATAGGCTCCTCAATGCTTATTGGTATCGGAAGGTGGCGCGGCGGGCTTGCCGGCGTCCTTTGCGGGCGGCGCGTCGCCGTCCGCAGGTTTTTGCGATGGCGAACCGTTGACCAGGAATTTGCCGATCAGATCCTCCAGCTGCATCGACGATTGCGTCAGCACGAATTCGTCGCCGTCCTTGAACATGTCAGGCGAACCGCCCGGCTGGATGCCAACGTACTGATCACCGAGTAAACCGCTGGTGAATATCGCAGCCGAAGAATCGTCCGGCAGTCCGTGGTAGCGCTTGTCGATCGAGATCTTCACTTGCGCCTCCAGCTTGGTTGGATCGAGCGCGATGGATTCGACCGAGCCGATGCGCACTCCAGCCAGCTTGACCGGCGCTCGCAGCTTGAGCTGGCCGATGTTGGTGAAGCGCGCGTTCAACGTGTAGCTGTCGCCCTGGCTGAAATTCGCCACCGACGTCGTCTGCGTCGCGAGATACGCGAGCGCGGTGAAACCGAGCAGGATGAACAGGCCGGTACCGACCTGGTAGGAACGTCGTTGCGTCACGTGCGGTGCCTCACATCAAGAAAGCGGTCATCACGAAATCGAGTGCCAGCACGACGATCGAGGAGAATACGACCGTGCGAGTCGTCGCGTACGCCACGCCCTCGCTGGTCGGCGGTGTCGTGTAGCCTTGGAATACCGCGATCAGTGCGACGACCGCGCCAAATGCCGTGCTCTTCCAGACGCCGTTGACGACATCCTTCCAGACATCGACGCTCGAAGTCATGTTCGACCAGAACGTGCCATTGTCGAGGCCGAGCCAGGTCACGCCGACGAGGTGTGCACCGAAGATGCCGAGCGCGTTGAATACGCATGCCAGCAGCGGCATCGCGATGATGCCGGCCAGGAAGCGCGGCGCGGCGACATAAGCGAGCGGATCGACCGCCATCATTTCCATCGCGGAGAGCTGATCGGTCGCGCGCATCAGGCCGATCTCGGCGGTTATCGACGTGCCGGCCCGACCGGCGAACAACAGCGCGGTCACCACGGGCCCGAGTTCGCGGTACAGCGCCAGCGAGACGACCGTGCCGAGCGCGGCGGTGCCGCCGAAGATCGACAGCACGTAGTAGAGCTGCAAGCCGAGCACCATGCCGACGAACAGACCGCAGGTCATGATGATGACCAGGCTCATCGCGCCGACGAACCAGATCTGTCGCACGGTCTCTTTGATGTGCCGCAGGCTCTTCGGAACGGCGCCGAGGATCTGGAACAGGAACAGGCCACAAGCACCGATCTGGGCCAACGCATCGGCGATGCGCGACGGTTCCTTGCGCACTGCGCTCATGCGGCGCGCTCCGGTTGCATGCGCGGCGGGAATCCGAGATCGGTCGCGTAGTCGCGCGCCGGATACTGGAACGGTACCGGACCATCCGCGTCGCCGCCGAAGAACTGCTTGGTCCAGGCTGAATCGGCACGCGTCAGCTCGTCCGGCGTACCGCGCGCGACGACCTTGCCGCCAGCGATCAGGTACACCAGATCGGCTGCGCGCGAGACCGCGGCAAATTCGTGCGCGACGAGGATGCTGGTCAGGCCGAGCGTATCGTTCAAGGTACGGATCAACTTCAATACCTGGTTCAACGCAATCGGATCCAGGCCGACGAACGGCTCGTCATACAGGATCAGCATCGGATCGCGGATCATCGCGCGCGCCAATGCGACGCGGCGCGCCATGCCTCCGGAGAGTTCGCTCGGCATCAATTCAGCCGCACCACGCAGGCCGACCGCCTGCAGCTTGGTCAGCACGATATTGCGCACGATTTCCTCGGGCAATCGAAGGTGCTGGCGCAGAGGGAACGCCACGTTCTCGAATACGCTGAAATCGGTCAGCAGCGCCGAATTCTGGAACAGAAAGCCGATTTTCTCGCGCAGGTCGAACAGTGCATTGCGCGACAAGGTCGGCACATTGATGCCATCCACGCGGATCTCGCCCGCGTCCGGCATCAACTGCCCGGTGATATGGCGCAGTAGCGTGGTTTTGCCGGTACCGCTCGGCCCCATGATCGCGGTGATCTTTCCGCGCGGTATGTCAAGGTCGATGCCGTCGAAGATCGTTTTGCCGCCCAGTACGGTGCGCAAACCGCGCACCTGCACGAGGGCGGCATCGCTTTGTGCAGCACGAGCAGGGGCGCTGGCGTCGGTCACTCGATTCGGTTCCATGCGGGAGTTGCGACCGCACGGGTCGCTCGCGGCGCGCTACCTTAGCCGATGCGAGCACACTGCCGCCAGCTATCGAGGGCTGTGTTCAATCCTTCTTCAGCAAGTCGTCGATAAGCGCGGCATGGCGCGGCAGCTGCGCGACGCGGCGCAGGCGCTGGCAGGCGACGATGGCGCGCAGGTCGGCGAGCGCGTCGGCGAACTCGTCATTGACGACGATGAAATCGAAATCGCTGGCGTGCGCGATCTCCTCGCGCGAATCGGCCAGCCGGCGCGCAATCGCTTCCGCATTGTCCGACGCGCGTGTGCGCAGGCGTCGTTCCAGTTCCGCTCGCGACGGCGGCAGGATGAATACGCTGACGCAGTCCGGTCGTGCGGCGCGTACCTGGCGCGCGCCCTGCCAGTCGATTTCAAGCAGCACGTCGCGACCCGCGGCGAGCGACGGTTCGACCGCATCGCGTGCGGTGCCCTTCAGATCGCCATGCACGTTGGCGAATTCGTAGAACGCACCTTTCGCCGCCATGCGCTCGAATACCTCGCGCGAGACGAAATGATAGTGCCGGCCGTCGACTTCGCCCGGACGAGGGAGGCGCGACGTATACGATACCGACAGCCCGATACCCGGCTCACGCTCCAGCAAGGCGGTGACCAGACTGGTTTTGCCGGAACCGGAAGGCGCTGCAACGATGTACAGGGTGCCGCTCATTCGAGGTTCTGCACCTGCTCGCGCATCTGCTCGATCAGCACCTTCAACTCGACCGCCGCATTCGTCGTGCGTGGGTCGGCCGCTTTCGAGCCGAGCGTGTTCGCCTCGCGGTTGAATTCCTGCATGAGGAAGTCGAGGCGACGACCGACTGCTTCCTTCAGGCCGAAGATGCGGCGCGCCTCGGCAACGTGTGCGGTGAGGCGGTCGAGCTCTTCATCGACGTCCATGCGCTGCAATTGCAGGACGACTTCCTGTTCGATGCGGCCGGGTTCGAGCGGTTGCTTGAGCTCGGCCAGGCGCGTATCGAAACGCGCGCGCAATGCAGCACGGACTTCAGGCAAATGGGCGCGCACTTCGATGACGATGCGCTCCATACCGTCCAGCCGTTCGCGCATGAAGCCGCCGAGGCGTTCGCCTTCGCGTCCACGCGCGGCGACCATGTCGGCGAGGGCGGCATCGACCACACCCAGCGCTGCCTCGCGCAGGGATTCGATGTCCGATTCGCGGTCGAGCAGCACACCCGGCCAGCCGAGCAGCGAGGTGAACTCGACATGCATCTGCGGGAAACGCGCCGCCAGCGCCTGAGCGGTGTCGGCAAGGCGCGCGACCAGGGCCGCGTCGACCGCGATCGCGGCGGCATCGGCGACTGCCGGCTTCCAGCGCAGCCCCAGGTCCACCTTGCCGCGTGACAGCTTCGCGGCGACACGTTCGCGCACCAGCGGCTCGAGCGCGCGCAGCTCGTCCGGCAGGCGCAGGCCGAGTTCCAGATAGCGGTGATTGACCGAGCGCAGCTCGATCGCCAGGGTACCGTGGCCAGTATCGGCTTCGGCGCTGGCAAAGGCGGTCATGCTACGCAGCATCGGCGCGTCCACGGAAGCAGAGGGGGCGCAATGGTAAACTCCGCGGCCCAATTGCCAAAGCGCTCTCTTGCATGAGCTTCGCACGTCCGTCCGGCCGCAGCGCCGATCAATTGCGCCCGGTCAGCATCGAGCGCCACTACACGCGTCACGCCGAGGGTTCGGTGCTGGTCGCTTTCGGCGACACGCGCGTGCTGTGCACCGCGAGCATCGAGGAGAAGGTGCCGCCGTTCCTGCGCGGCAAGGGCGAAGGCTGGGTGACGGCCGAGTACGGCATGTTGCCGCGCGCGACCGGGACGCGCACCCAGCGCGAAGCGGCGCGTGGCGGCCAGGGTGGCCGCACGATGGAAATCCAGCGCCTGATCGGCCGCAGCCTGCGCGCCTGCACTGATCGTCAGGCGCTCGGCGAACGCACGATCACGCTCGACTGCGACGTATTGCAAGCCGATGGCGGCACGCGCACGGCCGCAATCACCGGCGCCTACGTCGCCCTGATCGATGCGGTGCGCTGGCTCAAGTCGCGCAACGCGATCAAGCGCGATCCGATCTTCGGCGCAGTCGCTGCAGTGTCGGTCGGCATCGTGCAGGGCACACCGGTGCTCGACCTCGACTATGCCGAGGACTCGTCCTGCGACACCGACATGAACGTCGTCATGAACGATGGCGGCGGCTTCATCGAACTGCAGGGCACCGCCGAAGGCCACGCGTTCCGGCGCGAGGAGCTCGACGTATTGCTGGCGCTGGCGGCGCAAGGCGTCACCGAGCTGTGCGCGAAGCAGCGCGCCGCGCTCGCGGAGTAAGGGGAAACGGGTGCAGAGGAAAGCGCGAAAGTTCGAGCAAGTGCGCGGGATTTTTCCCTTTACCCCGTACGATTGACCCTTTCCATACCGATGAAAAGAATCGTCCTGGCCAGCAGCAACCGCGGCAAGCTCAGCGAGATGCGCGAGATCCTCGCCGGCAGCGGCATCGAGCTGATCGCTCAGTCCGACCTCGGCATCGACGACGCCGAGGAAACCGCGACGACGTTCGTCGAGAACGCGCTGTTGAAAGCGCGGCACGCCGCGCGCGCTTCCGGCCTGCCCGCGCTGGGCGACGATTCCGGCCTCTGTGTCGACGCACTCGGCGGGGCGCCGGGCTTGTATTCGGCGCGCTACGCCGGCGCGCACGGTGATACCGCGGCGAACATTGCCAAGCTGCTCGCCGCGCTTGCCGAGGTCGAGGACGCACGTCGAGACGCGCATTTTCACTGCTCGATTGCACTGCTGCGCGCGCCGGACGACCCGGCGCCGCTGATCGTCGAGGGGCGCTGGCCGGGACGCATCCTGCGCGAGGAACGCGGCAGCAATGGCTTCGGCTACAACCCGATATTCTTCGATCCGACCTTTGGCCAGACCGCCGCCGAAATGGACGTCGCGACGAAGAACCGCGTCAGTCACCGCGGCTTGGCGCTGCGCGCGCTGCAGGCAGCGCTTGCGCCCGCGACGCCACGGTGAGACCTGCGACGCCGGCGCCCGCCGCCTACAATCGTGCGATGCCGATGCTCGCCCCGCCGTTGTCGCTGTACGTGCACATTCCCTGGTGCGTGAAGAAATGTCCCTACTGCGATTTCAATTCGCACGCGCAGAACGGCGCGTTGCCGGTCGCCGCGTATATTGACGCACTGCTGGCTGATCTCGATCGCGACTTGCGCAACTTCGGTGCTGCCATCGGCGAGCGGCCTTTGCACAGCGTGTTCTTCGGCGGCGGCACGCCGAGCCTGTTCGCGCCGGATGCAATCGCGCGGATTCTCGACGGCGTCGGCGCGCGGATCGCGCTGCCCGACCACCTCGAAGTCACACTGGAAACCAATCCCGGCACGGTCGAGCACGGCCGCTTCGACGAGTACTTGCGCGCCGGCGTCAATCGTTTCAGTTTCGGCGTGCAGAGCTTCGACGACGAACAGCTGGGCCGGCTCGGACGCATTCATTCGGCGGCCGAAGCCGAACGCGCGATCCGGCAGGCGCAGGACGCCGGCGCGAACAATTTTAACCTCGATTTGATGTACGCATTGCCGCAGCAGACGCTGGCCGGGGCCGTCGCCGACATTGAACACGCGATCGCCCTGCAACCCACGCATATCTCGCACTACCAACTGACGCTGGAACCGAACACCGTGTTCGCCGCCAGGCCGCCGCCGCTGCCGGACGAAGACAGCGCCTGGGACATGCAGGAAGCCTGTCAGGCGCGGCTGGCTGGCGCCGGCTACGCGCAGTATGAAGTTTCGGCCTACGCGAAAAGCGGACGCGAATGCGTGCACAACCTCAACTACTGGCGCTTCGGCGACTATCTGGGCATCGGCGCCGGCGCACACGGCAAGCTCAGCAATGCCGCAAGCCGACGCATCGTGCGCACGGCAAAGCTCAAGCTGCCGCGCAGCTACCTTGAACGTGCCGACCGCGGCGAGCCGTTCGGCAGCGTGGCCGATGTCGCGCCGGCGCAGCTGCCTTTCGAGTTCATGCTGAATTCGCTGCGCCTCGACGCGGGTGTCGAGCGATTTACTTTCGAACAAACCACCGGCTTGCGAGGCGATTCGATCGAGGCGCCGCTCGCCGCTGCGCGCGCGCGCGGATGGCTGCTCGACGACCCGGCGCGCCTGCAGCCGAGCGAAACCGGCCGACGCTTCCTCAACGACCTGATCGAGCTGTTCATGGCGGAGGACTGACGCAATGATTGAATGGATCACGCTGACCTGTCCGTATTGCGGCGAAAGCTTCACGACGCAAGCTGACCTCTCAGCCGGCTCGCAGCGCTATGTCGAGGACTGCGCGATCTGCTGCCGCCCGATCGAGGTCGCGTTGGCGATCGACGAGGATGGCGAGCTGCGCGACGTGCGCGTCACCACGGATCGCGACTGACCGCGCGACCGCGGCATAGCAGCGCTGGCCCGCATTGTGCGTTGCACCTGTTCGGGTTCGGAACTACGTGCCAGAATCCGGCGCCAAGGGCCGCTTGCGCGGAATGGCGTCGGTCCGTTATAGGGGTGCTTGCCGCGTTGTCGTGTCGTCAGGATGCGAACGACGCGGTCGCGCGGGAGAAGCCACGACGACATCGACGTCCTCGCGCCGTCGAATCGTGGCGCAGCAGGAGATAGGGCAATCCGCCACGGCGACAATGCCAGGCTTACCACGCTCGCGCAGCGGTCCGAGCTGCCACCGCGTGTGCGCGCGCTGTTGTCGGGTCTACTCGAGCGCACACGCTCCCATTTTCTCGGCGTGCTGCCGCGAACGCTGGACGAAATCGAAAGCGCTCTGTTCAAACTGGCCGAGCGGGCAGGCAGCAATGCGCTGCAACAGGAGCGCTTCGCCAGCCTGCGCGAGATCAAGCCGAATCATGCGCTGATAACTTCACGTTTCCTGGGTCATGTCGAAGCGACGCTGGCACTGATCCGCAGCACGACCGAACCGGTAGTGCACGCGCAGACCTCGAGTGCGGCGCGCGCCGAACTGGAGCTGGTCGATTCTTCGGTGCTGGAAGAGGATCTCGCGTTGCAGGAGATCGCCAGCAAATCCGAGATTCGCAATTCGCAGGGGCTGTACGCCTTGTCGCACCGCCTCGGCGTGCTGGCCGGAAGCGCAGTTTCGACGAACGAGTTGCTGCCGCTCGGACCAGTGCAACTGGTCGAGGCGTTACGCGAATCACTGCGCGGAATCGATCTCGGCGTCGAAGCGCGGGTGCTGGCCTATCGCCAGTTCGATCGCGTCGCCTTGCTGCCGATTGCCGCCTTCTATCAATCACTCAATACCTACCTTGCCGAGCAGCGCGTACTGCCGAACCTGCAATGGCAGGCAGCGGGCAAGCCGCGCGTGGGTGGCGATGGCGGACGCGAGCCCCTGATTGAGCAGGTCGCGCAGGAAGCGTTCGCCAAGCAGGGCTCGGCGCCTGCGCCGCCGATTCACGAAGTCGGTGACGCCGAACTGTTTGGAACCCTGCGCCATCTGCTGGCCGATCGTCGGCGCGGCGCCGGCATCGAGCATTCGCGCAGCAGCATGGCCGCGCCAGCGAGCCGTGACGATCTGCAGTCCGTGCTCAGCCTGCTGCAGCGCAGCCCCGACGCCCGTGCGAAATCCGCCGCAGCCGTCTACGACAGCGGGCACTTCAGGGAAGACCTGCTTGCACAACTGCGCCGTGCCGGTCCGCACGGCGATGGCCTGCAACTGGCCGAAGAAGACGCCGACACGGTTGATCTGATCGGCATGCTGTTCGATTACATCACGACCAACGTGCGCGAAGGCAGCGGCGCGCGTTCGCTGCTGAGTCGGCTGCGCGTACCGGTTCTGCGTGTCGCACTCGGCGACAAGACTTTCTTCACTCGACGCAACCATCCGGCGCGTGAGCTGTTGAATACGATTGCCGAAACCGGCGCACGCTGGTTCGACGAGACCGATTCGGATGCCGATCTGTCGCGCAAGATGCAGATGGTCGTCGACAACGTCGGCGACGACTTCGACGGCGATCTGTCCGTATTCGAGAATCTGCTCGGCGATCTCGGCAAGCACATGGAGTTGCTTGCGCGCCGCGCCGAGGTCGCCGAGCGTCGCCATATCGATGCGGCGAAAGGACGCGACAAGCTGGATGTCGCGCGCGACACCGCGCGGGCTGCCATTACCCGCGTCATCCAGGGTGGATCGCCGTCGCCGCTCGTGCGCGCGCTGCTCGAACAGGCATGGACCGACGCGCTGGCGCTGAGTGCGCTGCGGCATGGCTCCGATGGCGTCGAGTTCAAACGCCGGCTCGGCGTAGCGATCAAGCTGGCTCGCCACGATGCCGCGACCTCCGCGGCAACCGACGAGACGTTGCGACAGGAGCTGAATACCGGACTGCGTCAGGTCGGCTTGCATACCGACGACATCAACGGCGTGATCGCGGGCGTGTTTGCCCAGCCAGGCACCGCAGACGCCACCGCCGCCCAGCAGGCCGATCATGTCGACAACCTGCTCAAGGACAAGGTGCGACTCGGCGGCGAAAGCGCCGCCGCACCTGCAGCCCCCACGCCTGCGCCGATTCCGCTCAGCGCAGCGGAGAAGGCGATGCTCGATCGCATGCGCACGATCCCATTCGGCACTTGGTTCGACTTCGTGCAGAATCAGCAAGGCGCTTCCGTGCGGCGAAAGCTGGCTTGGTTTTCGACCGTGACCGGACGCTGCCTGTTCGTCAATCAACGCGGTGTGCGCAGCGAAGATCGCACGCTCGAGCAGCTCGCCCGCGACATGGCGCGCGGGCAGGCACGCATGGTGGTGGCCGAGGACACCTCGCTGATCGATCGCGCCTGGAAGGCGATCCTCGATACCCTGCGGCTGAATGGCTCAGCGGGAACGCAGGAAGTCACGGCATGAGCGGTCACCGCCCAGCCACCTCAGCAGAGACGATGGCCCCATGATCGAGAAACGTCGCGGCCCGCGCAAACGCCTGGATGTCGTGCTGCAAGTCAGCGATGCGATGACCGGCAACGTCGTCGGTCAGCTCAGCAATATCTCGCTGGAAGGCATGATGCTGGTCGCGACCACGCCGATCATCGACGACGCGCTGTACCAGTTCGTCTTCCACCTGCCGGATGCGCACGGGCAATTGCGTCCGATCGAAGTCGGTGCCCACGAGTTGTGGAGCGAACGCACGCACGTGCAGGGGCGCACGTGGGCGGGCTTTCGTTTCATCGACATCAGTGCCGGCGATCTGGCCGTGCTGCGCGAATGGATGACCCGGACCGATGGCCCTGGACGCTGAACCCGGACGAGCGCCGCGCCTGCCTCAGAGATCGACCGCCGCAACACGCCCCTGACATGGCGTGTACGCGCGCAGGAAAAACTCCACCGTCGCGCGCACGTGCGATTCGACATCGCGTTCGGACATAGGCGCCGAGCACCCGCATAGCAGGCGCGCATGCAATTCACCCTTGAGCAGGGCGAAGAACTGCGAAGCCGCGCGCGCAAGATCGACGATTTCGAGCTGTCCCGCCTCCACTTCTTTGCGCAGGAACTGCTGGAACCCGGACTGCACCAGTTGCGGCCCGGCATCCCAGAACAACTGGGTCAGCTTGGTCGCACTGCCCGAACCCGACGTCAGCAGGCGATGCAGCGCAATCGACTCCGGCGCCGTGACCAGCGCGAAGAAAGCACGCGCGATCGCTTCGAGCTGCCCGCGTACCGGGCCTTTCACGTCGACATCGAACAGTGTTGACGGCATCTGCTGTTCGCAACGCTCGCGAATCGCCGCGAAAAACAAGGTTTCCTTGTCGGTGAAATGGCTGTAGACGGTCAGTTTGGAGACGCCCGCCTCGTTGGCGATCGCATCCATGCTGGTGCCTTCGAAGCCCGACCGCGGGAACAGACGCTTCGCCGCGTCGAGAATCGCGGCACGCTTCTCTAAATCCTTGGGACGGCCTGGGCCGCACGACTTGGCGATGGCTAAGCTCATGGCACACATACTACTGGACTGCTCGGTTCATTTATTATAGTATACCCGTCGGTACATGAATGGAACCGATTGCGGTTCTCGGAATGTCCGTTGGGCGGCCAGCAGCCGCTGCGCGAAACATTTCGATTATGCGCCCTCCAGCGGCGCCCGCACGGAACGTTGCGCCCACGGACAGGGTGTGTGTGATTGCCACCTCGTTTCAAGTCTCTCGCCGCGCCGCCCGGGGAATCTCCCCCTCCCCGCACCCGGGCGGCGAGGGCGGGAGCATGCGTTCCTGTCGGACATCTTGCGGACGCCCGCGCACGATGATGAATCGAAATCATGGGCGATGTCCGCGGAGACGTTTCCGCTATGGCTCATGTCTTGCTAGGAACGACGTCATGCAACTTTGTCCACTTATTCTGCATCTGACCCATGCACGCGGCGATCGCGCCGGCAGGGGAGTCACCCGATGACCACGCCTGCGCTTGCCCAGAATCAGGAAAATGCGAGCAGCGACGCGGGTCTGCCGTTGCGTTTTGCGCAACGCGCCTTCGCCGCGCTGATCGAGGAAACCGGCGCGGAAGGCGCCACGAACATTGGCACGTTCCGTTCGGCGCAGCTGCGCAGTGCGGCGCGGCGGACATTGTCCGCACTGTCCGCGGACGATCAGGCGCGGCTGCAGCGGTGGCTCGCGCTGCAGCTGGTGAGCCACGACCTGCGGGGTGGCAGCCCGCTGCGCAATCCGCTCGCGCGCGTCGATTCGATGCTGGCGGCGAACGTCGGCAATTCGCTGGCACGCACGCGTGAGGAATTGTCCGCTCGCGCCGGCGGCGCGGTCGCGGCCTGAGTGAAGACGGCGGCGTGGTGACTTCCGGCACTTCGGCGCCGCGCCGCCCACCGCCAAGGTTGGATTTGCCGCGACCCCGGCGAGTACCTATGCTTCTCGTTCTTTTTTGCGGCGGCAGGAATCACCGATGCTGATGAATACCGAGCTGGCAAGGCAGAACATGGTCGAGAATCAGGTTCGCACCTGGGAAGTACTCGATCCGCGCGTGCTCGATGCGTTACGCGCGGTGAAGCGCGAGGACTTTGTGCCGGCACGACACCGTGAACTCGCTTTCGCCGACCTTGCCGTGCCGATCGGACACGGCGAGAGCATGCTGAAGCCCGTCGTCGAAGGCCGTATCCTGCAGGCGCTATCCTTGGAGGCCGACGAGCGCGTGCTCGAAATCGGCACCGGCAGCGGTTTCTTGACCGCCTGCATGGCACGTCTCGCCGCTGCGGTGACCAGTGTCGAACTGCATGCCGACATCGCCGCCCTCGCACGCGCGCAACTCGCTGCCGCGCAAGTGCGCAACGTGCACCTTGAAATCGCCGACGCCGTCCGCGATTTCTCGACCGGTGATCGCTTCGATGCGATCGTCGTCGGCGGTGCGGTGCATGCCTTGCCCGAGCGTTTCCGCGCCTGGGTGAAGCCGGGGGGACGTCTGTTCGCGATCGTCGGTGATTCGCCCGCGATGCAGGCCACCTTGTACACGCGCGTCGACGAAACGCACTGGACGTCGGAAAGCTTGTTCGAAACCGACGTGTCGTATCTCAAGAATGCCGAACCGCCGCGCCGCTTCACCCTGTAGGCGCGCGGCGCCAGAAAAACCTTACATCTTTCGAGGATGATTCGATGATTCGCATCAGCACCCTGTCGCTGGCCGTGATGTTGGCCTTTGGCGCCACCGCCGTCCACGCCGACGATCTGGTCCAGGTCTACCAGGAGGCACGTGCATCAGACCCGACCCTGGCCGGCGCCGAAGCCACCAAGCTGGCGACCGACGAGAACATCGATCAGGCGCGGTCGGCGTTGCTGCCGCAGATTTCTGCCGCATTGGATTTCACGAGGACGCGTGGGGGCGATGATTCGCCATCGGTTGTACAGGACCCAAACACGGGCGCATTCAGGGAAGTCGGCGGTACTACCGTGACGAGCTACCAGCGTTCAATGGGTGCCACTCTGAATCAGAGCATTCTCGACATCAGCAAGTGGACGGCACTGAAGTCTAGTCGCTACACGGCGCAAGCCGGCGCGGCAACCTACGACGCGGCACAGCAACAGCTGATGATCAACGCCGCAACGGCCTACTTTGGCGTGCTGACTGCGCTCGACGCGCTCAAGTTCGCTGACGCGAACGAGAAGGCGCTCGGGCGTCAGCTCGAACAGGCGCAGCAGCGCTTCGACGTTGGCCTCGCCGCGATCACCGACGTCAACGACGCCAAGGCGCAGCACGACCAGGCCGTCGCCACCGTGATCAGCGATCAGAATGCGGTCGACACCTCCCGCGAGACGGTGCGCCAGTTGACTAACAAGGAACCCGGCGAGTTCAAAAAGCTGCGCGAAAACCTGCCGCTCGATCATCCCAGCCCGGACGACCCGAAGGCATGGGTCGATGTGGCACTGAAGCAGAATCCGGTTCTATCGGCAGCCGCGCTGAATGTCGACGCTGCGAATGCGAACATCAACACGGCGCGTGCCGGCCATCTGCCGACGATCAATGCGCAGATCGGTTATTCGCGCTCACCAAACTGGGGGGATATCGCCGTGTCGGGGGCCCCGGGCTTTCACAACTTCAGCGGCGACCCGAAATGGGGTAGCTCGATCACCGTGTCGCTCAACGTGCCGATCTTCACCGGAGGCTTCACCCAGTCGCGCGTACGCCAGGCGATCTACCAGCGCGATTTCAGCCAGGACCAGTTCGAATTCAACCGTCGCCAAGTCGAAGCAGCAACGCGCAACAACTACCGTTCGGTGATTGCCGGCGCGAGCGAGGTCGAAGCGACCAAGGCGGCGGTGATCTCCGCGCAGAGCTCGGTCGAGGCGACGCAGGCTGGCTACGAAGTCGGCACGCGTACGATCGTCGACGTGCTGATCAGCCAGCAGACGCTGCTGTCGGCGCAGAGCCAGTACTCCTCGGCGCGTCACACGTTCGTGTTGAATGGTCTGCTGCTGAAGCAGGCGGCCGGTATCATCGAGTTGAAAGATCTTGAGGGGATCAACGCGCTGCTGGAGTAAATCGCAGCAGCGGCGCTTTGTGGAAGAAAAGGCGGCCTGCGGGCCGCCTTTTTTTTGCGGGTGTCGTTGCTTCGACAGCGCCGCTGTCAGTCAGACAGTCGTCCGCACGGCGACTTCCGCCGTCACCGGTACGCCGGCCAGCACCTGCTCGACGATCGACATCGTGCGCGCGACCGCACCGCGCTCGCGCTCCATCACCGCATGCGCCGCGTCGCCCATGCTGCGCCGCTCGACCTCGCGCGAGAGCAGTCGCACCACGGCCGGGCCGAGCGCGTCGGCGTCGGCGATGCGCAGCGCCGCGCCGGCCGCGACGAGATCCTCGGTGACTTCGGCGAAATTGAATGTCTGCGGTCCGACGATGACCGGTCGCGCCAGCGCGGCCGGTTCGAGCAGGTTGTGACCGCCGACCGGGACCAGGCTGCCGCCGACAAACGCCACATCGGCCGCCGCATAGAACGCGAGCAGTTCGCCCATCGAGTCGATCACGAAGCATTGGCAAGTCGGGTCGGCGCCGCCCTCCTCGCTGCGCGTGGCAGTGCGAAAGCCGTACGCTCGACACGCCGCCGCGATTGGCTTGAAGCGCTCGGGATGGCGCGGCGCGATCAGCAGCAGCGCGTCAGGAAAACGCCGCAACACCGCGGCGTGGGCCTTCAGCACGACCATCTCCTCGCCTTCGTGCGTGCTCGCTGCGATCCACACCGGCCGCGCTCCGCCGGCGGCGATGCGGAACGCGACGCCATGCTCGCGCACGTCATCGGGCACCTGCATGTCGAATTTCAGATTGCCAACGACCGCCAGTTTCGGTTCCGCCGCACCGAGCAGGCGCAGGCGATCTTCATCGGACACTGATTGCGCGGCGACGAAACTGGCGCAACGAATCGCACGCCGCACCAGCGGCTGGATCGGCCAGTAGCCGCGCAGGGATTTCTCCGACAGCCGCGCATTAGCGACGACGATCGAAATGCCACGCTCGGCGCAGGTCATGAACAGGTTCGGCCAGATCTCGGTTTCCATGATCACGGCGAGGCGCGGCCGCACCCGATCGAGGAAGCGCCGCACCGCGGTCGTCAGGTCGTACGGCAGGTAGACGTGGAACACGCGCTCGCCGAAGAGCTGCAGCACGCGGTCCGAACCGGTCGGCGTGACAGTCGTGATGACGAACTGCGAATCGCCGTAGCGGCGCATCAGTGCCTCGATCAGCGGCACCGCCGCATTGACTTCGCCGAGCGAGACCGCGTGCACCCAGATGCTGTCGCGGATGCCCGGGTCGGCGAAGAAGCCGAACCTTTCGCGCCAGCGTGCGAAGTAGCCGTGATACTTGAAGCCGCGCGCAGCCAGTCGGTAGACGACGAAGGGCGTCAGCAGATACAGCGTCAGGGTGTAGATGAAGCGCTGGAACACGGCTGTAGTCGACGATGAAGGCGCCGCAGTATAGCGATGCCATCGTCCGCAGCCCCTCGTGGTCGGCGGCGGCCACTGGCGCGGCTGCCACCACACCCCGCTGCCTCTACAATCATGCCGATGCCACAAGCCGCCCCGCCGTTTCGATCCACCCTGCTCGCTCCGCGCCACTGGGCCGCCTGGATCGGCCTCGGATTCATCTGGCTGACCGCGCGTGTGCCCTACCCGCTGCTGCTGCGCATTGGTCGCGGACTCGGCCGTTTGTCGGCGCGGCTGCTGCGCGAACGCCGCCATGTCGCTGCGCGCAATCTGGCACTGTGCTTTCCCGAACTCAGCGAGCATGAACGCGACGCGATGCTCGAGGAGAACCTCGTCGACGGCGGCGTCATGCTGATCGAATTCGCGCTCGCCTGGATGGGCTCGCCGCGCGCGCTCGCGCGCATCCCGCTCGCCTTCGAAGGCCTCGAACATCTCGATGCGGCGTTGAAATCCGGAAGCGGCGTGCTGCTGGTCGGTGCGCATTTTTCACATCTGGAGCTGTGCGCGCGCCTGGTCTCGCAGCGCATCCGCATCGGCGGCATGTATCGCGAACACGACGACGACGCATTCGAATGGGCGATCAAGCGCGCGCGCCTGCGCTACGCCGACGCGATGTACAGCAAGGACGAACTGCGCCAGAGCGTGCGCTACCTGAAAGCCGGCAACACGATCTGGTACGCACCGGACCAGGACATGCGCGGCAAGGACGCCGTCTTCGCACCGTTCTTCGGCGTGCCGGCCTCGACCATCACGGCGACGCATCACCTCGCGCGCCTGTCCGGCGCATGCGTGATCCCGTTCTTCCATCGGCGTCTCGACGGCGGCGGCTACGCGATCCGGCTCGAAGCGCCGCTGACGGATTTCCCGACCAGCGACGTCGTCGCCGATACCGCGCGCGTCAACACCTGCATCGAACGCATGGTGCGCGAGGCGCCGACGCAGTACCTTTGGATGCACAAGCGCTTCAAGACGAGACCGCCGGGGGCAGCGGACGTCTATTGACGACGGCGCTTCGATTCGCGCACTCGGGGGAACGCATGGCTTTTCTGATCGTCGTCGTCAGTTGCATCGTAGGGCTTGCAATCGGAGGCACCGTCGGCAATGACGGCACCGCAGCGCTCGGCTTCTTTGGCGGCATGGCGATCGGCCTCGTGTTGGTCCGGCTGCGCACGCTGAACGCGCATGTCGCAACGCTGCACAACAAACTCGAAGAACTCGCGCGTGCGCAGCGCGCGCCACCCGCTGCGGCCGGCAGCGCGAGACCCGCGCCTGCGTCGGCAGCGCAAACGCGCCTACCCGCGATGCAGGCCTCGGCAATCGCAGCGGAAGGCGTTACGGCAAACGTTCAAGCTGACGATGCTGCCGGCGCGCTCGAACCCGCCACATTCGCACCGCCGCCGATCCCGCCGCCGCCGATCCCGCCGCCGCCGAGGCGGCCATCGCCACGCGCAACGGCAGCGCAAGGGCTGGCTGCAGCGGACCCGGTCACGCGCCTGCTCGGTTGGGTGAAACGTTGGTTCAGCGAGGGCAATGTGCCGGTCAAAGTCGGCATGTTGGTGCTGTTCGCCGGGGTTGGCTCGTTGTTGAAATATGCCTCGGACCAAGGCTGGCTGCGCCTGCCAGTCGAGTTTCGCCTCGCCGGCATCGCCATCGCTGCAATAGCGGCACTTGCGTTCGGTTGGCGCGAGCGGCTGCACAAGCGCAGTTTCGCCTTGAGTCTGCAGGGCGGCGCGATCGGCGTGCTGCTGATGACGGTGTTCGCAGCGTTCCGCCTGTATACCCTGCTACCGGCCGGCGCCGCCTTCGCGCTGATGCTGGTGCTCGTCGCCGGTGCAGGCGTGCTCGCCGTGCTGCAGGACGCGCTTGCACTGGCCGTGCTCGGCATCGTTGCCGGTTTCGCCGCGCCGATCCTGATCTCGACCGGCAGCGGCAATCACGTAGTGCTGTTCGCTTACTACGCGCTGCTCAATCTCGCGATCTTCGCAATCGCCTGGGTCAAACCCTGGCGCGCATTGAACCTGCTCGGCTTCTTCTTCACCTATGCCATTGCCACGACTTGGGGTGTGCTCAAGTACGAGCATGCCTTGTTCGCCAGCACCGAGCCGTTCCTGCTGATCTACTTCGCGCTGTATCTGGCGATCCCGATTCTGTACGCGCGCCAGCGCGAACCGCAACGACGAGACCTGGTCGACGGCACGCTCGTGTTCGGCAATCCCCTCGTCGCGTTCGCCTTGCAGGCGGCCCTGCTCGAAGGCGAGCGCCTGCCGCTCGCCTACTCGGCACTCGCCGCAGCGGCAGTCTATGCAGTGCTCGGCTGGCCGCTGCTTTCACGCGCACGTCTGCGCGTGCTCGGCGAGGCTTTCGCGGTGCTCGCGGTCGGCTTCGCAACGCTGGCGGTGCCGCTCGCCCTGAGTGCACGTTCCACCGCTTGCACGTTTGCGCTCGAAGGGGCCGCGCTGATCTGGCTCGGCTTGCGCCAGCAGCAATGGCTGCCGCGGCTCGGTGGACTGGTGTTGCAGGCTCTGGCGGCGGGCGCCTTCCTGATCGCGCTGAGCGACAACAGTGTCAGCACCGACAGCGTGGCGATCGCGAATGGCGGCTTCATCAGCGCCGTGCTGATCGCCGCGGCGGCCTTTGTCAGCGCCTGGCTGTTTCTGCGCGTGAGCGCGCCTACGCCGCTGATGCTGCCGCTGTATCTGTGGGGACTCGTCTGGTGGCTGGGTGCAGGCCTGCGCGAGATCGATCGCTTCGTTGCCGCGGATCGACGCGCTCCAGCCGTGCTCGGCTTGATCGCGCTGTCGGCGGCACTTGCCGCCGTCGCGCAGTTGCGCCTGCGCCGCAGCGCGTTGGCCTGGACGGCCGCGCTGGCGGTGGCAGTGGCGAGCCTGCTGATTCTGGTGTTCGCGATCAACGATGTGCGACCGCTGTCGCCGATCGCAGCCGGAGCGCTCGCGTTTTACGCACTCGGCGGCTTCTTCGCGCTGCATGTGCTGCGCGAAGAGACGGACCCGGCGCCGCGTGTCGCGCACCTGGGCTGGTTATGGACGTGGACGCTCGCCTTGATGCTGGCGCTGCGTCAGACCGCTGGCGATGCGAATCTGACGGTCGCCTGGATCGATGCGTTGACCCTACTTCCGCTGCTGCTCGCGTGGGCGCTCGCACTGCTGCGCCCGCAATGGATTGCGCCACCGATGGCGACGCGGTTCGCCGCGTACCGCGGTCTGCTGCTCGCCTCGCAGGCACTGCTGGCAATGCTGGCATTCGTCTCGCTGCTGTTCCACTCCGGCACCAGCGCGCCGCTGCCGTTCCTCCCGCTGCTCAATCCGGTCGAGCTCGCACAGATCGGCGTGCTGGCCTGCTTCGCGCGCTGGCTGGTCGATTGCGATGCCGGCTCCGATCTGGCGAAACAGCGACCGGTCCTGCTCGCTGTGGCTGGTTTCGCCTTCGTCACGGCGGCGACCTTGCGTGCGGCCCACCAGCTCGGCGGCGCGCCGTGGAACGAGTCGATGTGGGATTCCAATCTCGCGCAGACGTCGCTGACCGTCGTCTGGAGTCTGCTCGGCGTACTCGGCTGGGTCATCGGCTCGCGCCGCGGTCAGCGCATGTTGTGGCTCGCCGGCGCCGCGCTGATGGGCGTCGTGCTGGCGAAGCTGCTGCTGGTCGACCGCGCACACCTCGGCAACCTGTTCGGCATCGCCTCGTTCATCGCTTACGGTCTGCTCTGCACGGTGATCGGCTACCTCGCACCGGCACCACCGCGCATGAGCACACAGGGAGAACCCGCATGAGACGTCGCGCTTTCGGCATTGTTTTCATGGTCGGGGCGCTGCACATGGCAGCGGCGGCGACCCCGGCCGACTACGCCTACACCTTTCCGATCGTGACGGACGCGGCGGGTCCGAGCAGTGCGTGGCGTGTCGAGTTAACGCCCGAGGTGTACGCCTGGGTGCAGGACGATGCGTTGCGCGACATCGAAGTCTTCAATGCGGCCGGACAACCGGTGCCGCTTGCGCGCGTTGCTACGGCTGCGACGTCGACGACACAGGAACTCGACAGCGCGATGCCGGTACTCGCGCTGCCGCCGACGACGGCCGCGGCGGCCAGCGGCGACCTGCGTCTGGTCATCGACCGTGACGCCAGCGGTCGTCTGCGTCGCATCGATGCCGGCGAGCAGGCGGCAACGCCGACGCCTGCACGGACGCGCGACTGGCTGCTCGACGCCAGCGGCATCGACCATGCAATCGATCGTATCCAGCTCGACTGGACGACGCCGACGTCCGGCGTCGTTGCACGTTTCTCGATCGAAGCCAGCGACGATCTGCAGAGCTGGCGCAGCCTCGGCAGTGCGACCGTGCTCGCACTCGAACAGGACGGTGCGCGACTCGAGCGGCGCGAACTGACGCTGGGTGGCGTGCGCGCGAAGTATTTCCGCTTGCATCGTCTCGACGACGGCGCGGCGTTGGACGGCCTTGGCGCGCATGCGCGCGCGACCGAACGCAGCAGCGCGGCGCCCGCGCGCGCGTGGCTGCGCGCCGAGACTTCCGCGGTCGGCGCAGCACCCGGCGGCGGCGCGCGGTTCGACTATCGACTGCCGGCTGCGTTACCGGCGGACCGCGCGCGCATCGAACTCGCTGGCGACAACACGCTGGCGCCGCTGATCCTGTCCACACGAAAGGATGCGAGTGCGCCAAACGACTGGCGCGAACTTGCGCGCGTCACGGCATTCCGCTTGCTGCAAGGCGACGAGCGCCTGCAAAACGACGCGCTCGATCTGCGCAGCGGCAGCCGCGTGCGCGAGCTGCGCATCGAATCGCTGACGCCGCTGGCCGCGCCGCCTCAACTGACGATTGGCTACCAGCCCGATGCGCTGGTATTCCTCGCCGAAGGCAGCGGTCCCTATGTGCTGGCGGTCGGCAGCCTGCAAGCGCGGCGCGCCGACTATCCGGTCGACGCCGCACTTGCCAGCTTGCGCGCAAAGCTAGGGCGCGACTGGCAACCTCCGCCGGCGACACTCGGCGCGGCAAACCGCAGCGCCGGCGACGCCGCGCTGCGCGCACCGGCACCGCCGCTGCCGTGGCGAAGCTGGATCCTGTGGGCCGTGTTGATTGCCGGCGCCGCCCTCGTCGGCGGCTTCGCACTCAGCCTGCTGCGCGGCGCTGCGCGCGAACGTTAGTCGTCGCGCGCAGCGAGTGCGGCGCAGTACAACGCGAGCAGCCACCAGAACAGCAATCCCCACCAGGCCGAATAAAACGCCAGATGGGTATTGATCGGAAAACACATCGCAATGAGAGCGAGGGCCGGCGCCAGCGCGCGCGCGCGCGCCGCCGCCGTCGCACGCAACCACGCGCGCACGGCAACGCCGAGACCGGCGAGCCAGAATGCGAGGCCGACGACACCCGATTCACTCAACACTTCGAGCACGATCTGGTGCGCATGCGAGGCGCCCATATCGCTGCCGGTATCGACGAAGCGATCGCCCGGAGCTGCGTAGCGCGGATAGGCGTAACGGAACCCGCGCACGCCGACGCCAGTCAGCGGATGCGCGAACGCCATCGCCGCCGCCGTACGCCAGATGCTGAGGCGACCCGCGGAGGCTTCATCGACCGCGGCTTCGGTGCCATGCAGTGCCAGCAAGGTGCGTTCGATGCGCGCGCCGAAACGCGCCGAATCGTGCAACGCGAGCGCGCCGATCAGCGCTACCCCGATGCCGAGTGCAACCACCACGGCGAGGAAGCGCCGCTTGCTGCGCGTCTCGTGCCAGGCCATCAGCAGACAGACCAGCGCATACGACAGCCACGCCGCGCGCGAGCCGGACAGCAGGATCGGCGCGATCAACAGCACGGCCGCGAGCGCGAGTCCGCGGCGTCCGAAACGCGCGCGAGCAGCCAGCAGCGCAAACGGCGACAGCGTCGCCAGCACGGGGCCGAGCTTCAGATTGCCGGCACCGAAGATGCCGGAAAGGCGTTCCGCCTCGGCCGCACCGCCAAGGCTGTGCCCGGTCGTCATCTGCACGTAGGCATCGATCGTCCACAGCAGCACGACGGCGCCGATTGCTGAAGTCAGCGCCGGCCACAGCAGCGCATCGCGCAAGGCCCACACGGCGAATAGTGCGAACGGCAGGAAGCGCAGCGTCGTCGCGACGGTCGACCAGGTCTTGCCGGGTTCGATCGCGGCGATGCCCGAAAAAACCGCGGGCAGCCAGTAGCATGCGAACAGCAGCAGCGCGAGCCGGTACGCGTCGGCACGTGTTTCGAGCCGGCGGCGTGCGATCAGGATCACGGCGATGATCCCGCCTAAGGCAATCGCCGCCTCGGCGGCGCGTCCGACCGGCAGCAGCACGAGCGTGGCGAGTACGATCAGCGCCGGCCAGATCGCGGCGCGCGTTGCGAACGTCGAGGTCACGGAGCTTCCGGCGAATGCGAGACGCGCATTCTAGGCGTTGCCGACGGGTCCGCGCCGCGCGGTTGAACTCAGCGGCGCGCGAGTTCGGCGTACAGCGCCAGTGTCGCCGCTTGCATATCGGCCAGCCGATAGCGTTGCAGCGGTGCAATCGCGGGCGCGTAGCGCAACAGCTCGGCGGCGCGTTCGGTCAGACGCTCTCGATCACCCGGCGGTACGCGACCCGCCGGATACAGATCGGCCAGCAGTTCACCGACCCCGCCGTGATCGTAGCCGAGCACCGGCCGACACAGCGACAACGCCTCGATCACGGTGCGGCCGAACGACTCGGGTTTGTTCGACAGTTGCAGTACCAGGGCTGAAGCGGCGTAGACATCGCGCGGATCGTCGCGCTGGGCGCTGATCGCGATGCGGTCGGCGACGCCCCGCGCCAGTGCAAGCTGTTCGAGCTCGCCGATATACGCTTCGCGGCCGACCTGGCGCGCGCCGAGCAGCAGCAGGCGCGTGTCGATGCCGCGCGCCTTCAGCTCGGCCACGAGTTCGATCGCGTCGGCATGCCCCTTCAGGCGCGTGCCGCGACCGGGCAGGGTCAGCAGCGGCGCGCCGGCGAGTTGCGGGAATTCGGCGAAGAACCATTCGCGCCAGGAATTGTCCGGTTGGTAGCCGTACGGAAACGCCTCCGGATCGACGCCGCGCGGGATCACCACCAGCTTGGCCGGTTCCGCTTGCGGATAGTGGTGCAGCAGATAGTCGCGTACCGTGTTGGATACGCAGATCACGCGTTCGCCGCGCGCCATCACGCCACTGTAGAAGCCCGGACTGTTGAGTCCGTGCGCCGTCGTCACGAAATGCGTCCGCGTCGATCGGCCGCGCAAGGCGAGCCAGCCGAGCCAGGCCGGCAGGCGCGAACGTGCGTGCACGATGTCGACGCGTTCGCGGCGGAACAGTGCGCGCAGCCTGGGCACCAGCAGCAGGCTGGCCAGCGACTTGCGTCCGATCGGCAACGTCACGTGCTCACTGCCCTCGGCCACGAGCTGCTCGACCATGCGCCCGCCCGACGAGACGACGATCGACCGATGACCGGCAGCGACGAGCGCGCGGCCGATCTCCAGCGCCGAACGCTCGGCACCGCCGGCGTCCAGCGCAGGCACCAGCTGCGCGATGGTCAGGCCACCCGAATGCATCGTGCTCTCAATCGATCAAGCGGTATTCGGCGCCGCAATACGGACATTTCGCGTGACCGCCCTGCTCGGCGATCGGCAGATAGACCTTCGGATGCGAATTCCACAGCGACATGGCCGGCATCGGGCAGCTCAGCGGCAGGTCGGAGCGGCTGACCTGATAGCGGTTCTCGGCGTTGGCCAAAATGCGGACTTCGGCCGCGGGGTTTGGACGCGACATGCTGGGCTCCATCGACAGGGCGTGCAGTGGGCATTCGAGTTTATCAGCACGACGCGTGCCAACTACTTCGCAGTTTTACCGTGATCGCGTTCGCACGGCGACCATGACTGCTGCCGCGGCGCACCCCTGCCGCTTCTGGCCTAGAATGCCGCCGGCGGGATGTCCAACCATGGCCAAGGGGAGAAGCACGTGGATTTCAACAAGTTGATGGCACGCGTCAAGGCGATTCTGCTGACGCCGAAGACCGAATGGCCGGTCATTGCGGCTGAACCGGCGACGGTGCCGGATCTGTACAAGAACTACATCGCGATCCTGGCGGCAATTCCGGTCGTGGCCGGCTTCATCAAGGGCAGCCTGATCGGCTACGGCATGTTCGGCATCCACTACCGCACACCCATCGGTGCCGGGATTACCGCTGCGGTGATCGGTTACGTGCTTTCGCTGGCGCTGGTTTACGTGATGGCGCTGATCGTCGATGCGCTCGCACCGAGCTTCGGCGGCCAGAAGAACCCGATCCAGGCGCTCAAGGCGGTCGGCTATGCCTATACCGCCAGCTGGATTGCCAGCATTGGGCAGATCGTCCCGGGCCTCGGCTGGCTGATCGCGATTGCTGGCGGCATCTACAGCATCTACCTGCTCTATCTCGGCTTGACCCCGACGATGCAGTCGCCCCCAGAAAAAGCCGGCGGATACACTGCGGTCAGCATCATCATCGCAGTGGTGCTGGGCTGGATTCTCGCGCTGATCATTGGCGGTATCGTCGGCACGGGCGCGCTGATGGGCGGCGGATTGAACGGATCGGGCCTGAGCAGCACCGGCAGCGACGTGACGATCGACAAGGACAGCTCGCTCGGCAAGCTCGATGCCTGGAGCAAGAAGATGGAAGCGGCCGGCAAGCAGATGGAGACGGCGCAGAAGAGTGGCGACGCCGATGCGCAAGGCAAGGCGCTCGGTGCGGTCATGGGCGCGGCGCTCGGCGGCGGCAGCCAGGTCGAAGCGCTGGCGCCGGAGATGCTGAAGCCGTTCGTGCCGGAAACACTGGGCGGCCTCAAGCGCACGGACTTCAGCGCCGAGCGCAATGGCGCACTTGGCATGCAGGTTTCCGAGGCGCATGCGACGTATTCGGATGGCGCGAATCGCAATCTGCGTCTGGAAGTGACGGATATGGGCACGGCCAAGGGCCTGATGGCGCTGGCCGGCTGGGCCGCGGTCGACAGCAACAAGGAGACCGACCACAGTTACGAGAAGACCTACAAACAGGACGGTCGCCTCGTTCACGAAGAGTGGGACAGCCAGGACAAGCGCGGCGAATTCGGCATCGTTCTCGGCGAACGTTTCTCCGTGAAGGTGTCCGGCAATGCCGACAGCATCAACGACCTCAAGGCCGCGGTCGCCAGCGTGAATCTCGCCGGTCTCGAGGCGCTGAAGAATCAGGGTGTGAAGAACGGCTGAGCGCTCATGCCACTCGTCGTGCCGGTTTTTTCCCTGACGAAAATGTAGAAAGCCACCTGCCCGCAGCACGGGGAGGTGGCTTCGAGGTCGCGACGCGTCGCGTACGACGCGCGGTAACGGACTCGATCAGTTCTTCTTCTCGGCCGCCGCCTTGGCGGCTTCCGCAGCGGCAGCCTTGGCGTCGATCGTCTCGCTGGTGATGCGGATCTTGATGTCGTCGCTGATCGCCGGCACGTACTTGGCGATGCCGAAGTCCGAGCGCTTGATCGTCGTGCTCGCATCGAAGCCGGCTGCAGCAATCTTGCGCATCGGATGGTCGCCCACCTTGTTCACGGTGACGTCGAGCGTCACCGGCTTCGTCACCCCGTGCAGGGTCAGGTCGCCGGTGACCTTGAGCTGATCCGGTGCGCCGCCTTTCTCGACCTTGGTGCTCTTGAATGTCGCGGTCGGGAATTTCGCGGCGTCGAAGAACTCGTCGGTCTGCAGGTGCTGGTCGAGCTTGGGTACATTGCTGTTGATGCTGGACAGCGCGATCTTCGCGGTGACCGAGGACTTGGTCGGATCGGCCTGGTCGAATTCGAGCGTGCCCTCGACCTTGCCGAACTGCGCGGTCGGATTCGAATAACCGAAATGATTCCACTGGACGACGACCTGCGTATGGCCGGGGTCGAGCGCATAGGTCGCGGCAAAAGCAGGTGCGGAAGCCAGCGCGATGGCGGTGGCGAGAGCGAAACGACGGATCATGGGTGAACTCCTGGTGTCAGAACGGACTGGCAGAATGGAAAGGGTTTCGAACGACCGAGCTTGGATGAAACGCGTTACGCCGAATGCAACGGCGGACGATACGACAGGCTTCATCGAACACGAAGCACGCACGGCGTGCAGCATGGGTGAACGCCCACTAGATTGCGGCCGCACCCCGTTTCCGACAAGTGGCACTGGGCGGAAACATCGTTTCCGCTGAGTGAACAATCTCATCGATACAGTCGCTCCACCGTGACAGGTCCGCTACCCTGCGCCGATGACTCCGATGCCTTCCGGCAGCCCGTTGTGCTGGGCGATCAGCGACGGCGCCGCCGGCAACGAACGCCAAGTGCTCGCGCTGGCACGCGCACTCGAGCTCACGCCACGCGTGCTGAGCGTGCGGCTGCGTGAGCCTTGGGCGGCGCTCGCGCCGCACTTGCGTATCGGCGCCGGCGCCGCCATTCGTGACGAATCGAATGCGCGACTTACGCCGCCATGGCCGGCCATCGCGATCGGCTGCGGCCGTCGTGCCGCCTTGGTGACGCGCATGCTGCGCGAATGGAGTGGCGGCCGCTGTTTCACCGTGCAAATCCTCGATCCGCGTATCGACAGCGACGCGTTCGACCTCGTCATCGCGCCCCAGCATGACGTTGTGCGCGGCCGTCACGTAATCAGCAGCATCGGTGCGTTGAATCCGGTCGATCACGCATGGCTGGCCGCAGGGCGCGCGCATTTCGCGGACATCGCGACGCTGCCGACCCCGCGCACCGCCGTGCTGATCGGCGGCTCGAACCGTGCGCAGCGTCTCGATGCCGTGTATTTCGATGCGCTGCTCGAACGCCTGTACGCCCATCACGCGAGCGAAGGCGGAAGCTTTCTGGTCAGCCTGTCGCGACGCACGCCAGCTGCGATCGCCGCGCGACTGCGTGCTGCGTTCGCACCCCTGCCTGGTCGTTTCTGGAGCGCCGCGAGCGATGGCGCAAACCCGTACGCGGGCTTCCTCGCCTGGGCCGATCGCCTCGTCGTCACGCCGGATTCGGTCAACATGCTGAGCGAAGCCTGCGCGACCGGCAAGCCCGTCTACACCTTTGCGCCGCGCGCGATCAGCGGCAAGCTCGCCGCGTTCCATGCCGAGTTGCGCGCCAGCGGACATCTGCGTCTGCTCGACGATCCGCTGCGGGACACCGCGCAGCCGCCCGCGCTGGCCGAAACCGCGGCGATTGCCGAACTCGTGCGACGGCGCTGGGAAACCGCACGCGGTGCCTGACGCGCTGCGCTTGCGATGACCTCAGACGCCGCGACGCCCGTCACACCTCGCCAGTCCGATCTGACCGAGACCGAGCAGAATCCGAATGTTCGACGCGGGCGAGGTCGACCCTCACAACGGCGGCCGCACGCGCAGTTCGGGACGTGGCCGCGGGCCGTCGTGCGGATCGTGGTCGAAGATCGCGTAGCTGAGTTCCTCGCGCACCTGGGCAAATCTGCCGGCCAGTGCGAGCAGCTCGCGATAGGCGGCGAGCGCGGCAGCGCGCTGTTGCTCGGAACGGAAATCGTAGCTTGGCGGATCGGCATGCATCGGCACCAGCGCGGCATCGCCGGCGCAGGTCGCCGCTTCGCCGTCACGCAGATCCTCGAGCGCCTCGCCGAGCACACGCATGGCGACGCGATAGCGCAGCCAGCGATGATTGCGCCATCCGGTCGCGCTGCCATGCGGCGGATCGCGGTGCGCGTAATGGCCGAGCAACAACTGCGCGGCCGCCTCGCCGCGCGCGGCGAGGCGGCCGATCAAGGCGGGTGCCATGCGCAGGTTGAGCCCGCCTTCTTCCGCGCGCAGGCGTACCGCGACGACGCGATCGCGATAGCCCGGGATCGCCAGCTGCGTGCTGTCCGACCAACCCTGCATCGTCGTAACGATCGCGCGCAGGAAGCCGGACACGCTCGGGCCGCGCGGCTCGATGTCGACGACCTGACTGCTCATGCCGCTGCCGTTGTGGTCCGGCATCCAGATGAAGCCGGCCGGATCGCTTGCATCTTCCGCGACGAAGCGCGCATCGACGAGATTGATGCCGAAGCTCGGACGCGACGGCACCAGCGCGTCGAAATAATGAATTGGAAAGTTACTGCAGATGCCGCCGTCGGAGAACCAGACCTTCTCGGCGACGTGCACCCAGTGGCCAGGAGCCTGCGGATCGGGATCGGCGCGCAGCCGCCACAGCGGAACCGCCGCGAGCAACAGCGGAAACGCCAGGCTCATGCGCAACGGCACGATGATCGGCAGGTCGACCATCGCCGGCAGGCGATAGCGCCCGACCAGCGGACCGGCATCGAAGCGCTCCGGCGAATCGGCAATCAACGCATCGACGACGATGGCCGGAAACAATGCGCGCATTTCGTCGGCGTCGAAGCAGAATGCCTCGGTGTCGAGTGGAAAGCTGTAAGGCCGACCCTGGCTCAAGGCGGTCGTCATCAGACGCAGGTCGATGTAGCGCAGCCGCGGATCGTGACGAGCCGCATCGGCGACATAGTCCGCCGCGGGCACGCGACCGCGCCACAGATCGCCGAAGCGCAGCGGCCGATCCGCATCGAGCGCGGCCAGCGACTGCAGCGTCGCGTGCAGCCAGGGCGTCAATGTCTGCGCGTCACCGAGGCCGGAGCACAAGCCATAGCCGTTGGCAGGCACACGCCGTAACGCATGCACGAGGATCGCCGTGGTCAGCGTCAGCAGGAAGATCAACGCGCCGACACATGCAGCAGCGGCTATCGCGCAGCCGGCGGCGATGCCGCCACCCGCAAGATCCACGCGCGCCAACAGCGCCCACAGCATCACGCCGGCGAGTGCCAGCGAGAAGGTGGCAGCGAGCGGAAAATGCCGCACGGCGGCGAGCAGCCAACGCAGTGCGGCGAGCCCCCAGCGCGGTCGCTCCGGCATCAGACCGGCGACCAGCAGCGCGTACAGACGTCGCGTCGATGCTTGCGGGCGAAACAGGCGAAACAGGCGCGTGTCGCCGTCATCACGTCCGCTTGCGGTTGCGGCGAGCGCATCGGGCAGCTCGGCGAGGCGTGCGAAGCCGCCCTGCGCACGGCCGTATTCGGCCGCGGCGGCGGCGGCTGCCGCGATGGCGCCGGCCGAAGCGCCGCCGAGGCTGCGTAGCCGATAGTGCGTGGCCAGCCTCGCCAACGCGCGCGGATAGACGACGCCGCTGCTGATGCCGCCTTTCAGGATGACATCGCATTCGGGCAAATCGTGTCCGCCGTGCTCGTCCATGCATTGCTCCGATGGTCGCTGCCAGCCGTTGATGAGTGTGCTACCGCACTTCGGGCGATGCCGAACGACCCGCCCGTTCGCCAGCGCTGCTGCTCAACTCCAGTCGAAGCCACAGCGCAGCGCGACGTCGCGCACGATCTGCGAAGACTGTGCAACCTCGTCGCCGCGTGCGACCACGCGCGGACGACCGTCAAGCGTGCAGCGAATCGCGCGCGCCAGCAGGTCGGCGTGTGCGGCGGCCAGCGCGCGCGCGGCAGCGGCATCGAGCAGGCGTTCGCGTTCGAGCAGGTCGATCAAAGCGGCCGAATTACCGCTCGCCAGCAGCGCGCGATGCGTGCCCGCGTGCAGCAACACCAGCGCCTGCAGCAGGAACTCGATGTCGACCAGACCGCCGCCGCCCTGCTTCAGATCGAAACGCTGGGCATCGGAGCGATCGCGCTCTACGCGCCAGCGCCGGCGCATCGAGACGACATCCGCGCGCAGCATGGCCGCATCGCGCGGCATCGCCAGCAGATCGGCGCGCAACTGCGTGAAGCGGCGCGCCAATGCCGCGTCGCCGGCGACGGCGCGTGCGCGCACCAGCGCCTGCAATTCCCAGGTCCACGCGCGCTCGCGCTGATAGCCCTCGTAGGCGCTGAAGCCGAGCACGAGCATCCCCTTGCTGCCGTCCGGGCGCAGGCGCACGTCGACCTCGTATAGGCGGCCCGCGCGGGTCAGCACGCCGAGCAGGTGCACGACGCGCTGCGCGAGGCGCGCGAAGTAACGCGCACCATCGAGCGACTTGGCGCCATTGGATTCGGCCTGCGCCAGCTCGCCGTCGTACAGAAAAACCAGATCCAGATCGGAACCGAAACCGAGCTCGGCGCCGCCAAAGCTGCCGTACGCGATCACGGCAAGTCCGCTGCCCTCGCCGATGCGGCCGCCGAGACGGCCATGCGTGGCGGCGAGATCGCGCTCGGCAATGCGCAGCACCGCAGCAAGCGCAACCTCGGCCACCTCGCCGAGCGCACGCGCCGCTGCCACGGCATCGAGGCCGCCGCCGAGGAAGGCGAGACCGATGCGGAACAGCGCGGACTGGCGTTCCTCCTGGATCAGCTCGATCTCGGCCTCGGCGTCGCTGCCATCGAGCGTGGCGAGCCGACGCGCGAGTTCGTCTTCGAGATCGCGCCGCTGCGGCGCTTTGCTGTCGACGCGATCGTCGAACAGGTCGTCGAGCAGCAACGGGTGCGCGATCACGCGCTCGGCCAGGAATGCGCTCGCCGCGAACACCGCGCTCAGGCGCTTCAACGCGGCGGGCTGCTCATCGAGTAATGCCAGGTAGACCGAGCGCCGCGCGACCGCGAGCACCAGCTGCAGGAGGCGGGTCAGCGTGCGCACCGGTTCGGCCTGGGTCACGGCCGCGGCAAACAGCGCCGGCATCACGCGATCGAGACGCTCGCGCGAGCGCGCCGACATGTTGCGCAATGCCGTGCTGCCGAGCAGCGCTTCGAGTCCGGCAACCGCCTCTTCGGGCGGCGTGAAGCCGCTCGCCGCGAGCTTGCCAGGATCGATGTCCTCGCCGGATGCGAGTGCACGCCAGAACTCTGGCCAGTGCGCCTGCGCCTGTTGCGCGTCGCTGCGCGCCTCGACCGCCATCAGCGCGCCGAACTCCTCTGACACCGCCGCTCGGTGTGTGTGCAACTCGAACGCCAACGCGTCCCAGTCGGCCCGCGCCAGGGCGAGCGCAAGGCGTTCACGCGTCGCCGCATCCGCCGGAATTTCGTGCGTCTGCTGATCGGCGAACATCTGCACGCGGTTCTCGAGTTGGCGCAGGAAGCGATAGGCGTCGCGCAATTTCTGCGCGCGCGATGCCGGAATGAAACCGAGTTGCTCGCAGGCCGACAAGGCCGGCAGCAGGCCGCGCGCGCGCAGCGTCGGCTCACGCCCGCCACGGATCAACTGCACCAGCTGCACGATGAATTCGATCTCGCGGATGCCGCCGGGACCGAGTTTGAGATGATCGGCGAGATCCTTGCGTACGACCTCGGCATCGATCAGCGCCTTCATCTCGCGCAGGCCGGCGAACGCGGTGTAGTCGAGATAGCGGCGGAACACGAACGGGCGCAGCGTGTCGAGCAGGCGCGCGCCGGCGCCGCGATCGCCGGCCACCGGCCGCGCCTTGATCCAGGCGTAGCGTTCCCAGTCGCGGCCCTCGCGCTGGAAATACTGCTCCATCGCAGCGAACGACAGCGCGACTCGGCCGGCGCTGCCGAATGGACGCAGACGCAAATCGACACGATAGACGTAGCCGTCGACATCATGGTCGGCGAGCAGCGATACCAGGGCCTGGCCGATGCGCGTGTAATACGCGGTCGCGTCGAGCGCGCGCGCTCCATCGCTGTCACCGTGTTCGGCGAACGCGAAGACGACGTCGATATCCGAGGAGAAGTTCAACTCGCCGCCGCCGAGCTTGCCGAGCGCCAGCACGACGAGCCGCTGTGGCTGCGCGTTCGCGTCGCGCACGACACCATGACGCGCGGCGCCCTGGCGCTCGGCGCCACGCAAGGCCGCCTCGATGCAGACCTCGGCGAGCACCGAAGCGCCGGCCAGGATGGTCTCGATGGCGTCGGCACCGTTGACGTCGCGCCAGATCAGACGCAAAGCCTCGCGCCGGCGGAAACGGCGCAGCTCGGCGCGCAGCTCGTCGTCGTGCGTGTCCGCGAGCGCGCCGGCACGTGCGTCGGCATGACGCGGATCGCTCATCAGCTGCAGGAACTCGGGACCGAGCAGGCGCGGATCGCGCAGGAAACTCTCGTAGGCGAAATCGCTGGCCAGCAGCACGCGCTGCAAGTGATCGTCGACACCGGCGTCGTCGTGGAATGGCACGCCGGCTTCGCGGCACGCCGCTTCGAGACGCGACAAGCGCTCGTTGAGGAAGGCGGCCGTCGGACGCGGCCAGTCGGCTTGTGGAAGCATGCCGCGATTGTCGCAGCAGGATCGTTGCGACGGCCAGCGTGGCAGCGCGGCGAGTACACCGCGACAGCGGCGGGCACCTGGATGCAAATCATGCTGCAGGGCAGTCCTGCGACGCGGGCAACAACATGGACGGTGCGTTCGCCGATCCGCGCGCCGCAACCTGCCAGGACCACCCAAAGACCGACTGCGAGCGCAACGTCGGCCACGGTCCGAATCTAGGCGCATTCGCCTACCGCACGCCGCACCGCGTCTGTGCTTCCGCGCGTTCTGAGCATAAGCCGCGGCCAGCTGCTTCAGCGGCCGCGTTGGACCACTTCGCAACAACGTGTCTCGGCTTTGCGTGTTTCGGCGTTCTGATGGATAGGCGCGCCACCGAGCGCGTGGGGAGGACGTCATGAACGTAATGCCACGACAGAACGCGGCCAGCGCACGCGTATGCATCGGTTTCGCGCTATTCACCTTGCTGCCTTGCACCACGCAAGCGCAGTTGACCGATGTGACACAAACGACCCCGCACATCGCCGGCGGCGCAATCGGCAAATCCCTGCAGCAGCAGATTGGCACTGGTCGCGGTGACGACACCACGCCTAGCTCGTCGCTGTACCTGATCGCTCGCGATCCGGCGCGCGCCGTGCGGCGCGGCCGCCAGGTGTTCCAGCGCAAGTTCACGCTCGAGCAGGGCATCGGCCCACGCGTGAATTTCGATTCGAGCGGAGACATCATGGCGAATGCCGCGCTGGGCGCCGGCTTCAGCGACAGCTGCGCGTCCTGTCACGGCCGTCCGCGCGGCGCGGCCGGTTTCGGCGGTGACGTCGTCACGCGACCGGACAGCCGCAACGCACCGCATTTGTTCGGAGCAGGCCTGCGCGAAATGCTCGCCGACGAGATCACCAGCGACTTGCGCGCGCTGCGCTCGCGTGCGGAGCGCGCTGCCGCGACGTCGCACATGCCGATTTCGCTGCCGCTGATCAGCAAGGGAGTCCACTATGGCTCGATCAAGGCGCTGCCGGACCATACGTTCGACACTTCGCGCGTCGAGGGCGTCAATGCCGATCTGCGCGTACGCCCGTTCTTTGCCGAAGGACGCGAGTTCTCGCTGCGCGGCTTCGCGGTCGGCGCGTTCAACGACGAGATGGGCATGCAGTCCGCCGATCCGGTGCTGTGCGCGGCCAGCGATCCAACGGCAGCGGTCGTTGTGACCACGCCCGCCGGCCTCAAACTCGATCCCGCTCTCGACACGATCAAAAGGCCGCCGACCTGCGATGCGACCGCCGACGTGGATGGCGACGGCGTTGTCAATGAAATTGATCCGGCTCTGCTCGACTACATGGAAACGTATCTGCTGAACTACTTCAAACCCGGCATCGGCAGGACCACGGCGCGCAGCGACGAAGGCCGCGCGCTGATGGATAACGTCGGCTGCACCAGCTGCCATGTCGCCGATTTCACGATCAAGCAGGACCGTCGCGTAGCCGATCTGGAGACGCGTTACGACAGCACGCGTGGTATCTTCAACCAGTTGTACGCGTCGGCAACGACACTGTTCAACGTGGTCGCCGACGGCGATCCGTACCCGAAACTGCTGCCGAAACTGCGGCCCTTTCTCGTCAGCAATCTGTTCACCGACTTCAAGCGCCACGATCTCGGCGCCGCGTTCCACGAACGCAACTACGACGGCAACATGGTGACGCTGTTCATGACCTCGCCGCTCTGGGGCGTGGGTACCAAGGCCCCTTACGCACACGACGGTCGCAGCGTCACGCTTCGCGATGTGATCGTGCGCCACGATGGCGAGGCGGCGGCGGCGAAGAACGCGTTCGTTGCACTCGGCGATGACGGCCAGGCCAAGATCGTCGAGTTCCTGCAGACCCTGGTGCTGTTCCCGCCGGACGATACCGCTTCGGATCTCAATCCCGGCCATCCGGGCAGCAGCGATCCGCAGGATCCCACCCAGCACGGCAGCATCGCGCTGTCGGCGTTGTTCCAAATCGCCTCGGAGGGTGCGGAATAACACCCAGACATAACGCTCGTCTCCACCCACCTCGACGCAAAAGCCGCTGGCTGCGTCAGTCGGTCACTGGTCCGTATCGGCACGCGCTTCATAGTGCGCGCCGCGCCGGCACCGATGCAGACAGTCCTGTCCGCATCGGCGCCGGCTTCGGACCGGAGAAGAAAGGCTAATGAGCGAAAGCGTCTGGGTGGCTCGCATCGCGCTGGCTATCTGCGTGGCGACAGCGGCCCTGGCTTTGCCGGCGGCGGGCCGCGCCGCGAGCGCGCGCGACGAGGCCGATTCCGCCAGTGCGGCGTCATCGGATGGGGTCGCCACCGCGATGCCGAACGACAGCGAGATCGGCACGCCCAGTCCGTTGCCCGGCGTGACCGTCACCGGCACGCCATCTGCGCTGGAAACGCCGTCATTCCCGGCGAGCACGGCGACGATCGATGCCGAGCAGATCGAAACCCGCATCAATGCGGTCGATGTCGAGGACGCTGCGAAATACCTGCCGAGCCTGTTCATCCGCAAGCGCAACTATGGCGACACGCAGCCGGTGCTCGCCACACGCACCTGGGGCGTCGGCTCGAGTGCGCGCACGCTGGTCTATGTCGACGACATCCTGATCTCGGCATTGATCGCGAACAACAACACGATCGGTGCGCCGCGCTGGGGCGTGGTCTCGCCGGAACAGATCGCCGGCATCACCATGTTGTATGGACCCTTCTCGGCAGCCTACGCCGGCAATTCGATCGGCGGCGTGATGCAGATCGACACGCGCACGCCGGACAAGACCGAATTCACATTCGAGCAGACCGAGGCGTTGCAATCGTTCGACCAGTACAGCACCAAAGGCGACTACGCGACCAGCCAAACCAGCGCGACGTTGGGCGGCCGCAGTGGCGCCTTCTCCTGGTTCGTCGGCGCGAACCTGCAGAGCAGCTTCAGCCAGCCGCTGTCGTTCATCACGGCGGCCACGCCGCCGGCGGGTACCAGCGGCACGATCATCGCCAACAACAAGCTCGGCCAGCCGGCCGACGTGCTCGGAGCCGGCGGCCTGCTGCACACGCTGATGACGAGCGTCGATGGCAAGTTCACCTACGACCTGGCGCCATGGCTGCACGCGACCTACCTGATCGGCTACTGGCACAACGACGCGAATTCGAAGGTGCAGACCTACCTCGCCGACGCGACAGGTCAGCCGACGTTCGGCGGCGCCAATGGCTTTGCCAGCAATACCTACCGACTCGACGAAGAGCACCTGATGCAGGGCTTCGCGCTGAAGTCGGATAGCGGCGGCGAGTGGGACGGCGAGGCCGTCGTCACCTATTACGACTTCCTGCGTGACCGCCAGCTTTCGCCCGCCGCAGTCGGCAGCGGCACGACGTTCACGCCGAACGGCCGCCGCGCCGATCTCCGCGGAACCCATTGGGCAACGCTGGATCTGAAAGGCATCTGGCGACCGCAGGACATCGGCGCGACGCAGGCGATTTCGTTCGGTCTGCATGCCGACCAATACACGCTGAACAATCCAACCTACAACACCACGACCTGGCAGGACGGCGCCAGCGCCGGCAGCCTGTTCACGGCCGGCCGTGGCAAGACCGACACACAGGCGCTGTGGCTGCAGGATGCCTGGGCGTTCGCGCCGGACTGGCTGGCGACGCTCGGCTTACGCTACGAAACCTGGCGCGCCAGCGATGGCTTCAATCTCAGCGGCGGTACCGCCATCCATCAACCGAACGCAACTGCCGACGGTTTCTCGCCGAAGCTGACCCTGCAATGGAACCTTGCACCGGACTGGCGTGTGACCGGTTCGCTTGCACGCGCGATCCGTTTTCCTACGGTCAGCGAGCTGTACCAGATCGTCTCGACCGGCTCGACATTCGTCTCGCCGAATCCGGACTTGAAGCCCGAGCGCGCCGTCAGCGGTGAACTCGCGTTCGAGCACGACATCGACAACGGCAGCCTGCGCGTTTCGCTGTTCCAGGAGAACACGCGCGATGCGCTGATCGCGCAAACCTCGACGCTCGACTCGGCGCCGGTACCGGTTAGTTTCGTGCAGAACGTCGGCGAGATCCGCAATCGCGGCATCGAGTTCGTTGCGCAGAAGAACGACGTGCTCGTGCGCGGGCTGCAACTCTCCGGCAGCGTGACCTTCGTCGATTCGACGATCCTGTCCGATCCGGGCTTCGCCAGCGCCGCCGGCACCACCGCTGTCGGCAAGCACGCACCGAACGTGCCGCGTTGGCGCGCGACCGCCGTCGCGACATACCAGCCCGATGCGCGATGGGCCTTCACGCTGGCCGGCCGCTACAGCGGCTCGCAATACTCGACGCTCGACAACAGCGACCATACGGCGGACGTCTTCGGCGCCTTCGACAAGTTCCTGGTCTTCGACGCGCGCGTGCGCTATCAGATCAACGAGCAGTTGTCGGCTGCCATCGGCATCGACAATTTGAGCAATGAGAAGTATTTCCTGTTCCATCCCTTTCCGCAGCGCACCGTCGTCGCGGATCTCAAGCTGAAGTTCTGATCGATCGATGTCTGCAGAAGCCGCCGTCGCGCGCACCTGGCCCGATTACCGCACAGTCTGGCGCTGGCATTTCTACGCCGGCTTGTTCTGCATTCCGTTCGTACTGTGGCTGGCGACCACCGGTGCGATCTACCTGTTCAAGCCGCAGATCGAGGCCTGGCTCGACCGGCCCTACGATCACCTCGCGATTGAAGGCGCGCGCGCGAGCCCGCAGGCCATCGCCGCCGCCGCGCTCGCCGCAGTGCCGGGCTCGGTGTTGAACGCCTATGAGCTGCCGCCTTCGCCTTCGGCTGCCGTGCGCGTGCTGGTCGGTCACGACGCACAGATGACGCGCGTCTACGTGCATCCGCAAACGCGGGCGATTCTGCACACGGTCGATGAAGACGCGCGCCTGATGAACCTGCTGCAGCATCTGCATGGCGAGTTGCTGCTCGGCGATCGCGGCTCGATGCTGGTCGAACTGGCTGCATCGTGGGCGATCGTGATGCTGCTCAGCGGCCTGTTCCTGTGGTGGCCGCGCACGGGCAGCGGCCTCGCCGGGATCATTTATCCGCGCCTCGGCGGCGATCGCCGCCGCTTCTGGCGCGACTTGCACGCGGTGACCGGTTTCTGGGTTTCCCTGTTCGCCTTGTTCCTTTTGTTTTCCGGCCTGCCGTGGGCGAAATCCTGGGGCGGGCTGCTGAAGGAAGTGCGCGGGCTCGGCCAGGTCACCTGGGTGCGGCAGGACTGGACCAGCGGACGCAGTTCCGAACTGGCGGCGCGCATCGAAGCGAATAGCGAGGCGCCCGTCGATGAGCACGCAGCGCATCATCGTCGACACGCGGGCGCTGCGGCGATGACATTCGACCTCGACGCGCTCGATCGCTTGGTGCCGGTCGTGCAGGCCCTCGCTCTCGCCGCGCCGGTGTTGATCGCGCCGCCGTCGCAGGCGAACGCCGGCTGGAGCGCGCGCTCGGATGCGCAGAACCGCCCGCTGCGCACGAACCTCAGTCTGGATGCCACCACTGCGACGGTCACGCGCCGAGTCGATTTCGACCAGCGCCCGCTGCTCGATCGAGCGATCGGCATCGGCGTCGCCGCGCACGAAGGCCAGTTGTTCGGCTGGCTGAATCAGGCGCTCGGCTTGTTCGCCGCGCTCGGTCTGATCCTCGTCTCGCTGAGCGCGCTCGTCATGTGGTGGCGCCGGCGCCGGCCGGGCGAACTCGGCGCGCCGCGCGCACTGCCGCGAGCGCGCTATGCTGCCGCATTGCTGGCCTTGGTCATCGTGATCGCCGTGCTGCTGCCCTTGTTCGGATTGTCGTTGCTGTGCGTATTCGTGCTGGAGCGCGTGCTGCTGCGTCGCATCGCCGGCGCCCGCCGCTTCCTCGGCCTGCAGCCGGCGCAGGGCTGAGCGATGGCGCCTGTTGCGCCCGCGCTGACGCCGGGCCTGCTGCGCAATCTGGCGCTGCTGCGTTGGTTCGCTGTCGCCGGACAGCTCGCAACGGTCACGCTGGTTCTGTATGCGCTGGACATCCCGCTGCAGCCGCTGCCGTTGTGGTGCGGCATCGCCGCGCTGGCTTCATTCAATCTGTGGGCGAGCTGGCGAGCGCGACGCGTGCGGCACGTCGACGCGATCGAGGTCGTCGCGCATCTTTCCGTCGACATGGCCGTGCTGGCCTGGCTGATTGGCTGGAGTGGTGGCGCGATGAATCCGTTCGCGCCGCTGTTCCTGCTGCCGATAGCGCTAGCTGCCGTCGCATTGCCGGCGCGCTGGGTCGTCGCTACCGCCCTGCTCTGCTGTCTCGGCTACGCCGCGTCCGCCCTGCTCGGGCAGCCGCTGCCGCATGCGCACGGCGTGACCGGCGATGCGTTCAACCTGCATCTGGCCGGCATGGCAGTCATGTTCGCGATCTCGGTCGCGGTCATCACCTTCTTCCTCAGCCGTTTTGCGCAGGCCTTGCGCGAACGCGAGCAGGAACTGGCCAGACTGCGCGAGCATTTCGCGCGCAACGAAGGCATTCTCGCGCTGGCGACGCATGCGGCGGCGGTCGCGCATGAACTCAATACGCCGCTCGGTACACTGACGCTGATGCTCGAAGATCAGCTCGACCAGCCGCCGTATGGCGCGCAGGAGGAGCTCAAAACGATGGCCGCGCTGGTCAACGTCTGCCGTGATCGCGTGCGCGAACTCGCCGCGCCAGCCGCGCCGGCCGCGACGGTGGAGGAGATCGGCATGACGATCGAACGCATCGTCGAACGCTGGCAGCTGCTGCGCCCGGCCACCACGCTGGAATACAGCGGCCGACTCGACGCTGCGCCGCTGCATGCCCTTGATCCCGGCATCGGCCACCTGCTGACCGCACTGCTCAACAATGCCGCGGACGCGAGCGAACACGCCGGCGACGTGCGCGTGGCCCTGCATCTGGAAGCGCATGATGACCATCTGATCGGAGCGGTGCGCGACCATGGGGCCGGTTTCGCCGACGGCGCCGCAGCGTGGCCTGGCGCGCTGTTCCGCAGTACCAAACCGGACGGTCTCGGCGTCGGCCTGGCGCTTTCGCATGCGACGGTCGAACGCCTCGGCGGCGAACTCACCCTGCAAGCCGCCGACGGTGGCGGCACGCGCATCGTGTTCCGGCTGCCGTTGCGCGCAGACAAGCAGCCATGAACGGCTTGCTGGTCGACGACGACGAGCTGTACGCGCGCACCCTGCAGCGCTCGCTGGAGCGCCGCGAAGTACGCCTGCGCATTGCCCACGACGGTGCCGCTGCACTCGCGCTCGTACGCGAGGAAAAGCCCGATTTCGTGCTGCTCGATCTCAAACTGGGCGGCGAATCCGGGCTGGCGCTGATTGCACCGCTGCGCGAACTCGGCGACGACATCCGCATCATCCTGATGACCGGCTACGCCAGCGTGGCGACCGCAGTGGATGCGATCAAACGCGGCGCCGACGACTATCTGGCCAAGCCGATCACCGCCGAGGCGCTGCTGCGCGTGTTGCGCGGTGCGCCGGCGCCGGTGCTCGCCGAGGCTACGATGACGCCGCTGGCAAGGCTCGAATGGGAGCATATCCAGCAGGCGCTGCAGGAATCGAACGGCAGCATCGCGGCCGCGGCGCGCCTGCTCGGCATGCACCGGCGTTCGCTGCAGCGCAAACTGGCAAAGCGACCCGGACCCGAGCGCAATTCGATCGACGGCATCGATGGCTGACACCGCGGCGGTCGCCAGCGAAGCGCAGCCTCGCTAGACTGCAGCTTCGCAGCGAGGTCGCCATGTCCGAACCTCCCGTCTCCGCCAGCAAGGGTCCGCCCGGAACACCGCCGCAGGAGCTGTTCGGCGCCGTCTACGATCGCCTCAAGCAGCTGGCCAGCCGGCAGCTCGCACGCGGCGGTCGCGGCACGCTCGACACCACCGCGCTGGTGCACGAGTTGTATCTGCGCGTCGACAAGGGCCGCGAACTCGCGTTCGAGCATCCGGGACAGTTCTTCTCGTACGCCGCACGCGCGATGCGTCACCTGCTCGCCGACCGCGCGCGCGATCGCATGCGCCAGAAGGCGGGCGGCGACTGGATCAAGGTGACGATGACCGGCAATGGTGAACTGCTGGTCGCGATCGAGAGCGCCGAACAGGCGCTTGCGCTCGACGAGGCGCTCAAGCAGCTCGAACAGGTCGACGAGCGCGCCGCCCGTGTGGTGGAGCTGCGCTGGTTTGCCGGATTGTCGCCGGAGCAGGTCGCCGAATTGCTGCAGCTGACGCGCCGCACGGTCGATCGCGACTGGCGCTATGCACGCGCGTTCCTGCATTCGGTACTGGAATGATGTCCTAGCTGTGTGACGAACGGCGTTATGGGCTTCACCGAACTGCGCACACGGGATCCGCCATGACCGATCCGAAGCCGCCGACGCGCGAACTCTTCGAAGTCGCGCTAGCCCTCGCACCCGACGAGCGTGTCGCGTTCCTCGCACAGCACTGCGCCGATGCTGCGCAGCGCGCGATCGTCGAGCGCATGCTCGCCGTGGACGCGGATGCGGCGGCGCACGTTCTCGACGACTCCTTCGATGCGCTGCTCGACCGCGTCGGCGACAGCCGCAGCGAAACCGAGACGGTGTCGCCGATCGGTTCCAGCGTCGGCCCGTTCACACTCGAGGAAAAGCTCGGTGAGGGCGGCTCCTCGATCGTGTTCCGTGCGACTCGCGAACAGGCCGGCGTCACCCAGACCGTCGCGCTCAAGCTGTTGCGCCGCGGCCTGTATTCGAACGAGGAACAACGCCGCTTCCGCAGCGAGCGGCTCGCGCTCGCGCAGCTGCGTCACCCCGGCATTGCCCGCCTGATCGAAGGCGGCGTGACCGCTGCAGGCGTTCCCTATATCGCGCTCGAACTCATCGACGGCAAGCCGATTACCGAGTATGCGCGCGAGCAGCGACTGGATCTGCGCCATCGCCTGCAGTTGTTCGTTGCCGTCTGCCGCGCAGTGGAGGCGGCGCATCGCGCCCTGATCGTGCACCGCGACCTGAAGCCGTCGAACGTGCTGGTGACGCACGACGGCGACGTCAAGCTGCTCGACTTCGGCATTGCCAAACTGCTCGACGCCGAAGCGGATGAAGACGTCACGCACACGCAGCATCATGCGATGACGCCCGCGTACGCAGCGCCCGAGCAGTTCAGCCACGGCGCGATCACGACGGCGACGGATGTCTACTCGCTCGGCGTCCTGCTCGCAGAATTGATCACCGGCGGCCGACGCGAACCAGGCGACAGCCACACTCCCTCGTCGCAGATCGGCGAGGTGTCCACTCCAGGCGTGCTGCCGGCGTCGCCGAAGGTCACGCGGCGCCAGCTGCGTGGCGATCTCGACAACGTCGTGCTGAAGGCGACTGCCGACGATCCGGAACGACGCTACACTTCGGCCGGCGCGTTCGCGGACGACATCGAGCGCCATCTCGCGGGCCAGCCGGTCGCCGCGCACCCGCCATCGACCTGGTATCGCACGCGCAAGTTCGTCGCACGCCACAAAGGCGGCGTGCTCACCACGGCGGCGTTCCTGCTCGCGGTCTTTGCCGCGCTCGGCTTTGCTCTGTGGCAGGCCAATGTCGCTCGCCAGCAGGCGCGGCGCGCGGACGAGCAAGCGGCACGTGCCGTCGCCGTGCGCGATTTCCTCGTCAGTCTGCTGGACGCCGCGCAGGCGAAAGTGCCGGCGGCGGAAAAACCCACCGTGGACGTACTCGTTGCATCAGCGCGCGAGCGCGTCAATCAGGACGCGGCGCTGCTGCCCTCGATCCGCGCCGATGTGATGGTGACGCTGGGCATGGTCAGCATGACCTATGGCGATCTCGACACTTCGCGTGAACTGCTCGAGAAAGCGCTCGCGATCAAGCGCGACCTGTATGCGGAAGATGATCCCGAGCGATGGTCTGCAGCAGTCCAACTCGCCAACGCGATCGAGCGTCTCGGTCGCTTCGACGAAGCCGATCGCCTGCTGCGCCCGCTGCTTCCGTACTTCCGCGCGCACGACAGCAAGATCGCGATCGAAGGTCTGGAAATGCTCACCGCGGCCGAAGTCCGCACCGGCAAGGTCGATGCGGCACTGGACATCGCGCACGAAGCCGCCGCGATGGGAGCACGCGTCATGCGGCCGGATTCGCGCGAGGCACTCACGATTGCGGCGTTCCCGGGCAAGACGCTGAGCCTGGCCGGCAAGTCCGAGGCGACGCTCGCTGCGCTCGAGCCGATCGTCCAGCGCTGGCACGAACTCGGGCTCTCGCCCGACGTGAGCTATAGCGAAATGCTGAACAATCTCGCCGTCAATAAGATCAAGCTCGGCGACTATCGCGACGGCGAGGCCTTGCTCAGCGAGGCGATCGGGATCGCCCGGGGTATTTCACCGCTGAGCCCCGTTTTCGCGACGAATCTGCGCAACCTCGGCAGGGTACGCGTCTCGCTCGGACTGTATGCCGAAGCGGAGGCACCGCTGCATGAGGCGCTCGATATCGACCGCCATGCCTTCGCCAGCGGCAGCATTGGGATGCTCGGATCCCTGGTAGCCAACGCCTCCCTGCAGAAAGAGCAGGGACACATCCCGGCGGCCGAAACGTATTTGCTCGAGGCATCGACCGTGTGTGCGACGGCCGAGGGTGCCAAGAACGACATGTGCGCACGCATCAGGAACACGCTTGCAACGATTCGATTGCAACAACAGCGGCTGGACGAAGCAGCCTCGCTGGCGAGCGAGGCATTCGAGCAACGCAAGCAGCTTTTTGGCGAAACACATCCGAACGTTGCCGAAATCCAGACGACGCTGGCCGATATCGCATTGAGGCGCGCAAAGGCGACTGAAGCCATCGAGTTGAGCAGCCAGGCCGAGAAGATTTTCACCGGCGCGAATCTGATGAATGGACGCGAAGCCGTGCTCGCCAAGGTCGTGCATGCGAACGCATTGATTGCACTGCATCGCTCGAACGAGGCGCTGGCTGAAATCGAGCCGGCCATCGCACGATGGCAGTCGATCGAGGCGCGGGCGACACCCCTGATGTTCCGTCTTTTGACGACGAACGCCTTGGCATCCGCCGCTGCGGGTGACGCCGCGGCAGCGCGTGCGCATGCACAGCAGGCTCTGACATTGGGCGTGCCCGCAGAGGCCGTGCAAGTCGATGATCTGCGCGCTGCGCGGCGGCTGGCGACGCCATGATCACCCTTCTGCCGTTCATGCGCTCGCGTCGGCTACCATTCCTGCGGTCGTTGCTCGGGATGTCCGGCAATCCCGTCCATTTCTCGTACCGTGGCGCAGAAGCCGCACTCACCTGTTCGGATTTGCCGCCGGGATGAGCGCCGATTGATGTCCTGGCGGCGCGAAGAACGGCGTTATCGATTCCACCGCACCTGCGCACACGGGATCCGCGATGACCGATCCGAAGCTGCCGACGCGCGAACTCTTCGAAGTCGCGCTCACGCTCGCCCCGCCGGAGCGCGCTGCCTACCTGACGCAGAACTGCGCCGACGCGCGGCAACGAGCCGCCATCGAACGCATGCTTGCCGCGGACGCCGATGGGGCGGCCCGCGTCCTCGACGGACCGTTCGATGTCTTGCTCGGTCGCGTCGGCGAGACTGAAGCGGAACTGGCGTTGCCACGCGGCACCACGATCGGACCGTTCAGCGTGCTCGACAAACTCGGCGAGGGCGGTTCCTCGATCGTGTTCCGTGCGACTCGCGAACAGGCCGGCGTCACCCAGACGGTTGCACTCAAGCTGTTGCGCCGTGGCCTGTATTCGAACGAGGAACAACGCCGCTTTCGCAGCGAGCGGCTCGCGCTCGCGCAGCTGCGTCACCCGGGCATTGCCCGCCTGATCGAAGGTGGCGTGACCGATACAGGCGTTCCCTACATCGCACTCGAACTCATCGATGGCCACCCGATCACCGACTACGCGCGTGAGCATCAGCTCGATATGCGTCAGCGATTGCAATTGTTCGTTGCCGTCTGCCGCGCAGTGGAGGCGGCGCATCGCGCCCTGATCGTGCACCGCGACCTGAAGCCGTCGAACGTGCTGGTCACACCCGAGGGCGACGTCAAACTGCTCGACTTCGGCATTGCCAAGCTGCTCGACGCCGAACTGGACGGCGACGTCACCCACACGCAGCATCATGCGATGACCCCGGCGTACGCAGCGCCGGAGCAGTTCAGCCACGGCGCGATCACGACGGCGACCGATGTCTACTCGCTCGGCATCCTGCTCGGCGAGCTGACGACCGGCAGCCGGCGCGAACAAGGCGACAGCCACACGCCGTCCTCGCGCATCAGCGAAGACAGCACGCCCGGCGTGCTGCCGGCACCACCGAAGGTGACACGCCGCCAGCTGCGTGGCGATCTCGACAACATCGTGATGAAGGCGACTGCCGGCGATCCGGAACGACGCTACGCATCGGCCGGCGCGTTCGCCGACGACATCGAGCGCCATCTCGCGGGCCAGCCGGTCGCCGCGCATCCGCCATCGACCTGGTACCGCGCGCGCAAGTTCGTCGCGCGCCACAAGGGCGGTGTGCTGACGACCTTCGCGTTCCTGCTGGCGATCTTCGCGGCGCTCGGCGCTGCGTTGTGGCAGGCGACTATCGCGCGCCAGCAGGCGCAGCTCGCGCGCGCGCAGGCCGAGCGCGCCGATGCGACGCGGCAGTTCCTGGTCGGCGTGTTCGACCAGGCCGAACCTGACGCAAACCTCGGCAAGCCCATCGCCGCCCAACAGCTGCTCAATCAGGGCGAACAGCAGCTTTCCGCCAGCACCGAGTTCCAACCCGGCACCCGCCTCGATCTGACCGTCCTGCTCGCCCACCTGTACTGGGACCTCGGCGACTATGCGCACGCCGAGCCGCTGTTGAAGCAGGCGGCTGCGGTGGTTTCCGAAGCGGGGATCTCGGACGAAGTCAGGGCGCGCACGCTGATGACGATCGCGAGCGTCGAGTCGGAGAAGCGCAAGTTCGACGACGCCCTCGGCCACGCGAAGCAGGCGCTCGAGGTGGCCGAACGCGCCGGCCGCGTGGGCATCGATTCGGCCTCGGAAGCGCGTCGAATCATCGCAAGAACGTTGCATGGCCAGGACAACTCGAAGAGTGCGGAGCCGATCATGCGGGCGGCACTGGCCAGCGACCGTGCGATATACGGCGATCGCCACGCGGCCGTGGCCGACGACCTCTACGAACTCGGCACCGAGCTGACCGAACTGTCGCTTTTCGACGAGGCCAAGGAAACATTGCAGCGCGCGGTCGACACGGCTCGTGCCGTGCACGGACCGGTGCACAGCAGCGTCGCCAACGGACTGCAGGCGCTGGCCGAAGTATTGAACTATTCCGGGGACTATGACGGTTCGGAACGCGTGGATCGCGAGGCGCTCGGCGTATACGAGAAGATTTACGGCCCCGAGCACCGCGAGACTTTGATTCAACGCAGCAATCTGTACACGGCGATCGAGGCGCGCGGCGGCGCCGAGGAGGGCCTGCAAGGGCGCCTGCAGATGATGCACGCGGTGGAAAAACTGTCAGACGCTCGCCCCGAGCTGAGCGCGGCCGCCTACTCGAATATCGGTGGCGACTACTTGCGCCTGGGGCGCTTCGACGAAGCCGAGGCCGCGTTGCGCCGGACGCTCGCGGTGTGGGCGAAGTTGCAGGGCTCGAACGACGCATGGGACAGCGCCGATCCGATGAAGACGCTGGCGATCGTCCTGCGCTGGAACGGCAAGTACGCAGAGGCCGAGGCAACGATGCGCCACGCGATCCACATCGAAGAGCAACACGAACCGCCGTCGTCGGGCTGGCTCAATCGTGATCGCGGCAACCTGGGCGATATCCTGCGCTTCGAGCATCGCTACGACGACGCCCTGGCCGAAGTCCGCGCCGCCGCGAATGCGCGGCGCGGCGCGAAACCCGACCCGCTGCTATGCGGGCTTCTCGCGAACTTGAGTCAGGCCGAGCTCGATACCGGCGATGCCGCAAAGGCGCAGGCGACCGCGACCGAGAGTGTCGCCATGGCACGCAAGCTGCTGCCGCCGCGTCACCTCGAACTCGGGCCGCCGCTGTTCGCGCTGGCGCGCGCCGACCTCGCCCTCGGTCGCGCCGCCGAAGCCGAGCCGCTGTTGCGTGAAGTGATCGCCGTACGTAGTCCGCCGTTTCCGGCGAACGACCCGCGCGTGCTCGAAGCCCAGGTCGCCTTGGCCAACGCACTCGATGCACTCGGCCGCGGTGACGAATCGAACAAAGTGCGTGCCGCGATCGGGCCTGCATTGCGCGCATCGCATTTGCCGTATGCGGTCGACCTGCTCGCGCGCCTCGCGAAAGCCCCGCCCGGAATCCACTAGGCATTCAGAGAGATACTGCGATCCATGCGGTACCCGCACGCGTAGCCGATCGCGATCGGATCGAGCCTAAGGCAACGCTGAGTAAGTCTCCAACTGACGTCATTCCCGCGAAAGCGGGAATGATGACTTATTCAACGTTGCCCAAATACTGCGCGCCATTGAATCCGCGAAGTGCCGCAGGACGGCAGTCGTCTGAACACGCTGCTGCGCCGAAATCATCGCTGCGTTGTGCGTCGGCAATGGACGTACCGTGCCAGATCTCGTGGCTCATGTCTGAACTCCAACCCGAGCGGCGTTCTTTCTAGCTTGTCCAATCCGACAAGGGAGAACCGCTGCGATGATCACTTCGATAGTGCGTCCGTTCCTGCGCTCACGCGCCTCCACGCCGTGGGTGCTCGCGGCCGTGCTTCTGAGCATTTCCTCGCACGCTTTCGCGTTCGCGACCTTTACCGTCGGCGGCGATGCCTCCTGCAACTTCAGCACTCTGCAGGACGCCATCAACGCATCGACCGATCCCGAGGGCAACAGCCTTTTCATCGCGAGGGATGTCACGTATTCGAGCCAGCATGTTCTCGTCAATGGACAGAAAATCAATTTCCTCGGTGGCTACGAGACGTGTGACGGCACCGAAGCCGGCGAGCCGATCCAGATCACCGGCACGAGCGGCCACAGCGTGTTCGAGATCGAAGGCGACAGCGCGGTCTATCTGGCCAATCTCGACATCAGTGGCGGCGATCTCGACGGCAGCCACAAGGGCGGCGGTATCTACTTCGGTGGCATAGGCTCTCTGGAACTGGCCAGCGTGTGGGTCCACGGCAACCGGGCCGGCTATGGTGGCGGCATCGACATGAGCCCATCGGGCACGGCGACGCTGACCCTTCTGTCGACGGCCATCTCGCTGAACACCGCGAGCGGACAAGGTGGCGGCATCCGCCTGGAAGGATTCTCGACACTGGTCGCGGACGCGAGCAACTACATCACGTTCAATGCCGCGGAAGGCACTGACGACATCGGTTTTGGGGGTGGCATCGAAATGATCGGGCCGGCGCACGCGTATATCAACGCCAACCTCAACAACAACACGGCAATCTACGGCGGCGGCATCGCCGCGCTGGCGGCCGGCGACAGCACGGTGACCGTGAACCTCTACAACCAGGGCATCCTCTACAACAACCTTGCCACCGTCGGTGGCGGCGTCTACCTGGAATCCTCGCAGCAGGGCGCCGTCGCCACGTTGTGTGCCAACGATTTCGCGATCGACAACAACACCGCGGCAATCGGTGCGGCAATCTACGGCAATGATGATGGCGGGATCGGTGCGAGCGTTCTGCTGAACGACGACACATGCCTGACCCCGTTGGCTCCTATCCCGCAGGTTACGTGTGCGACTGGTCCGTTCTGCAACGAAATAGCCAACAACGTGGCAACGGATATGACCGGTGCGGTGATCCAGATTGGGCGGTCTGGCAGCATGAGCGCGGATCGCACACTCATGCGCGCCAATCAGGGCGAGAGCCTGATCGGATTTTTCGCCGATGCCGACAGCACTCCAGGCGGCTACTCCGTACGGCTTCACAACAGCTTGCTGACCGGCAACATCGCCAGCGGCGACCTGATCGACGCGCGAGGCGGTGCAACAGGCAATCAGCTGATCGTCGATACGAGCACGATCGCGGACAATCAGATTGGCGCCGCCGAAGTGATCATGGCAGACCTCAACTTCGCCGAGGTGACCAACTCGATCGTCTACCAGCCGGACAAGCAGACCATCCATTTCACGGGTCCGGCCGCCGACCTGACTGCACTGTACGTCTTGACCAACGATACGTCTTCGCTGGCCGGCGGCATTGGCATCCTGCAGGGCACGCCCGCGTTTGTCGATTCGGCCAACGGCGACTATCACCTGCTGCGCGGCTCGCCCGGCGTCGATGTCGCACCGGAAATCGACGACGTCGATCTCGACGGCAATCCGCGCTCCGTCGACTTGCTCGACATCGCCAATGATTTCGGGCCGTCTGATCTCGGCGCGTACGAAATCCAGACGCAGCTGCCGCCGCCAACTTGTGCGGTCGCGGACACGATCTACTGCAACGGCTTCGAAGATCCATAGCGCTGTGAAGAGAGCAAAACGCCATCCGACGCGCTATGTTCCGCGTGCCGGGTGGCGTCTTCGTTTGCGACGCGCATCGCGAGCGCGAGCGACGCCTGTCCCCGTGGCATCGCGCGATCGATACGACGTCATCGGCGGCGCCGATGTCCGAGTTGCGCGGAAAATTCCGTTCTTCTGGATCGACCCACTTGGGGGTTTATCGAGGAGCATGTGATGAACGTACGGGCGATCTCATCGGTTTTGTTTGCGCTGTTCGCAGCGCAATCGGCGCTTGCCGCGGGCACTGCGCCCGACGGCTTCGCCGTCTATACCGTCGGTGGCGATGCGGGATGCGCCTACACGTCGATCCAGGACGCGATCGACGCGGCCAAGGCTCATCCGGGCGAGGATTACATTTTCATCGCCCAGAATCTCACGTACACCGAGCAGCAACTGGTCGTCACCGACGACGACGTGATCATCGAAGGCGGCTTTCCCAATTGCGGTGTGTTCGACCCTGGCGACGCCACCACGCGGATCAGCGGCACGTCGGGCCACAGCATCTTCGAGATCGAAGGCAACAGCACCGTCTTTTTGTGGAACATGGAACTGACCGGCGCGTCGATGGACAGCAGCCACAAGGGTGGCGCGATCTACTTCGGCGGCGCCGGCAGCCTGTCGCTGAAGAACGACTGGATTCACGACAATACATCCGGCTACGGCGGCGCGTTCGCGATCAATCCGTCGGGCCCGACCAGCGTGTCGATGTTGAAGAACCTGATCATTGGACCGAATACTGCGCTGGTGCAGGGCGGCGCGATCCGCATCGAGGGACAGACGACGGTCACTGCAGGATGGAACGCCGGCGAGCAGCCGATCTACATCGGCGGCAACCAGGCGCTCGGACAGGGCGACAGCGCCGCCGGCGGCGGCATCCAGATCGTCGGACCCGCCAGCTTCAACGGCAGCGCGCGCATTCACGACAACACGGCCGACTACGGCGGCGGCATCGCCATGTACGCACACGATGGCGACACGGCATCGGTGAACCTCTACACCACCGACGCCGGCAATCCGGTGCAGGTCGCCAGCAACCACGCCGGCAACATCGGTGGCGGCATCTACATCAAGTCGTCGGACCAGGGGGCGATCGCGTCGCTGTGCGCGAACGATTTCTCCATCGATGCGAACACCGCCGCGAACGGCTCGGCGATCTACGCCGACGAAGACAACGACCACGGTTCGGCCGTCTACCTCAATTCGACGCTGTGCCCGCGTCCGCCGTCCGGCGTAGCCTGCGCGGCCGGCCCGTTATGCAACGAGATCGACGACAACATCGCCAGCGACGCCGGTAGCGCAGCCGTGCTGATCCAGTCGAGCGGTGTCCTGTTCGCCAGCCGTTTTGCCGCGCGCCGCAATCAGGCCGGTCGCCTGATCGAGTTGATCGCCGATACGCAACTCGGCAGTGTCATCCTGGACGACTGCCTGCTGGCCGACAACAGCCTGACATCCAACCTGCTGTGGGGTGACGGCGGCGCAGCCGACACCAACCTGTTCGTGCACTCCTGCACGCTCACGCACAACCAGCTCGGCAGCACCGACCCCGTGGTCTATGCCAATGTGAGCCGGCTCGAAATCACCGATTCGATAATCGACCAACCGCAGCAAGTGGACTCCCTGGCATTCACCGGCAGCGCCGACAATCTGTTCACGCAGTACGTGTTGACCAATGACACGCGTTCGTTCGTCAATGGTCCCGGCATCCTCGCCGGTGCTCCCCTATTCGTCGATGCGGCAAACGCCGATTACCATTTGCAGCGCTCTTCACCTGGCATCGACGAAGCGCCCGCGATCGACGGCGTCGACCTCGACGGCAATCCGCGCTCCTTCGACCTGCCCGATATCGCCAATGACTTCGGCCCGACCGACCTCGGCGCCTATGAAATCCAGACGTTGTTGCCACCGCCGGCCTGCGCGGTCGCCGACACGATCTACTGCAACGGTTTCGAGATGCCCTGAGTCGCGCAGCGCGTGCACGACTACCGGCCTGGTCGAAGCCGTCGTCGTGCTCGCGCACTTGCCGCGCCTGACCGAGAGGCAACTCGCACCAAGGCGATTGGCGAGGGCGCGACCTGCGATCGATGTCGCTATTGGTTCCGAAATGACGTATGTCACAACGTAGCCCGCCTTGGAGACTGCTTGTGAAACCCGCGGCTTCGATCATTTCGACCATCGCATTCGCACTCGTTTCGATGGCGCTACCTCGCGGCAGCGTGGCAAATCCGGCCGTTACCTGCAGCGAAGGCTTCAACGATGTCGCGCAACTCCGCGCGCAGGGATGGCTGATCCTCAACCGCAGCGATCCGCTCGGCAGCACGAACTGGTTCCAAGGCATTCCCGCGCGCTTTCCTGCGCAGGCCGGCGCGAGCGACAGCTACGCGTCAGCCGACATGGACAATGCGTCCGGGCAGTTTCCGGTGATCAGCGACTGGCTGATCACGCCCGATATCCAGTTCTTCGACGGCAACACGCTGGATTTCTACACGCGCGAACTGGCCGGCGCGAACGATGCCCCCAACCGCCTGCAGGTCCTGCTCTGCATGGACGGCGGCAGCGAGCCCTGCACCGATCCCGGTCCCGAATCCGGCGATCTCGGCGGCTTCCAGACCACGCTGTTCGACATCAACGCCGACGGCGATGCCGGCGGATATCCGGCCGCGTGGACGGAGTTCACGGCGACGGCGGCGCTGGGCATGCCGCAATCCGGCAGCGGCCGCATCGCAATCCACTTCTACACGTTTGCACAGGGCGCTTCGAACACCGGCACGACGATCGGCGTCGACAGCGTGGCATTGAGCCAGGTCGCGGTCTGCCCGTTCGCCGACGTCATCTTCGCCAACGGATTCGACGGCAACTGATCGCAGTGGCGCGGTGCGCTGCGAACGCGCCGGAAAAGGATTTGATTTCGACACGGCATCCCGCCACAGCGGCTGCGAACGCTTTCGATCAGCCGACGCAGAGGCGCGCGCGAAGCACGCTTTGCATGAATCCAGACGGGCCGAGCGCTTGACGCCCGGCCCGTCTTCGATCGGCGCGCGCATCAATGGATGCGGAACACGCAGGCGCTGGCCTGGCCGACATAACCCTCGCTGCGATGGCGGCGCGCCTGCGCCAGCAGGGAATGCTCCGCAAAACGCGCTTGCAGCCACTGGCCACGGTCATAGGCGGTCTCGTGCGGGTGCACACCGCGCCGTGTCGCTTCTTCAATGCGCAGACGACGAAAACTGAGGTAGTCGTCCAGTTCGAAGCGCAGCGACGGCCACGCCAGGTCGACCAGCACGGCGGCATCCAGACCGCCGATGACCGGCATTGCCTCGGGAATCAGGCGATCCTCGTTGGCGGCGTAGTCGGCAATCAGGGCGATGCGCTCCTGCTTGTAGGGTTCCAGGCGCCACGTTGGCTCAACCGCCATCGCACGCAGCGCGGTCAGACAACGCCGGCGCAGGCGGATGCAGGGTGCATGGGTCGAACCGGAGAACCGATGCATCAGTTCGCGTGCTGCGCTCGCGATGGCGTCGACGCTCGGCGTCGGCAGTTCGGAGTGAAGGGACTGCGCAATCTGCTGAAAGCGTGGCAAGGAACCGTTGTCGAGCTCCAGGCCGCTGACGCGGTGGCGGCGTCGGCGAGCGTTCAATGATTCGGACATCGAAGGCAATGGCAGGGTGGCGAGATTCAAGTACATGACGGACTCCCGTAGCGGGTTTGAGCGCGGCGATTCCGCGCGATGTCAGCGTCGTCCTCCGCATGCCGTAATGCTTGAGGCAACCCGGTGGATGCTTCGCGGGAGTCATGCGCCAATCGGGTTTTTTGTGATTTACGGGTCCGCCGAGGTGTATCGTGGCGTCGACGCTGGCTGGGGAGTCCGTTCCGTGAGCGCGGAGGCGTGGATCTATCGCTTTGGCGATGTCGAGGTCGACCCTGCCGCCCACCGGATCACGCGGAACGGCGGCGAGCTGGGCGTGGAACCGAAAGCCTTCGCGGTGCTGGTGGCGCTGCTGGAACAGTCCGGCAAGGCGCTGGAGCGCGACGAACTGCTGGACCGCGTCTGGGGCCACCGTCACGTCACGCCGGGCGTACTCAACCGCGTCGTGACCCAGCTGCGCAAAGCGCTCGGCGACGACGCCGAGCATCCGCGCTACATCCAGACCTTGCACAGCCTCGGCTATCGCTTCATCGGCGAGGTGCAGCGGATTGCGGTCGTGCCTCCGGCGCCGGCGGCGACCGAGCAAACGCCTGCGGCCGCCGCGAATGCAGAAGGAAAACCTGCGCCCGCGTTGAAGCGGCGCATCGGCTTCGCACTCGCAGCGGTAGCCGCACTGGCGATCGCCGCGACCGTCTGGACGGGCCGCAACGCGACGTGGACTCGCCCGCCTGCCTCGATTGCAATCCTTCCGTTCACCAGCCTCAGCAGCAGCCAGGACGACGGCTATTTCGCCGAGGGACTTGCGCTGGAGATGCACGATGCACTGGCCGGCGTCGAGGGACTCTCGGTGGCTGCACAGATGTCGCCGACATCGTCGAATCGCGGCGCGGATGCGAAGGCTATCGGCGCGCGACTCGGCGTCGCTAGCGTGCTCGACGCGAGCGTGCGACGCGAGGGACCGCGCATCCGCATCAACGCACGCCTGTCCGACACCGCGACCGGCTACACGCTGTGGAGCCATACCTACGATCGCGAGATGTCCGGCGTGTTCGCCACGCAAAGCGACATTGCCAACGAGGTGGTGCAATCGCTGCTCGGCACCCTGCCCGGTCGTAGCGAAGCATTGACGCGGCGGCTGACCCCGACGAAGAACACGACCGCGTACGAGGCCTATCTGAAAGGCCTGCAGCAATTGCAGCAGACCGACGCCGGCGGCCACGCCGACAGCGCAATCGGTTTCTTCAGAGAAGCGCTCGCCGCCGATGCCGACTTCGCTCGCGCGCAGGCGGGCATCTGCCGTTCCGAGCGCGGCCGCTTCGAGAGCCTGCGCGACGCCAACGCCTTCACGCGCGCCCGCGCGGCCTGCCTGCGCGCCGTGGCCATGGATCCGACGCTGGGCGAGGTCAATCTTGCGCTCGCCGAATTGCATCGCGCGCACGGCGAGTGGAGCGAAGCGGTCGACTACTACGCGAAAGTCCGCGGCGATCCCGCGCTCGCGCCGGACGTCTACCTCGGCTTGGCGAAGACGCAAGCCGCGCAAGGACGGCAGGACCTCGCACTCGCCGACTTCGAGCGCGCGCGCGCGCTGCGACCGGGCGACGGCTCGATCCATGCCGAGATCGGCTACCAGCAGTATCTCGCCGGTCATCACGCGGAAGCGATAGCGGCGTATCTCGAAGCACTGAAGCTGCAACCGGACGAAGCGGAGTGGTGGGGCAGCCTCGGCGGTATCTACCTCACCGTCGGCGACCTCGAACATGCGGGCGAGGCGTTCGGGCGCTCGATCGAGATCCAGCCGAACGACGCGGCGCTGAGCAACTATGGCGAGCTCAAGTACCGCTCGGGAGACTACGCAGCGGCAGCGGCGTTGTTCCGCCGCGCCATCGCGCTCGATGCGGACGATTTCCTGATCTGGGGCTCCCTCGGCGATGCGTTGCGGGCTTTGCCGGACACCGCATCGCAGGCGCGCGAGCCGTACCGTCGTGCAGCCGACATGGCCGAGCGCTATGTGGCCATCAAACCCGACGATGCGAAGGCGCTCGCTGCGCTCGGCTGGTATCGCGCCAATCTCGGCGAGGCGGCGAAGGCTCGCGAACTGGTTGCCCGCTCCGAAGCGCTGGGTACCGAGCGCGGCGAGGTCGCGCGCAACAATGCGCAAACGTTGACCGCTCTCGGCGACACCGAACAAGCGCGCAAACGCGTGGCTGCCGCGCTCGCCGGCGGAATAGCGTCGAGCACGATTGCGACCGATCCGGTCCTGCAGCGCTATTCCGCAATCGATCCCGCAGGACAAACCGTAACCCGTTAGGACTCGATCCCGCTCGAAGGACTGAGCAACAACCCGGAGCACGTGATGGCAACGAAGAACAAAGCGGTGCGCAAGGCGCCGGCGAAGAATGGACCGGCCGCCGCGCCGGAGGTCGTCGAACTGCCGATGTTCGCCGCCATCGAGGTGTCCTTTGCCGGCGACGGCAAACCCCGTGTCGACATCGACCCGGCCATGATCGTGGCGGGCGGCGAGGTGATCTGGCACACGCCGCCGGGCGAACGCCGCGCCTTCAAGATCACGCTCGAACCCGGCGCCAAGCTGACGCGAGCCAACCGGGCGGCAGCCGCGAAGGCAGCGCGCGGCGGAACGAAAAGCGCTTCACTGTCCGAGGCGCGGGTGCTGAGATCGAGCCTGCGACAAGTCGTCAGTGTCCGCGTGCCGCCGAAAGCCGAAGCGCGCATGTGGGACTGCATCATCGATGCCGACGGAGTCCGCGTGACGACAGGTGTCCTCATTCTCGGCACCAACGTCATCGTGCGGCCGCCCAAGCCGAAAGTCGACGAGCACGGCGGCGACGGTCTTACAGGATGAGTTGGCCGCAAAACCCTGTGCACGGCTCTGGAAAGCGGCGGCAGCGCGGCCGGATTGGCGCGGCCGCACGGGGTCGCGCCTGCGTCGCAGCTCTCAGGCCGCGCTCGCAGTGCGCCCCGCCAGAATAGCCTGCGCCGCCCACTCGCCGGTCTCGACGCCGCCTTCCATGAAGCCCTGGTTGTCGAAGGCGCAGTGTTCGCCGGCGAAATGCAGGTTGCCGACGCGCTCGCCGATCGCGCCGCGCAAGGTCGTCCACTGCCCTGGCGTGAAACAGGCGTAGCTGCCCTGTGTCCACGCAAACGTCGGCCAGTGGAAGCGCGCTTCGCGCATGCCGACGCGCGCGCTGCCGAGTCCCGGAAAAATCGCATCGAGCTGGCGCGTCGCCGCATCGGCCTGTTCCTTCGGCGTGCCGCTGCCGATCGCGAGTCCATGGCGGCCACCGACGAAATTGGTCAGGATGCCAGCTGCGCCGGCCTGCATGCGACTGGTCTCCCAGGTCGTCTGCGGCGGCAGGTCGCTGTACGTGCTGCCGCCGCTTGCATGGCGCGTGCGCCAGACGCGTTCGTCGAACCCGATCATCAGCTTCGCGTTGGTGCCATAGCCGAGCTCGGTGATCGCGCGCCGTTTCGGCGCAGGCAGCTCGAGATCGAGGCGCACCTGCCGCAACAGCGTGAATGGCAAGGCGAGCACGACGCGTCGCGCCTTCACCTCGAATGCACCGCTGCCACGCTTGAAGCTCAATACGTACGTTCCATCGGCCGACTGGCGCACGGCTTCGAGAATCGCGCCCGTCGTCAGCGCATCGTCGAGCTTCGCGCCGAGCCGCTGTGTGATCTGGTCGTTGCCGCCACGCACATGGAAACGTTCGTCGCTTTCGCCGAAAACGCGGAAGTGATCCAGACCGGGATCGATGAAGGTGAGGAAGTTCAGCGCCGACTGCTGTTCGCAGTCGAGCCCCATCTCGGTCGTGTAGGCCACTTCGATCAGGCGGCGCAGCCAGCCGGAGGCGCCGTTGCGATCGAGCCACTGCGTCAGCGACTCGCGATCGAGTGCCGCGGCGCCACCGGGCGCCGCGTAGGTGATCTGCGCCTCCGGCAGCGTCTCGGCGTCGCGCCGGATCGCCGCCGCCAGGGGCGCGAATTCGCGCAGGATCTCGGTTTCACTGTAGCGGCGTCCGTCGCAGAACCAGACATCGCCGTAGCCGCTGGTCGGGTCCTCGGCGAGATCATCGAGTGCCAGACCGAATTCGGCGGCCAGTGCGTGCATGCGCACATGACCGCTGTCGATCAACTCGCCCCCTAGTTCGCACACTTGGGCGTCGGCGAAATGTCCGCGCAGGCTCAATACGCGTCCGCCGATGCGTTCCTGCGCTTCGTACAGCCGCACACTGACAGCGGACTGACGCAGGCGCCACGCGCAACTCAGACCGGCGATGCCGGCGCCGACGATGACGACGTCGTCGCGTTCATCCCTGCGCTGCGGCAGCGGCGCACACGCAGCGAGCAGCAAGCCGGCCGATGCACCGAGCGACTGGCGCAGGAAGCGTCGGCGTGCGCGATCGAACCGGCATTCGCGTTCACGCAGGATCGCCTCGTCGAGCGGCTCGCCCGAGGCACGCACATGGGCTGCCAGCGCGGCAGAGCGACGCAACAAATCGACCAGCATCGTGCGAGCCACGGCCTTCCCCAGTGCATGCCTCGTCGCGCGATTGTCTGCGCACGAGACGCGAAATGCACGTGCGAGTGCTACTCGCGAGCGACCAGTCGCAGGCCGCGTGGCGTGAGGCGCTGTTCGATCAGTTCGAAAACGCCCTGGACGAGCAGCGCGAGCACGGCCGCAGGTATCGCGCCCTCGAGAATCAGGCCGATGTCGTCGAGGCGGATGCCGGTGATGATCGGCTGCCCATAGCCGCCGGCACCAATCAGCGCGCCGAGCGTGGCGGTGCCGACGTTGATGACCGCGGCGGTCTTGATGCCGGCGAGCATCGAACGCAACGCCAGCGGCAGCTCGATACGAAACAACCGCTCGCTCGGCGGCAATCCGAGCGCAGCCGCGGATTCGCGCAATTCCGGCGCGATACCGACGAGACCCGCATGCGTGTTGCGCACGATCGGCAGCAGGCTATACATGAAGAGGGCCGCGATCGCCGGCGCTGCGCCGATGCCGAACAGCGGAATCATGAAAACGAACATCGCCAGCGACGGCACCGTCTGCAGCACGCCGCTGGCGGCGATGACGAGCTGCCCGAGGCGACGTCGGCGTGCCGCCAGTACGCCGAGCGGCACCGCGAGCACGATCGCAAGCGCCAGCGAAATGCCGACCAGCACGAGGTGCTCGCGCGTGCGCTGCAGGATGCGCTGCAGGCGGCCCGCATCGGCCGAGGTCGAGTCTGTGACACCGAGAAACGCCGCCGCCACCGCGCGCTCCGATCGGTGCTGCAACTTCACCTCGGCGTTCATCGTGCGCATCGCGTCAATGTCGATGCGACCGGCCAGCGCATCGAGCGTTTCCTGCAGCGCAGGCGTCTCGCGCAGCGCCTGCAGACGGAACAGCAGCACGGCGCGATACGGCGGAAAGTAGTGGCGGTCGTCGACCAGCACGCGCAAGCGGTAGTAAGGAATTTCCGCATCGGTCGTATACAGATCGACGACATCGATCGCAGCGTCGGCGAGCGCGCGATAAGCAAGATCGTGGTCCATGCCGCGCGGCTGCTGCGGCAGCGCGTAGGCACGCTGCAGACCGGGCCAGCCGTCTTCGCGATCGACGAACTCGCTGGAAAGGCCGAGGCGAAGCTCGGGATGGGCGTGCAAATCGGAGACCGTACTGATCGATGCGCGCGCTGCGATGGCTTCGCGCATGCCGAGTGCGTAGCTGTCCTCGAAGCCGAGCGGTTCGCTGATGCCGATGTCCTGCTTGGCGAGTGCTGCTCGGATGGTCGCAAGATCGGCGTCTGCGGCGAGACCTGGCAGCAGTTCGCGTACGAGCGTGCCGGTGTATTCCGGATAGAGATCGATGCTGCCTTCCGTCAGCGCCCGCCAGAGAATGCGCGTGCCGCCGAGTGCCTGACGATGCTCGATCGCTAGCGCGTGGCGTTGCGCTTCGAGCGACACGATGTCGGCCAACACAATCGACTCGGTGAAATTCTTCGAGCCGATATGCAGAGGGCCAGCTTGCACGAAAGCACTCGCAAGCAGCCATGCCATCGCTGCGAGAAAGCGTGTTGCGTTCATCGCGCGCGCTCCGGCAATCGACGTGCGGCGTCGATGAAGCGGCTGACGAAGGCGTCCGCCGGCCGCGCGCGCAAGTCGTCGAGCGTACCGTCCTGCAGCACGCGCCCCGCGCGCAGCAGCACCAGTCGCGTCGCCAGGAACGCCGCCTCGGCGACATCGTGCGTCACCACGATCACCGTCTTGTCGAGCGTGGCAAAAATGGCGGCGAGTTCGTCCTGCAATTCGTGACGGACGATCGGATCGAGCGCACCGAGCGGTTCGTCGAGCAGCAGCGCAGGGGGATCGAGCATCAGCGCACGCATCAACGCGACACGCTGGCGCTGACCGCCCGATAGTTCCGCCGGGAAGCGCGCCAACGCATCGAGCGGGAAATGCGTCAGCGTCGACAGCTCCTGCGCGCGTGCATCGATGCGCGCCGCGTCCCAGCCGAGCCAGCGCGGCAGCAAGGCGAGGTTGTCGCGCGCGCTCAGATGCGGAAACAAGCCGCCCTCCTGGATCACATAGCCGATGCGCCGTCGGACTGCGAGCACGTCTTCCCGGCGCAAGGCAGCGCCATCGATGCGCACCTCGCCGTCGTCGGGCCATTCGAGGCCGAGCAGCAGTCGCAACAGAGTCGATTTGCCGGAACCGCTGCTGCCGATGATCGCGCTGACCGTTCCGGTCGCGAATGCGAGGCTGACCGCGTCGAGTGCCGGCCGCTCGGCATGGCGCAGCGTCACATTGTCGAGAACGAACATGCCATCGCCCACCGGGATGCACGCAAATCGCGCAGTGTCTTTTTAGCGTGCCGCGCGGCGTGCGTCGACCCGCGCAGCGCTCAATACGGCGTGCCGCCCGCACGCTGGCGCTTCAGCGCGCGCGCATACCATTCGAATTCGGTGAGAAAGCGCGCGAGCGCATCGTGCATCCAGGCGGCTTGCGGAGTGCCATCGTCGGCCAGTGCGCTGCCGATGCGCGGAATCGGGAACAGGCTCGGCACGCTGCTCATGCCGAGCTCCGCCAGCGTCATGCGCAGCTGCATCGCCGCTCGCACGCCACCGAACTGGCCGGCGGAATAGCAGACGATCGCCGATGGCCGCCAGAAGTATTCCTCGAGGAAATGGTCGAGCAGGTTCTTCAGCGCCGGCGGGATGCCATTGTTGTATTCGGCGCTGACGATGACGAAACCGTCGGCGCGGCGGTACAAGGTCGCCAGTTGCTCGAGCAGCGCTGGCGCCTGACCTGCCGCGTATTCCTTGTACATGCGATCGAGCAGTGGCAGCGGTGTCTCCAATGGATCGACCAGCACCGGCTCGTGACCGCGATCACGCAGCGTCTGCATCAGCAGCCGCGCCGCCTTGATGCCTTGCCGGTCACGCCGCACTGAGCCGAGCAGGACGGCGACGACGAGGGCATCGGTAGGTTCGGCCGAGCCGGTTTCCTGCATCGCGGATTCGTTCATCGCGCATCTCTTATGCCACGGCGCGGACAATGGCGTGCTGCATTGAAACGCGCAAGGTCCCTCATCGCAATCCGCGCAGATCGACGTGGCGCTCTCCCCCTGCTGCGTCTGCTCATGTACACCCGGACACGGCAAATCTAGAATCCGTTTCTTTTCTGCAGGAAGTCGCCATGAAGTTGCTGCCTTGTATTGCCGTTGCACTCCTGCTGCTGGTCGGGCCGGCACACGCCGAAGATGCCTGCAAGGCATTCAAGTGGGACGTCACGCACGAACATGCACTGTTCGTCCGTGAAGGGCGCATGGCCGCGGCGGGCAAGGACGCTGCGGCGGCTCCCACCCTCGATGTGGACAAGCTCTATCTGATGACCCTGCTGCCGCAAAAGCAGGTGAAGTTTGCCGCGCCGCCGTCCAAGAAGACGCCGGCCAAGGGCGCGTTCGCCGGCGTGGCGCATTTCCAGGTGATGCGGCCGGGGCAATATCGCGTCTCGCTCGATGCGCCGTTCTGGATCGATCTCGTCGCCAACGGCAAGCCGCTGACGCCAATCGATTTCAGCAGCGCGCACGGCTGCGACATGCCACGCAAGGTCGTCGTCTTCGACGTCCCTGCGGCGCAGTCGCTGACCTTGCAGCTTGGCGGCTCGACCGAAGACAAGGTGCATCTGACGCTGACGCCGGTCGCTGCGCCGAAGAAGTGATGTTGTGGTTTGACGGCGCACGCCTGCTCGCACCGGCCATGGTCGGTGCCGCCGCGTTTGACGGCGCGCCAGCACAACGGAGCTCGGCATCCGGCTACGCGGGTTTCCAGAGACGCGCGCGATGCAGCGACGGCCGGGACAAATGCCATCCCCGCCCAACTCTCCCCTTGAAGGGGAGGGCTTGATCGCGGCGCCGTACTGCTATTCCCATCAGCGACGTCGAAGACATCGTGTGCTGACTGACCTGTCGGCCGCATGCTTGCATCACGGATTCAAGCGCAAGGCAAAAGCGATAGCCCCAGTTCCGTGTGGAAGGCGTTATGGCGTTGCTTCGCCTCGGCGATTTCGGCGGCGGCACCGGCGCGGCACGCTACACTTGGATCGGGAGAACACCGATGTGAATGAACCCGTTTGCGCCGATCCGGGCGACGGCGCGCAATCGACCGATGCGCTGTTCGCGATTGTCTACGGCCGCCTGAAAGCGATGGCCGGAAGGCAGCGTTCGCGCGGACGCGCCGATCCGACGCTCGAAACGATTGCGAGGTCAACGTCATTTTGTTCGAGCGCACGCAACGCGGTGTCGATCTCGAGCACCTCGGCGAGATCGGTATCCCCGAGACCCCAGGCGGCGTCGAGCTCGACGCTCTTCTGATCGCCGCCGCGCTTCTGCGCCCCGCGCCTACGCGCATGCTCGATGACGATCTGCCGCATCGCGCGCGCCGCGAGCGCAAACTGCCGCATCGCGCGCGCCGCGAGCGCAAAAAAATGCGAGCGGTCGCGCACGGGCTTGCGCTGATAGTCGCTGAAGCGCAGGTACATCTCGTGGACCAACGCAGTCGGCGTGAGCGTTGCGCCGGGCATGCGCCGCAGCGACTGCCCGGCGCGCTCGCGCAACTCTGCATACACGAGACCATAGGCCCGTTCAGCAGCCTCCGCATCGCCCAACGCAGCCGCGTTCAAGAGTTCGGTCAGCTGCCCGGATGCCGACATCGTGCGGACCCCTTTGCGGAGATCGGGTCGAGTCTACGCCAGGATCATGGCGACACATCGCCCATTCGCGATCAATGGACTGTCGTCGATATCAGGAGCTGCGGTGGCAGCAGCCAGCGCAAACGCGTCGTCTGCGTCGCGACAGGCCACGAACTGATCGGTCGGCAATAGCGCCCAGGGCCAGCGCCAGCACGGCAACGATCCGGCGATCGAGCCTCTTGCCGGTGTGATGGCTGATCGAATCGGGCGAAGGTGACTTGGAATGGATAGCCGATCACGGCGGCAACGAGGAACCGCCGTGGCGGGCCACCCCTGCGGTGAGGATGTCCGACGGCTTTGCCGGAAACGCCGCTCTTTTGCGTGTAGCACTTGAGCCATCCTGCCGAGTGCCACGCCAATGTCCACCAAGACCAGCAAGCCGATACCCGCCAGCCGCCCGTCGCTCGCGATGTTCTGCATCGCGCCTTTCGCCCTGTCATGCATCGCTGCGCAAGCCGGCACCGTGGTCGGACACTGCGTCTCGAACGCGCAGCAGCTGCAGAACGCGCTGACCGCCTCTTCGACCGGGGGCCAATACAACGGCAGCGACAACCGGATCAAGATCGTCGCGGGGCTCTATCAGACGCGTCTCGTGACGAACCCGGCACCCGGCGCGTTCACCTACGAAAACGATTCCGCGACCGGCACGCTGTCGGTCGAGGGCGGCTACAACAGCGATTGCAGCGCACGTTCGTCCAACCCGCTGGCCACGCTGCTGGATGGCAATTTCCAGTTCCCGGTTCTGGTCCTGGGCAGCAAGAAGGCGCAGATCAAGGTCAGCGGCGTCACGATCGAGAATGGCGAATCGACCCAGACCGGTGGCGGGCTGGTCATCAATCTCGCCGCGGTGGACAAGAGTGCTTCGATCGTGTTCGACACGATCATCCGGAACAACCATAGTGCGACGTTCGGCGGCGGCCTTTTTGCCGGTTCGGACGGCGCTGGCAACCGCACACTCGTCTACAACACCTTGATCATCAACAACAGCGCGGATCAAGGCGATGCCGCGGCGGAGCTGATCGGCAACGGTGACGGGGTCAGCTTCTACAACAACACCATCTACGGCAATTCGGGTCCAGCCAGCGGCACCGACGGAGCCGTCTATGTGAGCGGTGACAGCTGCGACATCGACAACAACATCATCTATCACAATCCGAACGGGGGACTGCTGGCGGCCTGCTCCGCCGGAAGTCTGTACTTCAACGATGTCACGATTCTGGGTGGCGGCGAAACCCAGCAGGAGGGCAACGTGGCGGTCAACCCGATGTTTGTCGACGAGGACAACGGCGATTTCCATCTGGCGAGTGGATCGCCGATGCTCGGGTTCACTCCGTGGCTGGTCAATGTGGGTGCAGATCTGGAGGGCACGCCATACCCTGCCAGCGGCTTGCAGGACATCGGCTGCTACGAAGAAACGTTGTTCGCCGATCACTTCGACTTCAACAACGCAACGCGGTGACGACGCGCAGTAGGCCAGATGGACTTTCTGGAATCGGGTCGCCCTTTCGGGTCGCTCGATTCTCGTTATCCGCCGATCGGACGATCGTGTGCCGCGTAGCGCCCTGAGCTAACAGCGACGCACCCCTCGCGCCCATTCCGTCCGGGTTTGGCGTCGCTCGGCGTGTACAGCAAATGACACCACGATTCGTGACTGCCATGTTCAGGAAGCTGGCCGTACTGCTCGCCTGCGCCTTTGCGCAAGCACGTCTTGCGCTTCGCCATCGGCTTGGGCTCGAAGCTGCCGTGCCGATCTCGTGGCACCTCGATGCGTAGCTCGGCACATCGTCTTTGAGCGTCTTGCGGCTGTGGCCTTTGCGCGTGTTGCCGTACTCGTTGGCGATCGACCGATGCCTCTCGTGTCCCAAATGCTCGGTCATCTCTGCATCGGCACCCTCTCGGCCAGCATCGTGGCCAACTGCTTCAGCGACCTTGCTCACCGAGCAGATCCTCGGGTGTCTTGTGGCTGGCCAGCAAGCGATCCAGCAGCTCCGCGGGCAGCGCGCGTTGGCGCTGATTCATCGTGTCTGCGGACCTCGCGGCAGATTCTTGCCTGAGGCCCGTTTGCACGAGAATCCGGTACACGCTCTGATCTGAATGACGCGCCAGACCCCGGCTAGAAACGGACTCAAGGATGGGGCAGATGCATGCAAAGAAGACCCCGCGAAGTGCGACGGGGTCCTGCTGACGCGCGCCAGAGGATTTTTCATCCTCGGGTGAAAAAAAGCCCCGCATCGCTGCGGGGCTTTTCTTGTTGCTTTGACAGTCTTCTGAGCAGTGCGGCCACAAACCGCCGCACTTGCTCTTGCGATCAGGACGATCGCACGGGTGCCTAGAAATCCATACCGCCCATGCCGCCCATTCCACCGCCGCCGCCACCACCGTGGTTGTGGCCTTCGTCCTTCTTCGGCGCTTCTGCAACCATCGCCTCGGTCGTGATCATCAGGCCAGCGATCGATGCTGCGTTCTGCAGCGCGTAGCGTGTGACCTTGGTCGGATCGAGGATGCCGAGTTCGACCATGTCGCCGTACTCGCCGGTTGCCGCGTTGTAGCCGAAGTTGCCCTTGCCGTCGGCAACCTTGTTCAGCACCACGCTCGGCTCTTCACCGGCGTTCGCGACGATCTCGCGCAACGGCGCTTCCATCGCGCGCTTGGCGATCTGGATGCCGTGGTTCTGGTCTTCGTTGTCGCCC
>JBDTYM010000002.1:0-103100 GCA_040005635.1 Dokdonella sp. | reverse complement strand
GGCGCGGTCGCCGTCGAAGCAGAAGTACACATCGGCACATTGCCTGAAAAGGATTTCCGCGTGATCTCGCGTCGTCGCGGTACCGAGCGTTGCGACCGCCTGCGTCACGCCGAATTGGTGCAGGCTGATCACGTCCATATAGCCTTCGACGACGATCAGGCGCGGAATCTTCGTATGCGCCTCGCGTACCTGCCACAGGCCGAACAACTCGCGGCCCTTGTGAAATAGCGGGGTCTCGGGAGAATTCAGGTATTTCGGACCGTCGGATTTCGGCGCCGCGGCGCCCGCTCCTTCTTGACCGTCGCGTACCGGAGGTGCGCCGAAAATTCTCCCGCCAAATGCAATCGTGCGGCCGCGGCGATCGAGGATCGGGAACATCACGCGGTCGCGAAAGCGGTCGTACTTGGTGCCACGATCGCCGCTGGTCAGCATGCCGGTTTTCTCGAGCAGGCCGATACGCTGCGCATTGGTGCCGAGCGCGTTTTTCAGCGCGTCCCACTGGTCCGGCGCGTAGCCGAGGTTGAAGCGCGCGAGGATCGTGTCGTCGAGGCCGCGCTGGGCGAAGTACGCGCGTGCCGCGGCATGCGCATCGAGTTGGCGCCGAAAGAACTTTGCTGCCGCATCGAGCAGGTTGTACAGATCCGTCGCATCCTCGCGCGGCGCCTCGCGGCCGCCCTCGTAGGGCACCTTGAGGCCCGCGCGATTCGCCAGTTCCTCGACTGCGTCGGGAAACTCGAGGCGGTCGTAATTCATCAAAAAGCCGATCGCGCTGCCGTGCACACCGCAGCCGAAGCAGTGATAGAACTGCTTGGCCGGGCTGACCGTGAACGAAGGCGAGCGCTCGTCGTGGAACGGGCAGCGCGCCGACCAGTCGCGCCCGGATTTCTTCAACGGCACGCGCTCCTGGATCACATCGACGATGTCGATGCGCGCCAGGAGGTCGTCGATGAATTTCTCGGGGATGCGGCCAGCCATCAGGCGCCTAGAATGCCACGCGAACGTCACGTTCTGTGGCGCGTCCGGTTCGCTGCGCCATGCCGGCGGCGGGCGTAAGCTGGGTTCTTCGTCGCATCGTCATTGCTCGCAACCGCCGGAGGAAACGCCATGTGGGGACATCGACCGCAAGCGGGGGAATGGCTGATCAAGAGCCACATGCTCGACGAGGCGGCGCTTGCCGCGATGAAGTCCGTCAAGATCGTGCGCACGTACGACGTGCCTTACGTCGGCTCGTGCAGCAGGAAAGGCGACAAGGTCTACATCGACTACGCCTTGCCGATGACGCTGACCCATGCCGGCAAGCGCTACGACGTCGACCGATACATCGTCATGCACGAAGTCGTCGAGATGCTGTTCGAGCACGTGCTGAAATTCCAGTACCGCGACGCGCACCAGATCGCCTTGCGTGTCGAGCGCGCCCTGGTGCTTTCCGACGGCCTGCCGTGGCCGATCTACGACCGCTTCTGCGCGCGCTGGATCAAGCGCATCGGCGAACGCAAGCATTATCCGAATCCGCCGCCCGAAATCGATTTGAAACCCGAGATCGACGAAGACGACAAGCTCACCCTGCGCCGGATGGGTGCAAAGCGTGCGGCAAAGAGCGGGCGCGATTCGATGCGTTGATCGCGCGATGCGGATGGACGCACCTGCGCCACGCACGAGGCCGCGCCAGGATGGACGATGCAGCGGCTGCCGCCTGCGCTCGTGCGAGTGCAGGCTCCTTTGCCACCACAGATTTCAGAACGCGGCAGCAGCGAGGCGTGTCAGCCGCCGAGCTTTTGCTTGATCAAGGCAGAAACCTTGCCCATATCGGCGCGTCCGGCGACTTTCGCCTTGACCAGGCCGACCACCTTGCCCATGTCCTTCGGGCTGGAAGCGCCGGATTCGACAATCGCCGCTGCGACGATCGCTTCGATGTCCGCATCCGCCAGCTGCGCCGGCAGGTAGCCCTGGATCACGCCGACCTCGAATTCTTCCTTGCTCGCCAGATCCTCGCGTCCGGCGTCGCGAAACTGCGTGATCGAGTCGCGCCGCTGCTTCAGCATCTTCTCGATCGCGCCGAGCACTTGCGCGTCATCGAGCAGGATGCGCTCGTCGACCTCGCGCTGCTTGATCGCCGCGTTGATCAGACGGATCACGCCAAGGCGTTCCTTGTCGCCGCTTTTCATCGCGGTCTTCATGTCTTCGGTGAGGCGTTCTTTGAGCGACATAGAAAACTCCTGGAGTAGGTGCGGCTGCGCGGACAGGGCGCGCGAAGTGCGCGCAGGGATGCTCGCCGCGCCGGTGAAATCAAACGCAAAAAGCCGGCAGCGCTTGCGCCCTGCCGGCCGATGACAGCCCTTTCATCGAATGCGGACGCGAGGCCCGCATTCCAGGATCAGTACAAGCGCTGGCGCTTGGTCACGTCGCGCGAAACGCGGCGGAGGTGACGCTTGACCGCGGCAGCGCGCTTGCGCTTGCGCTCCTGGGTCGGCTTTTCGTAAAACTCGCGCTTGCGCACTTCGGCGAGGACACCGGCCTTTTCGCAGGTCCGCTTGAAGCGACGCAGGGCAAACTCGAACGGTTCGTTTTCGCGAACTTTGACGCTGGGCATGAGGGCTCCATTGACTATCGCCCAGGGCTGTCGGGCGGGTGAGCCGTGTATTCTATCGCGATGAATCCGCTGTTTGCAAAGTCCCCAGGGTCCGCCACCGGACCGGTGCTGGGCATCGAGACCTCCTGCGACGAGACCGGGGTGGCGCTTTACGACACCCGTCAGGGCCTGCTCGCGCACACCTTGTACAGCCAGATCAGCATGCATGCGGACTATGGCGGCGTGGTGCCGGAGCTGGCGTCGCGCGACCACGTCAGGAAATTGCTGCCGCTGGTGCGCGAAACCCTGGCCCAGGCGGGCCTCGGGGTCGCCGACCTCGGCGGTGTCGCCTACACCGCGGGTCCCGGCCTGGTCGGCGCCCTGCTGGTCGGCGCGACGGCCGCTCGCTCGCTCGCCTGGGCCCTCGACGTTCCGGCGATCGGCGTACATCACATGGAAGGGCATCTGCTGGCGCCGCTGCTCGAAGCCGACCCGCCCGCGCCGCCGTTCGTCGCCCTGCTGGTCTCCGGCGGCCATTCGATGCTGATCGAGGTGGCCGCGATCGGCCGCTATACCCTGCTCGGCGATACGCTCGACGATGCCGCCGGCGAAGCATTCGACAAGACCGCCAAGCTGATGGGCCTGGCGTATCCGGGCGGCCCGGCCCTGGCCAAGCTGGCCGAACAGGGCCGTGCGGGTGCGTTTCGGTTCTCGCGGCCGATGACCGACCGGCCCGGGCTCGATTTTAGCTTCTCGGGTCTCAAGACCCAGGTGCTGCTCGCGTGGCAGGCCAGCGACAAGTCCGCGCAGACCAAGGCCGACATCGCACGCGCGTTCGAGGAAGCGGTCGTCGAGACGCTGACGATCAAATGCCGTCGAGCGCTGGCTGCCAGCGGCGCGCCGTCGCTGGTGATTGCCGGCGGCGTCGGCGCGAACCGGCGCCTGCGCGCGGAACTGGCCGCGGCGGGTGCGCGTGAGGGCTTTCGTACCTACTTCCCGCGCCCGGAGTTCTGCACCGACAATGGCGCGATGATCGCGTTCGCCGGGGCTCTGCGCCTGGCTGCCGGGCAGCATGAGACAGCAGCGATCAAGGTGCAGCCGCGCTGGGCGCTGGAGAGCCTGCCGGAAGTCGCTATAGCCGGCTGAGCAGCCAGCATTGCGAAAAAGACACTTCAACCCTAAGGCAATGCTGAATAAGTCTCCCACTGACGTCATTCCCGCGAAAGCGGGGTCTTCAACGGCCGAATGGCCGATCATCCAACTTGATCTTAGTCCCTTGAAACAAAAGCAAATTGCATTGACCAGCTTCGCTGTTGAAAAGCGCTTCCGCTTTCGCGGGAATGACGAGTTATTCGGCGTTGCCCTAATTCGGGGGCAATCGGTCCGCGCCGCGCGCCTCAACCCCGGGTTGTGCGCCGTGCCGCGTGGAACCCACCCAGCGCCAGCAGCAGTCCGAGCGCGGCGAGCGCCGCGCTCGGACTGTGTCGGCGCCGCGACCGGCGCAGGGACGCCTCCGCCCGTCACGACCAGAGGCTCGGACAGGAACAGCTCGGGTGCGATCTCCGGCAATTCGTCATAGACGGAATACGCATGGACCGTGTACTCGCGTTCGCTTATGCCAAGGCGTCAAGCCTGGTGGCTCGTGTTGCCGCTCTCCGCTTGAAGCTCAGCGATCGGTACGCAGTGCCTGCGGGTGCGTATGGATGAATGCGAGCACATCGTCCAGCGTCGGCGCGCGGCTGCGCAGCGGCTGCGCCATCGAGAACAGCAGGCTCGAATGGCCGACGTCCGGATACAGCTTCAGCTCCGCTTCTTCGTGCTGCGCCAGCACTGCCCCGGCGAGCGCACGGCTGTTGGCCGGATCGACTTCATGGTCGTTGCTGCCGTGCAAAAGCAACATGGGCGGCTCACCGCCGCGCACGTAATGCAGCGGCGCAGCGCGTTGCTGTGTGGCAGCCACGCTGCCGAACACGTCGAGCATGTCGTCGTCGTCCGCGTCGTCGGGCAGAAAGGTGTAGACCCCGGCGAGGCCGATGAACCCGGCAAGATCGCGCGGCTCGAGGCCATCGGCGGCAAGCCACTCCGGATCGGTCGCGAGTAGCCCTGCGATGTGGCCGCCAGCCGAGTGGCCCATTGCGAAGACATCGTCTGCGTCGCCGCCGAATTCGGTGGCGTGCGCACGGACGAAGGACACGGCCAGCGCAGCGTCTGCCATGAAGCCGTCCAGACCGACATCGGGCAGCTTGCGGTAGTCCGGAATCACCGCCACCACACCGCGTGCGGCCAGTGCGATACCGACGAAGCGGTACCAGGCGCGCTCGCCACGCACCCAGCTGCCGCCGTAGAAGAACACGACCACCGGCGCCTTTTCGGCATGCGCTGGTCGATAGACATCGAGCGCGAGCCGGTGTCCGGCATCGAAGATGATGCCGCGATGCTGCTGGATGTCGTCGCGGTGCGGATCGGTCGAGTTGAGACCGGCAAACAATACGCTCTGGCAGCCGCCGAGCAGCATCATGGCAGCGATCATCAGCGGCCACAGGCCGAGGTTTCTCCACATAGGGCAATACCTTGATCAGGTCGAGTCCGGAGCGCAGATCCGTTGCCAGCGAGTCGATGCGAGTATGCCTTCGACGTCTCGAAACGCGCACAGCGCACTCGCGTTGACTGTCGCCCCGCGCTGAAAGCAGCGATCATCCGCCTTTGTTCCCCAGTACATGCCCGACCCATGGACCGCGTTTTCATCGAAGACCTGCGCATCGAGACGATCATCGGCATCTACGATTGGGAGCGCACGACGCGACAGACGATCGCGCTCGATATCGAGATGGCGTTCGACAACGCCAAGCCGGCGTCGAGCGACCGCATCGAAGACACGCTGAACTACAAGGCAGTGTCGAAGCGCCTGATCGGCTTCGTCGAAGCGGCGCAGTTTCAGTTGGTCGAGACGCTGGCCGAACGCTGCGCCGAGATCATCCTGGGCGAGTTCGGCGTGCCGTGGCTGCGCCTGAAGCTGTCCAAGCTCGGCGCGGTGACCGGTTCGCGCGCGGTTGGCGTAGTCATCGAGCGCGGCAACCTTTCGTAACAAAACGGCGCGCACCGGGCGCGCAGCCCATCTCGACGATATCGGTTCCAGCGTGCATGATGCGGTGCGACAACACCGTCGACGCAGCGTTCTCCGCCGCCGCGTCGACGGGCAGGCAATCCTGTTCGGCGAGCCAAGGAAGGATCGCTCGCGAGTCGACGGCAGCAGCCGTCGGCCGCAGGGCAGGTGGCGCGGCCCGGCCGCGACCGTGCGAGTCGGACGAGGGTGGGATGGCCCTCTCGCGACCTCAGCCAGGCGCCGCGAATGAAGTGGGAAGGGTATCGATCATCGAGCTACGATGAGCTGATCCGCTCCGACGGACAGCCTTGGCCCGCGGCCCGCAAGCTGGTCGACTATCTCGGATCCCTGAGCGATCGCGACCTCGCCGAGCGCCAGCTTGCCGCGGATCTCGCCGCCCGCGTGATGGGCATCACCTTCACGGTGTACTCCGAAGGCCGCAACGTCGACCGCACGCTGCCGTTCGACGTCATCCCGCGCGTGATCCCGCGCCGCGAGTGGCGCCGCACCGAGGCCGGCCTGCGCCAGCGCGTGCATGCGCTCAACCTGTTCATCGGCGATATTTACGGCGAGCAGAGGATCATCAAGGACCGCGTGTTCCCGCGCAGTCTGCTGAAGGACTCGGTCAACTTCCGGCCGCAGTGCGTCGGCGTCAAGCCGCCGCTCGGCGTGTGGGCGCACATATGCGGTTCGGATCTCGTGCGCGACAGCGACGGCACCCTGTATGCGCTGGAGGACAACCTGCGCATTCCGAGCGGCGTGTCGTACATGATCCAGAACCGCATGGTCGCCAAGCGCGTGTTCCCGGAGCTGTTCGAGACGACTTCGATCCTGCCGGTCGACGACTATCCGGCGCAGCTGTACGACACGTTGGCGGCGCTGAGTCCGCGTCCGGGCGAACCGCCGGTGATCGCGCTGCTGACGCCGGGCATCTACAACAGTGCCTACTTCGAGCACTGCTACCTGGCGCAGAGCATGGGTATCGAACTGGTCGAGGGCCCCGACCTGTTCGTCGCCGACGACGACTGCTGCTACATGCGTACGGTATACGGGCCTCAGCGCGTCGACGTGATCTATCGCCGCGTCGACGACCTGTTCCTCGATCCGGAGTGCTTCAACCCGGATTCGGTGCTCGGCGTGCGCGGCCTGGTGCGCTCCTGGCGAGCCGGCAAGGTTGCGCTAGCGAACGCGCCGGGCGCCGGCGTCGCCGACGACAAGGTCGTTTTCGCCTACGTGCCGAAGATGATCAAGTACTACCTCGGCGAAGAGGCGATCCTGCCGAACGTGCCGAGCTTCCTCTGCGCGACCAAGCGCGAGCGCGACTACGTGCTGGCGAACATCGCCCAGCTGGTGGTCAAGCCGGCCAACGAATCCGGCGGCTACGGCATGTTGATCGGCCCGCGCGCGACCAAGCGCCAGCACGAGCAGTTCCGCAAGCTGATCGTCGCCAATCCACGCAACTACATGGCGCAACCGACGCTGTCGCTGTCAACTGCGCCGATCCTGACCGACGAGGGCCCGTCGGCGCGCCATCTGGACCTGCGCCCGTTCGTGCTGTCGCGCGGCGACATCTACGTGACCACCGGCGGTCTGACCCGCGTTGCCATGACCAAGGGCTCGCTGGTGGTCAACAGCTCTCAGGGCGGCGGCGCCAAGGACACCTGGATCGTGGACATGGAGGAATGATGCTGTCGCGCGTCGCGGAAAGTCTCTACTGGTTCAGCCGCTACCTGCGCCGCGCCGAGAACACCGCGCGCCTGGTCGGCGTGAACAGCCAGCTGCAACTCGACCTGCCGCGCAGCGTGCGTTTCGCCTGGCAGCCGCTGCTCGACACGCTCGGTGCCGGAGCCGCGTTTCGCGAACTGCATCCCGACGCCAACGCCGAAGTCGCCGAGAACGACGTCGTGCATTTCCTGCTGCTCGACGAGCGCAATCCGTGTTCGCTGCTGAGTTCGCTCAAGAATGCGCGCGACGGCCTGCGCTCGATCCGCGACACCTTGCCGCCGGAGCTGTGGGAGCGCGTCAACGGTACGTTTTTGTGGGTGTGCGAGAACGGCGAGCGCGCGCTCGCGCGGCGTTACCGCATGGACCTGATCAACCGCGTCGTCGACGATTCGCTGACGGCATCCGGCATCCTCACCGCGAACGTCAGCCACGACATCGGCTTCCAGTTTCTGCGCCTCGGCACTGCGCTGGAGCAGGCCGACATGACCACGCGCATCATCGACGCCGGCGGTTCCGGCCTGATCCGCCCACGCGCGGCGGAGGAGCTCGACGCGTACCGGGCGACGCAGTGGATGAGCGTGCTGCGCTCGCTCGCCGCGTATCAGATGTATCGCCGTCACGTACGCCAGCGCGTGACCGCGGCGCTGGCCTTGCAATTTCTGCTGCAGAACCGCGAGTTCCCGCGCAGCGTGCTGTACTGCCTGGAACGCGTGCAGCACGTGCTGCCGCAGCTGCCGGCGCGTACGTCGCTGGAAGAATCGCTGACGCCGACGCTCGCGCTCGCGCGCAAGGCCGACACGCACGAACTGATCGAAAGCGGTCCACGCCGGACCATGGACCAAATCCAGCTCGGCCTTGGCGACGTGCATCAGGCGATTGCCGAAGCCTATTTTGCGCGTGAGGTCGAGTAAGGCGAGGGCTTTGCTGGCCTGCGCTGCGATCGGCGGTCAGCGGGACGGGTGCTTCCCGAGGCATCGAACCCTTCCTACCGTCAGTCCCGCGAAAGCGCGAATCCATCGTGCTGACGTTGCTCCGGGTCGGCACGTCAAAATGGATCCCGGCTTTCGCCGGGATCACGCCGATAGAGGCGTATGGGTCGGTGTCTACTGAACCGTCGCAGCCGCCGCGGCGATGCGGGTGTCGACGTCGTCGGGTGTCGCACGTTGCAGCGGAGCGCTCGCGTGCTTTTCCCACTCGAACCTCGGCAATTCGCGCACCGCCGCGGCCAATTTGCTCGCCCATGCATTGCGGATCTCGGCATACAGCGGAGTGTCCGCGTCCAGGCGCAGGCGATGCGACACGCGCAGAACTCCGCTGCGGATCAACGCAAGATCGACCGGCAGGCCGACCGAGACGTTCGATCGCACCGTTGCATCCATCGACACCAGCGCGCAGCGCGCGGCGTCGTCGAGCGCGGTGGCGGGCGTGATGATGCGATCGAGGATCGGCTTGCCGTACTTGAGTTCGCCGCTCTGCAGGAAGGGCGTTTCCGGCGACGCCACGATCCAGTTGCCTTGCGGGTAAATCAGATACAACCCCGGCGGCTCGCGACCGATCTGACCGGCGAGGATCAGTGTCGCTTCGATATTGACGCCGTCCGCAGCGGCGCCGCTGGCTTGCGCCTGCGCCTCGAGCAGCACCTTGCCGACGTGATCGGCCGCCTCGAACAAATGCCTGACTGTGCGCAGGCTGGCGACAGCAGCAGGGTCTTCGGCATCGCGCGCGAGGCGGGCGACGACACTCTGCGTGGTGCCGAGGTTGCCGGCCGAAAGCAGCACGAAGACGCGTTCGCCAGGAACCTCGAACGCATGCATCTTGGCATGCGTCTGGATGTCGTCGAACGCGGCGCTCGTGCGCGTGTCCGCCGCGAGCGCGAGGCCCGCGTCGACCTGGATCGCCACGCAGTACGTCATCGCAACCGACCTGACGAACGCAAGGCCGCGTCCGGGTGGCAAGATTGTAGGCAGGCCGCCCGGCGACCGCCAGCTTGACGCAGCCGCGCGTGCATGCACGAATAACGCGATGCATCGCGCCTGGCTCAGCCTTGGTTCCAACCTCGAACCGCAGCGCCATCTGCGCGCGGCGCTGGCGGAATTGCGTGCGCGCTTCGGCGCGCTGATCGTGTCGCCGGCGTATCGGTTCGCCGCGGTCGGCTTCGATGGGCCGGATTTCATCAATCTGGCGCTCGGCCTCGACAGCGATCTCGACGTGGTCGACCTCGACGATTGGCTGCATGCGCTGGAGGACCGCCATGGTCGACGCCGCGATGTAGCGCGCTACTCGAGCCGCACACTCGATGTCGACATCGTGTTGTTCGACGACTTGGTGATGCACGGTCCCGGCCATCTGGAGCTTCCGCGCAAGGAGCTTGCTCAGGCCTTCGTGCTGAAGCCGCTGGCCGATATCGCGCCCGACCTGCGGCATCCGGTCAGCGGATTCACCCTGCAGGATTTGTGGGCGACGGCGCCAAGGCCGCCGTTCACCCGCATCGATCTGGACGAGGCGCAGCTCTGAAAAAGATGGTCGCTGAATAAAAACGTGATGTAAGTCGCGAATTCAGCAGATACACTGCCTCATCCCGACAACGGCGCAGCCAAACCTGGGGAGGGCAAGCGAGGCGTGGCCAGGATTCTTGAACGCATGTTCGGCGGTCTGCCGGTGCGCTCGGCACCGCCGATCGCGCTCGACGATGCCGAATCCGAACACGTGCCGGTGCGCTACCGGCCGCGTCTGGTCACACAGCTCCTGCAGGAGCACGAGACCTTGCGCATGCTCGTGCGCGCGCTGCTGGACGCCTGTCGTGGCCGCGACGAGGACGCGCGCATCCTCGGACTGCGCGACATCGCCGCCACCTTCCGACGCCTCTCGCTGACCAAGTCGGTGCACCTGTATCCGTATCTGCGCTGGGGCCTCGAGAACGACCGCATGGCGGTGATCCAGTTCAAGGCGCTGCAAGCCGAAGTGCAGCGCTCGGTGCAGAGCGTCGAATCCATTCTCTGCGAATACCTCGAAGGCCCCTGGCTCAGCGAAACGCGGCGTCGCCTGATCGGCGATATCGCGCGGCTGGCGCGCCTGCTCGGTCAAGCGCTGAAGCAGGAAGAGGCAAACGTGTTTCCGCTGTATCTGCCGCCGGGGCAGTATCGGCATGTGCGCGACGCCTGACCGCGCGAAAAAAAGCGCCGACGCCGGTCTGGCGCGTGCCGGTCGCCGATATTGGTGCCGTGGCGGATCAGGCCTGGTGTATCGTCCGCGTCGATGCCGCAGCGGGCATCTTTCGCAAATCAGGGGGATGCAATGGGACGTTTTGCACGCAGTTGGGCGCTGGTCAAGGCGAGCGCCGCGGTATTGCGTTCGGATCGGGAATTGCTGGTGTTTCCGCTACTGTCGTCGATCTGCGCGCTGCTGGTCGCGGCGACGTTTTTTCTGCCGCTCGTCTTTGGTGGCGCCTTCGCACAATTCCACGAAGGCGGTCAGGCGCCGGTCTGGCTTTGGCCGCTCGCCTTCGTGTTCTATCTCTGCCAGTACTTCGTGATCTTCTTCTTCAATGCCGCCCTGGTCGGCGCCGCCCGCATTCGCCTGGATGGCGGCGATCCGACTCTCGCCGACGGCTTTCGCATCGCCGTGGCGCACTGGCCGGCGATCCTCGGCTATGCGGCCATTGCAGCGACGGTCGGCCTGGTGCTGCGTGCGATCGAGGAGCGCGCGGGATTCATCGGTCGCTGGATCGTCGGTCTGCTCGGCGTCGCCTGGACCATTGCAACGTTCCTCACCGTGCCGGTGCTCGTCAACGAGAACTTAGGGCCGATCGACGCGGTCAAGCGCAGCGCCGATCTGCTCAAGCGCACCTGGGGCGAGAACCTCGTCGGCAACGCCGGCCTCGGCCTCGTCTTCGGTCTGGTCATCTTCGCGTGGATCCTGCTGTGCGCAGGCCTCGTCACGCTGTCTGTGCAGTCCGGCTCCGCCGTCGCGATCGGCAGCGTGGTGGCCCTCGGCGTGATCGGTGTGGTGCTGCTCGGTCTCCTGCAGAACGCCTTGCAGGGCGTCTACGCGGCTGCCTTGCACCGGTATGCCGAAACCGGCGATGCCGGCATCGGCTTCGAAGGCGCGCTGATCGCCGATGCGTTCAAGATCAAGGCCTGAGCCTGACCTCAGGGCGGCGCGTTGCGTTCAGATCGCCAGCGAACGTCCGCCGTCGACGCGGATGATCTGACCGGTCACGAAGGCGGCATCGCGCAGCAGCCACAGCACCGCGCCGGCGACATCTTCGGGTGTGCCGGCGCGACGCAGAGGCGTGCGCGCGATCAATTGCTGCTGCTCTGCCGGCGCCTTGCCGGCTTCGGGCCAGAGCACCGCCCCCGGCGCGACACCGTTCACGCGCACGTCGGGCGCCAGATCCAGTGCGAGCGAGCGCGTCAGCGCGGCGAGCGCGGCCTTCGCCATCGTGTAGACGCTGTGCTGCGCGAGTGAATGTTCGGCGTAGATATCGATCAGGTTCACGATGGCGCCGCGCCTTGCGGCAAGGTGCGGCGCCGCTGCCTGGGCCAGAAACAACGGTGCGCGGGCATTCGCCGCGAACAGCTCGTCCCATTGCACCGGTGTGATCGTGCTGAGCGGGGTCGGGTAGAACGCGGAGGCGTTGTTGACGAGGCCGTCCAGACGGCCAAATCGTTCTACCGCCGCGGCGACGAGTGGCGCCAGCTGTGCGGCATCGGCCAGCTCGGCCTGCAGTGCCAGCGTACTGCCGGCGCGCGCGTTCTCCAATTCGCCGATCAGCGCATCGAGCTCGCTGCGCGAACGCCGGCAATGCAGCGCGACATCGTAGCCGGCCGCGTGCAGACTGCGGGCAATCGTCGCGCCGATGCGGCGCGCGGCGCCGGTGATCAGCGCGAGCGGACGTGCGTCGGTCGTCGTCATCGTTGTGTTCTCCTTGCCGACCGTTATCCTGCAGGCCCGTTGCCGAGATGGAGAGTGCCGCAGAAGCCTGCGGCGAGCCAGTCTTGAATCACGCCCTGCCCGAACCCGGCGCCGACGAACGCGCGCATTCCGCCGCACTCGCCGCATTGATCCGCGACGAGATCGCCGCGCAGGGGCCGATGCCGTTTTCGCGCTACATGGCGTTGTGCCTTTATGCGCCCGGCCTCGGCTACTACAGTGCCGGGCGCACCAAGTTCGGCGCAGCGGGTGACTTCACGACGGCACCCGAGCTCGGCGGGCTGTTCGCGCGTTGCGTCGCGCGCGCCGTCGCACCGACCTTGCGCGAACTCGGCGCGACCGCGGACTTCGTCGAACTCGGCGGCGGCAGCGGCGCGTTCGCGCTGGATGCCCTGCACGAACTGGCCGTGCTCGATGCACTGCCGCAGCGCTACCGCATGCTGGAGACGAGCGCCGATCTGCGTGCACGCCAGCGCGCGCGCGTGCAGCGCGAACTGCCGCAGGAACTGGCCGCGCGCGTCGAATGGATCGAGCAGCCACCCGAGCTCGCCTGGAACGGCGTGCTGTTCGCGAATGAAGTCGTCGATGCGTTGCCGGTGACGCGCTTCGCGATCCACGCGGGCGAAATATTCGAAGAATACGTCGGCGTCGATGGCGATCGCTTCAGTCGCGTCGACCGGCCCGCCGATGGCATGCTCACGACAGCGGTCCATCATCTGCAACGGTCCCTGGAGGCGCCGCTTGCCGACGGCTACCGCTCCGAAGTGCTGCCGCAGTTGCCGCACTGGATTGCGGCGATCGCGACACCGCTTCGGCGCGGCCTGATGCTGTTCACCGACTACGGCTATCCACATCGCGAGTTCTACCTGCCGCAGCGCCGCGATGGCACCCTGGTCTGCCACTACCGTCATCGCGCGCACGCCGATCCCTTGCATTGGCCCGGACTACAGGACATCACCGCCTTCGTCGATTTCAGCTGGCTGGCCGAGGCCGGCACCAGTATCGGGTTCGATCTGGTCGGCTATGCGCCGCAAGCGCAGTTCCTGCTGGCGAGCGGTCTGCCGGAACTGCTCGCGCAGGCCGACACGCTGCCCGATCTCGAGCGTCTGCGCCTGGTTGCGGAGGTCAAGCGCCTGACCTTGCCCGGCGACATGGGCGAGCGCTTCCAGGCGATGGGGTTCGCGCGCGGTGTGGGCCATGTTCCGGCAGCGCTGCGCGCGTCGGCGCATTCGCGCAGGCTGTAGCCAGGAACGCGCATGGACCTCATCAACGCCTTGTTGTCCCCACTCGGTTTCGGCGTACCGCTGGCCTTGCTGCTGTGGTGGGCGCGCGCGCGCCTGCCGCGCTGGCTCTGGCGCATCGGCATCGCGGTCGAGCTCGTCTGCATTGCGCTCAGCACGCCGCTTGGCGCGAACACGCTGGTGCGCTGGCAGGAGAGCCGCGTTCTGACGACGCCGGCCTGCGCGGCTCCGCAACCCGGCACCGTCGTGCTACTCACTGCGGGTGCGCGCCGGGTTCCGCGCCAGCCGGGCGATGTCGATGCCTTGAACGCCTCCAGCCTGCGTCGCACGCTGCTTGCCGCGCGGCTGACGCGCGACCTGCCGGATGCGCAGCTGGTCGTCAGCGGCACCAGTGATACCGAAACGGTGGCGGTCAGCGTCGTCATGGCGCAATTGGCAGCGGATCTCGGCGTACCGGCGACTTCGATCCGCAGCGAAGTCGCCGCGCGCACGACCTGGGACAACGCGCGCAACGTGCGCGCGCTGGAGCCGCCGTTGCCGCAACGCATCTGGCTGGTCACGTCGGCCTTGCACCTGCCGCGCGCGCTGATCGCATTCCGCGCGGCCGGCTTCGAGCCCTGCGCCTATCCGAGCGACTGGCTGTCGGCGCCGTTCGACGGCGTAAGCGATCTGCTGCCCAGCGGCGGCGCGGTGGCGGAAACCGAAGCGGTCGTGCACGAATGGATCGGTGAACTGGTCTACCGCCTGCGCGCCTGGAAGGCCTGATCGCGGCGCCCGAGCTAGCCTACGCTCACGTGCGCGGCATGCTCGCGTTTGACCGTCTCGATCACCTGCACGCGCGCCTCGCGGATTGCCGCGCCAATCGCGGTGCCGACGAGACCTTGCGCGACGAACGGCGCGGCGTCGATCGCGCTCGCCGCCGCGTGCGCCGCGCGCAGATAGTCGGCTTGTGGATACGCGGCCTCGGCGAAACCGAGGCGGCCGCGCTTGTCCGCTGCGCAGGCGAGCAGGAAGCGTTGCAGGCGTTCGGGCCGACGAAAACTGTCGAGCTTCTCGAGCAGCTCGAGCACGGTCGCCGCGCGCAACTCGAACGCGCGATGCGCTTCGAGATGATGGCGGCAGACCAGCTCGGCGAGGGCCGCGTGTTCGGCCGGCACCTTGAGGCGCGCCGACAGCGCGCGCAGCGGCGCCACGCCATTGTGTTCGTGACGGATATGCCGCGGCAGCTCGACCTTCGGCGTCAACGCCTTGCCCAGATCATGCGTCAGCGCGCACCAGCCGACCAGATCGTCGCCCGGCGCGAGGCGCGCTGCCATGTCGAGCACCATTTCGATGTGCGTGCCGGTGTCGATTTCCGGATGGAACTCGGCACGCTGCGGTATGCCATACAGCACGTCGACCTCCGGAAACACCACGCGCAGCGCGTCGCAGTCGCGCAACGCACGCACGAAAGCAGAGGGTTTCGGCTCGGTCAGCGCCTTGCGTGTTTCCGCCCAGACGCGCTCCGCCACCAGATGATCGACTTCGCCGCTGTCTACCATCGCACGCATCAGCGCCAGCGTCTCTGCGGCAATGCGAAAACCGATCGCGGAGTAACGTGCGACGAAGCGGGCGACGCGCAGCACGCGCACCGGATCCTCGACGAAGGCCGCCGAGACGTGACGCAGCACGCGCTCGTCGAGATCGCGACGGCCGCCGAACGGATCGACGATGACGCCGTCGGCATCCCTCGCCATTGCATTGATCGTGAGGTCGCGCCGTTCGAGGTCCTGTTCAAGGGTCACCGCCGCATCGGCGTGGAAGGCGAACCCATGGTAGCCGTGCCCGGTCTTGCGCTCGGTGCGCGCGAGCGCGTACTCCTCGCCGGTCTGCGCATGCAGGAACACCGGGAAGTCCTTGCCGACCGGCTTGTAGCCGAGACGCAGCATCTCGTCGGGCGTCGCACCGACGACGACATAATCGCGATCGACGACGTCGAGCCCGAGCAACTGATCGCGGACCGCGCCGCCGACGAGAAAGATTTGCATGGCGGCGATTCTGCCAGAGCGGGGACAGGGTTCGCCTGTTCGTCTGTCGGGCGTGCAGCGTGCACGCTGAGCCCGGAAGTCGCGGCGCCGAGCGCGAAGGCGCCCGCGTAGCCATGCTCGATAAGCAATACGCCGAGCGCCGGCAGGATGTCGGCGCGCTCAGTGAGGGTACGTGCCGCCGACGCTCAGAGTCCGAGATCACTCAAGGACGCATGCTCGGCTGGACGTGGCCCACTGCGATCCCAATGGAACTTGCGCTCGGACTCCTGGATCGGCAGATCGTTGATGCTGGCGTGGCGCACGCGCATCAGGCCGTTCTCGTCGAACTCCCAATTCTCGTTGCCGTAGGCGCGGAACCAGTGGCCGGAGTCGTCGTGGAATTCGTAGGCGAAACGCACCGCGATGCGATTGTCGGTAAACGCCCACAGCTCCTTGATCAGCCGGTAGTCGAGTTCGCGGTTCCATTTGCGCGTGAGGAACTGGACGATCTGCTCGCGTCCGTTGACGAAGTCGCTGCGGTTGCGCCAGCGGCTATCAACGGTATAGGCGAGCGAGACGCGCTCAGGATTGCAGGTATTCCAAGCATCCTCGGCGCCGCGGGCTTTCTTGATGGCGGTTTCACGCGTGAATGGCGGCAGCGGAGGGCGGTTCTCGGTCATTGCGTCGATCCTCGGTCGGCTCGTCTGTACCGATGGGTACAGTTCGGCTATCAAGCTACGCGCGCGAGCAGGCGGCGTCTATGACACGAAGGTAGCGCCGTGCGGTCACCTGCGTTGGGGTGATCAGGCATTCCGATAGGCGCGGCGATGACGATCCAAGCCGCTTTGCGGACCTGCATCGCCACGCAGCAGCGGCGGCATGACGACCTCCATCGGCGTCGCCACGATACCGAGCGCGGCAAGGCCATCTTCGCTGCCGACCGAGTCGAGCTGCAGCGAGCGGAAGTTGTCGCGCGAAATGGGTTTTCCGGGCAGCCATTCGCCGACCCTTGCCTGCAGTGCCCCGATTGCATCCGGCAGCGCGATGAGCAGGCGCTGTTTGCCGATCATGCGCGCAGTCCACCGTACGAGTTCGCCGAGTTCGATCGTGCGCGGACCGTACAGTTCGTAGATGTGATCCGCCGAGTGCGGATGCGCGAGCGCGCGTGCGAAGGCTTCCGCGACATCGCCGACGTAGACCGGCGCGAACTTCGCGTGCGCGCGCGCCAGCGGCAGCACCGGCGTCATGCGCAGGAGCTGCGCGAAGCGGAAGAACAGGCCGTCGCCTTCGCCGAAGATCACCGACGGGCGGAAGATCGTCCACGCCAGCGGCGCAGCCTTCACCAGTGCCTCGGCTTCGCCGCGTGTCTTCAGGTAATAACTGTCGCCTTCGCCGGCGCGCAGTGCGCTCATCTGCAGCAGACGTGCAACCTTTGCATCGGCGCAGGCCGCGAGCAGGGTCGAGGTCAGCTCGACATGCGCCTTGCGAAAGCCGGCGCCATTCGATCCGCGCTCGTTGAGAATGCCGACGAGGTTGATCGCGGCATCTGCGCCGGCCAGTTGGTCTGCCAACCCGGCGCGGTCGTGAACATCGGCGCTGACCACGCGCACCCGCGGCAACACGCCGAGTTCGCGATGCTTTTCGCGATTGCGCGAGAGCAGCGTGATCGCATGGCCGTCGCGTTGCAGACGCGGCACCAGGTGGCTGCCGACGAAGCCGGTACCGCCGAGGATCACGAGCTTGAGCGGTTTCATCGCCGTTTCCCTTGGCGCCTTCAAAAGGCGCGTTCCGAACAGTGAACCACGAACGACACGAACTACGCGAAGACAAACAGATGGAGCCGGCCGGTTCCTTCTGCGAGCGCGTCGCGTTTCACGGGTCCGTTGCCGCGTACGAGGTCAGCAGGACGAGTTTGCCGATGTGTTTGCCGGCTTCCATCATACGGTGTGCGTCGGCTGCGGCGGCGAGTGCGAAGCGCGCGTGGATGCGCGGCCGCACGCGACCGCTGTCGAGCAGCGGCCAGACTTCCCGGCGCAAGCCGTCGGCGATGCGCGCCTTGTCGGCACTGCTGCGCGGCCGCAGCGTCGAGCCGCTCAGATGCAAGCGCTTGACCATCATCCGGGTGATGTCGAGCGTCGCCTCACGACCATGCTGGGTCGCGATCGAGGCAAGCCGCCCTTCCACAGCGAGCGCATCGAGGTTGCGCGCCAGATAGTCGCCGCCGACCATGTCGAGAATCAGGTCGATGCCGCGCCCGCCGGTCGCCTCGCGCACGGCGGCGACGAAGTCCTCATGGTGATAGTCGATCGCACGCTCGGCGCCGAGTTCGACGCAGACCGCGCATTTCTCGGCACTCCCGGCCGTCGCAAACACACGTGCACCGAATGCATGCGCGAGCTGGATCGCAATCGTGCCGATGCCGCTGGAACCGCCGTGCACGAGGAAGCTCTCGTCGCTGCGCAAGCCGCCGCGCTCGAATACGTTGACCCAGACCGTGAAGCAGTTCTCCGGCAGCGCCGCGGCTTCGACCCAGCTGAAGCCGTGCGGTCGCGGCAGGCACTGGCCGTGCGGGACGGCGACATACTCGGCGTAGCCGCCGCCGTTGCACAGCGCGCAGACTTCATCGCCGATCTGCCAGCAGGTAATGTCGGTGCCGAGCGCGACGACGTGTCCGGCCACTTCCAGGCCGGGCAGATCGGAGGCGCCGGGTGGCGGCGGATAGGCGCCGGCGCGCTGCTGCACGTCCGGCCGGTTCACGCCTGCGGCGACGACACGCAGCAGCACTTCGCCGGCGCGAGGCAGCGGCAGTGGACGCTGCGTCGGCAGCAAGACTTCAGGGCCGCCTGGGCGGCTGATCTCGATCACCTGCATCAAGGTCGGCAGCGCGACCGGCGCGCTCGCATTCATGGCTGCGCCACAGAGGGCGTCGCCGCCGACGACATCGCCGGCGCTGGCGCCGCGACAGGGTCGATGGCGCAGACGACCGCCTTGCGCGGCGTCTTCTCGTCCGGCGCCTGGTAAGCCTGGCCGACCTTTGGCATGCGCGCTGAAAGTGCGTGCACATTGCCGTTCATGCGCCAGTCGTAGATCACGCTGAAGGCGAGCACGCGCGAGACATACTCGCGTGTTTCCTTGTACGGGATCGTCTCGATGAAGAAATCCGGATCGAGCGTGGCGCGCGCGTCGAGCCAGCGTCCGACCGGCGCTTCGCCGGCGTTGTAGGCGGCGCTGGCGAGCCATGGACTGCCGTCGTATTTGTCGGCCATGCGGCCGAGGAAGCGCGTGCCGAGTTGCACGTTGAGATCGGGGTCGAACAGATCCTGCGCATTCGAATACGGCAGCTTCTCGGCCTTGGCCAGCTGCTTGGCGACACCGGGCAGCAACTGCATCAGGCCATACGCGTCGGCGTGCGAGTGCGCGTCGGTCATCCAGGCGCTCTCGGCGCGGATGATCGCGTAGGCCCACGCCGGGTCGATGCCGGCCACGCGCGCCTCGCGCCGAACCTGCTTTTCCATGCCGAGCGGAAAGCGCTGTTCGTACAGCCGCTGCGTTTCCGGGTCGGCCGAGTAGGCGAAGACCGCGCGGTCGTACCAGCCGCGCTTGTAGGCGAGGTCCGCAGCGAGACGGCGCTGATTCGCATCGAGCTTGGTCATTGCGAAATCCCATTCGCGCCGCGCTTCGCGCAGCATGCCGAGTTCACGGAACTCGAAGGCGCGATCGAGATCGGCCTGCTTCGACAGCATCGCCTCGCTGGACGGATCGCCTGCCAGCGTGCGCGTGCAGATCGTGTACGGCTGTTCGCTCCAGTCGGCGGCGAGAAAGCCGTAGAAGTTCGATTCGCGCGCGACCTCGTTGAAGATCGGCGTCGCCTCGGCCCGACGCTCGAGCTTGGTCAACACGCGCGCGCGCAAATAGCGCCAGCGAGGGTCGGCTTTCTGCGTCTCGGACAGGTCGTCGAGCGCGGCGAGGGTTTCCTTGAAGTCGCCGTTGGTCAGCGCGATGCGCACCTGCCACTCGCGCGTGGCGTCGTCTTCGGCTGCAGCGGGCAATGCCTTCAGGCGCGCCAACGCATCCGGCGAATAGCTGGTCGCGCGAAACACCGCGATCGCGTTCAAGATACGGTTCTTCTGTACATCATCCCACGCAAAGCGCGTGCCGAGATCGGCCCAGGCGGTCTCCGCCGACGCGCTGTCGCGGCGTGCCTGGCGTGCGAATGCGTACGAGATCGCATCGCGCGTGCGTGGGCTGTCGCCCGCCGTCTTTGCCTTCGTCAGCATGGCGGCGGGTTCGCGCAATGCGGCGACGATGCGCTCGGCATCGGCGCGCTCGGCGCCATCGAGCAGCGCGGCTGTCTCCGCCGCGGCATCGGCGTTGCCGGCCGCGGCGGTGCGTTGCAGGCGTTCCCACACCTGCGTATCGGTGAGCACACCGTCGCGGTGGGCGGCTGCGAACACCGGGTCGCACGAACCCGGCAGATTGCGCGAGCCTTGCCAGAGCATGTCGAGATCGCCTGTGTAGACAAGCTTGCCATTGGCTGCAAGGCGCGCCCGCAAGGCATCGCATTGCAGGTCGCGATCGTTGCTCTTCGTCCACAGCGTGCGAAACGTCGTCCATTCGCCGCGCCGGGCCAGCTCGCGCAAGTAAGCGTCGCGCAGGTCGTTCGCGGGCAACGTGTCGGGCCAGCGCTTGAGGAAATCCTGCACCTCGCCCGGTTGCAGCTTGGCGACGCGCGCGCGCAGCACGGTCAGTTCGATATACGGGGTCAGCGGATAGTGCGTTTCGTCGAGCGCGGCGGCGAGTCGCTTCCAGCTGGGGTCGTTGGCGTGCTGGGCTGTCGCCAGGGCGGTGCGGAAATGCTCGCGGTCGAGCGAACGGTCGTCGGCGTGCAACAAGGGGGCGATCAAGCCGATGCAAGCGAGAAACAACAGCCGCAACAGGCGATTGGAGCGAACGGGCATCGAAAAAGCCGGCGAGAGGGGGCGCGACAGTGTAGCGCCGCGATTTGTGCGGTTGCCGCATGCCGTGCACAAGACCGCGCAGAAGGCTGTCTGCAAGGGTTCACAGCGGCTCGACGGCGACGAGGATGGCTCGGATCGACGCCGTCAACGCGTGGTTCCAACGAGCCATACCATTACCGACATATAGCAAAATTCAAACGTTTGTCTTACATTTCCTTTGCACTTTTATACACAGCCACCGCGTCGGAACAGATCGTTTGGCAGATTGCCAACCCACCATCGCAGCGTCGGGGAGACATCGATGAAGGCACGTCGCAGTATCAGGTTGACGGCAATGGCAGGCTGGGCCCTGCTGATAGGAACCACGTCATTACCCGCGTTGGCGCAGCAAAAAGGCGGCGATGACGCGCAGACGCTGCAGGCGATCGAGGTCACCGGCTCGCGCATCAAGAAAGCTGAGGTCGAAGGTCAGGTTCCGATTCTGACGATCACCTCGAAGGACATCGAGCAGACCGGTCTCGGCTCGATCGGCGATGTGATCCAACGGCTTTCGGTCAGCGGCTCCTCGCTCAACACCAAGTTCAATTCGGCCGGCAACTTCGGTTTCCCGCCCGATGGCGGCGGCGTCGGCTCCGGTTCGACCACGGTTTCGCTGCGCAACCTCGGCGCCAAGCGCACCCTGATCCTGGTCGACGGCCTGCGCTGGATCAACGAATCCTCCGCCTCGGGCGTCTCCGCGGCGGTCGATCTCAACACGATTCCAGCCAGCATCGTCGATCGCATCGAGATCCTGAAGGACGGCGCCTCGGCGCTGTACGGTTCCGATGCGATCGCGGGCGTCATCAACATCATCACCAAGAAGAAGCAGGACGGTCTCGCCCTGCATGTCTACGGCGGCGACTATTCGACCGGTGACGGCAAGACCTATTCGGGCAATATTTCGCTGGGCGGCAGCACCGACAAGTTCGACTTCTTCATGGACATCGCCCACTTCAAGCAGAACGGAATCAGCTCGGGCGACTGGAGCCAGTCGGGCAATTCGCCGGTTCCGGGTACCGGGCTTGCGAGTGGCAGTTCGGCTACCCCGTTCACGCGCTATCTGTTCGATACGCCGACGGGTAGCGGTTATCCCCAGACCGGCGGCGGCGTCATTTGCGACGGTGGATTCTGCAATATCACGGCCAATGGCGTCGGCGGCAACGGCGGCCTGCAGTCGTTCCCGGACGGCTTTCACAACTGGAGCAATGCTGATCGTTTCAACTTCGCGCCTTACAACCTGCTGTTGACGCCGCAGGATCGCGACAGCATTTTCGCGCAAGGCACCTATCGCATCACCGATCACGTCAACTTCTACATGAAGGGCCTGTACAACTCGCGCGATTCACAGAACCAGGCAGCGCCGGAACCGGTCTTCCTCGGCCAGCAGTTTTGCCAGGCGATCGATCTGTGCTACCGCGTCGGCGTCGACGCGACCAACCCGTACAATCCGTTTGGCTTCACGCTCGACGGCAACAGCCCGGACTTCGGCCTCGGCCGCCGCATGGTCGAAGGCGGTCCGCGCATCTTCAAGCAGAGCGTCGACACCAAGTACTACGCGACCGGTTTGAACGGCGACATCACCTTCAGCGATCACCAGCTGTTCTGGGACGTCAACTACGTCAACAGCACGAATGACGCGACGCAGACGGTCAGAGGCACCTACAACATCCGCCACATCATGACGGCGCTGGGTCCGATCGATCAGTGCAACGCCCCTTGCGTGCCGTTGAATCTGTTCGGCGGCCCCGGCACCATCACGCAGGACATGCTGAACTACATCCTGTTCAACGAAACCGATCGCAGCAAGCAGAAACTCGAGATGTGGACGGCGAACCTCTCTGGCAACCTGTTCCAGCTGCCGGCCGGTGCGTTGGATTTCGCTGCCGGCTACGAACATCGCAAGCTCAACGGTTCGTACACACCCGACTCGGTGGTCACCGCGGGTGACTCGAATGGCGTGCCGTCCGGACCGACCAGCGGCGGTTATTCGGTCAACGAGTACTACGTCGAACTCAACGCGCCACTGCTGGCCGACCAGCCGTTCGCCAAGCACTTTGATCTGAGCGTCGCCTCGCGCTATTCGGACTACTCCAACTTCGGCAGCACGACGAACAGCAAGTTCGGCCTGCGTTGGCAGCCGGTGGACGACCTGACCTTCCGCGGCACCTGGGCCGAAGGATTCCGCGCGCCGTCGATTGGCGAATTGTTCAGCACGTTCTCGCGCTTCGATGCGCAGCTGGTCGATCCCTGCGGCGGCAACGTGACCGCCAATTGCGCCGCGCTCGGCGTGCCGGCCGGCTTCACGCAGAATAATCCGCAGATCTCGATCATCACCGGCGGCAGTCCGAACCTGAAGCCGGAAGAATCGAAGAGCACGACACTCGGCGGCGTCTACAGCCCGGGCTGGGCCGAGAACACGGCGTGGGCTCAGAAAGTCGATTTCGAGGTGACCTACTACCGCATCAAGATCGAGAACGCGATCCAGGCGCAGTCGGCACAGACGCAGTTGAACCGCTGCGTCGAGACGCTCGATCCATCGTACTGCGACGGCATCACGCGCGCGGCGAACGGTTCGATCAACGGCTTCAACAACACGCTGCGCAATCTCGGTCGCATCGATACGAGCGGCGTCGACTACGGCCTGGTCTGGCGCAGCCCCGATACCGGCTTAGGCCAGTTCGGCACGAACTGGGACGTCACCTATACGAAGGACTACAAGGCCGTCTCGACCGATACCGGCGCTCGCGAGCCGAATCGCGTCGGCATCGAAGTGGCCGACAGCGGCATTGCGCGCATCAAGTCGACCTTCATCGCCAGTTGGAGTCTGGCCGACTGGAGCGCGAGCTGGACCGTGCGCTACCTGTCCAAGCTGCTCGAGGATTGTGGTTCGGCGGCCGGCTTCCCGATCTGCAGCGACCAGACCAATGTCTTCGGTGGTCGCATCAATGGCACGCACCAGCTCGGCGCCACGACGTATCACGACGCACGCGTGACCTGGAAATTGCCGGTCAAGTACAACTTCAGCATTTCGGCCGGCATCAACAACCTGTTCGGCAAGGACCCGCCGACGTGCCTGAGCTGCTCGTTGAATGGCTATGACGCGTCGAACTACGACCTGCCGGGCCGCTTCAGCTATGTCGAGGCCAGCATCAAGTTCTGATCCGTTGAAGGTTTTGGGGATGCAGAGGGGCTGCCAAGTGCGGCCCCTTTGTTTTCAGTGAGACCGCGAGCAAGCGTTGTCGGCGCCGAGTCCGCCTCAAACGCCAACCAGCAAGCCCGAAGCCAGCGGCAACCGCACCTGCGCCGCAATCGGCAGATGGTCCGACACCGGATACGGCAGCGCCCACAATTTTTCGACGGTCAGCGCGCGCGACACCAGGATATGGTCGAGCGCGCGCGTCGGCCGCCAGCTCGGAAACGTCGGTGGCGCTTCGGTCGGACGCTGCAGTGTCGTGCGTGCATACAGCAGGTCGAACTCGCCGCCTCGCGCCGGCGTATTGAGGTCGCCCATCAGGATCGCGTGGGCATGCTGCCCGATCAACTCGGCGAGGAACGCCAGCTGGCGCGCGCGCGCGACCGCGCCAAGTGAAAGATGCGCGACGACGACGATGAGCGCGTCGGCGCCGCTGCCGAAGCGCGACCACAGCGCGCCACGTCCGGGAATGCGGCCTGGCAATGGATAGTCGAGCACTTCATCCGGCTGCCAGCGCGCGAGCAAGCCATTGCTCGACGTCGCCAGACGCGACACGCGCCGGTTCGGCTGGTGGCTCCAGAACGGGAAGTTCGCCGTCTCGGCCAGATACTGGGTCTGGTTGAGGAAACCCGAACGCAGCGAGCCGGCATCCGCTTCCTGCAGCCCGACCAGATCGAACTCGCCGATCACGCGCGCGAGACCGTCGAGGTTCGCGCGCTTGCCGGTCGGCAGCACATGCTTCCAGCTGTGCGTGACGTAGTCGCGATAGCGCTTCACGCTGCCACCGGCGAGGATGTTGCAGCTCAACACACGCAGCGATCGCGAAGGCGGCGTGGCACGGACGGCGACGGCGGGGCTCATCCGTCGAGGCTAACCAGCACGTGTTGCAGCGGCAAGCGCCAAAAGTCGGTCGCGCAGCCGCGCGTTCGCGTGGCGACCGCAGCGGGCCTATTTTTTCTTCTTGGAGGGCTGCGCTGCCGCATCGTGTTCCTGCTTGACCAGGAAGCCGACCAGCTCGATCAGCTGCGGATAGCCGCCGGCGGACTGGCCGGTGACCCGATACTTGCCATTGACGACGATGCTCGGCGTGCCGTCGACACCATCCGCCTTGACGATGTCGCGCGCGCGCGTGAGCTTGCTTTCGATCTCGAACGAACCGGAGGTCGCGAGGAACTTCGACTTGTCGACGCCGTGCTGCGCATAGAACCCGGCGAGGTCATCGATCGAGCGCAGCGAGACATGGTCGCGATGCAGCGTATCGAACAGGGCCTGATGGGTCGCATCGAGCACGCCGAGCGACTGCGCGGTGTAGAACGCACGCGCGAACGGTTCCCATTGTGCATTGAAGATGGCCGGCATGTAGCTGAAGCTTGCATACGCCGGCAGCGCCGCCTTCAGCTGTTCCGCATACGGCTGGAAATGCGCGCAATGCGGACAGGCGTACGAGAACACTTCGAGCACTTCGATCTTGTCGCCGCTCGCGGTCGCCTGCGGCGGGTCGATCACGAAATAGTTCTTACCGGCCTCCCAGGAGGTTGCCGGTTTGGCGGCGGTTTCCGCTGCGCCGCAGGTGGAAACCAGCAGCAGACCGGCGAGCAGCAGGCCCAGACGCTTCAACATGATCATGTCCTCGTCGGTGTGGTGAGGGTGGAGCGTGTGCAAGACCCTGCAGCGCAACGATCGTTCCGTTGCGGCGATGCGTGGCGGCGATCAATGCTTCTTCTTTGCTTCCTGTGCGATCAGGTACTGCGCGATCTGGACCATTTCCTCGAAGCCGATCTTCTTCGCCGAATCGGCGGTGACGCGATACTTGCCGTCGATGATCAGGGTCGGCGTGGAGTCGACTCCGTAGGCTGCTTCCTTCTGGCGCACCTGGGCGAGATCGCCCTCGACCACGAACGACTGCGCGGTCGACAGGAAACTGTTCTTGTCCGCGCCGTTCTCGGCATAGAAGTCGGCGAGCTGGTCGAGCGAGTTGATCGGCCGATTGTCACGCCAGATCGCATCGAACAGCGCCTGATGCGTCTTATCGACGAGGCCGAGCGCCTGCGCCGCGTAGAAGCCGCGCGCGAACATCACCCAGCGCTCCTGGAAATCCGCCGGCAACAAACTGAATTCCGCCTTGGCCGGCAGACCCGCCTTGAGCTTGTCCGCATACGGCTGGAAATGCGCGCAGTGCGGGCAGGCGTAGGAAAACACCTCGAGCACTTCGATCTTGTTGCCGTTGACGGTCGGCACCGGCGGATCGATCAGCTGGTACGCCTCGCCGGCCTGCCATTTCGCCGTGGTGCCGTCGGCGGCGAAGGCGAGCGGGGCACTCAGCAGGCCGGCGATCAGGCACCCTGCGAGCAGGATGCCTCCGTGCGGGAACGAAGAATGCATGCGCATCGCGGGAGACTCCGAAGAGGTGGGCATGGGCGGCGGCTTATTTGCCGGCGCTTTCCTTGGCGATCAGGAACTTGATCAGTGGCACCAGCTTGTCGGCGCCGCCGGCGGAGGCCACGGTCAGACGATACTTGCCATTGACGATCAGCGTCGGTGTCGAATCGACGCCGTAGGTCTTGATCTGCGCATCGGCGCGTTTCATCTTCGTATTGACCGCGAACGAATTCGCGACGCCGACGAAGTCCTCGGCCTTGATGCCGAACTTGGAGGCATAGAACGCGCCGACGTCCTCAATCTTCGGCATGTCCTTGACCGGGCGATGCGTCGTCGGGTCGCTGATATGCAGCGTACCGTCCGGCTTCCAAACCGCGTCGAACGTGGCGTCGTGCGACTTGTCGAGAATACCGAGCGTCTGCGCCGCGTAGAACGCACGCTGGAACGTCGGCCAGTCCTCGTCCGGGCGGAATGCAGCGGGCAGATACACCATCTCGGCGTTTGCCGGCAACGCGGCCTTGACCTTCTGCATCGTTCCCTGGAACAGGTTGCAGGCCGGGCAAGCGTAGGAAAACACCTCGATGACTTCGATCTTGTCGCCGGTGCCGGTCGGCTGCGCCGGTTCGACCGGGAAGTACTGCTTGCCGGCCTCGAACGCTTCATCGGCAGCATGGCCGAGCGTGGCGAAGGCGAGACCGAACAGCAGGATGGAAACGCGTTTCAGCATGAAATTCTCCGAAGGGGTGGCACCGACGCCAGGCAGCGGCAGAACGACGCGGCGCGAATCTGCAAACGCACCGCGGGACGCGCCCGCCATCGACGGGCGCGCGCTTGGATCACTTTGCAGCGGTAGTGGTTCCCGCGTTTGCCGTATGCAGGCCCTCGACGTAGGACGCCAGCGCATTGATGTCGGCATCGCCGAGGCTCTGCGCGATCGCCGGCATGACCTTCGCCTTGGCGTCATCGCCCCACGTGGTGCCGCCCTTCCAATCCTTCAGCTTGGCGGAGACATAGTCGGCCCACTGACTGCCAAGCTGTGGAAAGCCGGTGCCGGCCATGCCGCGACCGTCCGGGCCGTGGCAAGCCATGCAGGCCGGAATGCCGAGCTTGGCATCGCCGCCCCGGTACAGGGCCTGGCCGCGCTGCAGCAGCTTGTCGTCGGCGATGCCGGGCAGCGATACCTTGCTCGCGAAGTAGGCGCCAATATCGTGCATATCCTGCTGCGACAGCGACGCGGCGAAACCCATCATGATCGCGTTCTGCCGCTTCTGCGTCTGGAACAGCGTGATCTGGCGCGTGATATACGCTTCATTCTGACCAGCCAGCTTCGGGTATTGCTTGTCGGACGGATTGCCGTCGAGGCCGTGACAGGCGCCGCAGACGGCCGCCTTGGTCTCGCCGTTCTTGGCGTCGCCGAGCACGAGCGCGTTGGCGGGCAGCGCTTCCGGCTTGGCCGGCGCGCTGGTCGGCGGCGTCGGTGCGGTCGGGGCGTTCGGATCCGCCTTCGACACCGGCGAGCTTGCTTCGGGCGGCTCGGCCTTCGGCGGTGCTTCTGCCGGCGGCGACTGCGCCAGCGCGGGGCCGGCGGCAAGCAACGCCGTCAGGACAACAACGTGCCGAAAGCTCATACACTTACTCCACAAACTCGAGGGGATACCGGCGGTCGTCGCGATCCGGAAGTGTGCATGTGAAATCGCGCATGCGCGTGCTGCGACGAACAATCGTGGAATTATCCCCGTGCCGCCGAAGGCGGTCAAACCGTCCTATCCAAGAATCCCTGCCCGCATGCCCGTCAATCCGTTCCGCCAGACGCACTTCCTGACCAGTGCCAACCGACTCGACCAGCTGCCTGCCGACGCGGGCGCCGAGGTCGCGTTCGCCGGCCGCTCCAACGCCGGCAAGTCGAGCGCGCTGAATGCGATCTGCGACCAGCAGGGGCTCGCACGCACGTCGAAGACGCCGGGACGCACGCAGCTGCTCAACGTATTCCCGGTCGCTGACGAAGCGCATCGGCTGATCGATCTGCCCGGCTACGGCTACGCCAAGGTGCCCGAGGCGATGCGCCTGCACTGGCGCGGCATCATGGATGCCTACCTGCGCACGCGCGCCTCGCTGCGCGGCCTCGTGCTGGTGATGGATGCGCGCCATCCGCTGAAGGAGTTCGACCGCGACATGCTCGCGTTCGGCGCCGCCAGCGGGCGGCAGTGCCACTGCCTGCTGACCAAGTCGGACAAATTGTCGCGCAGCGAGGCCGCCCGCACGCTGGCCGACGTGCGCAAGACACTGGCCGCCGAATTTCCGCTGGGCAGCGCGCAGCTGTTCTCGTCGACCGCCAAGACTGGCCTCGACGAAGCGAGAAGCACGCTGGCACGCTGGCTGTTCGACGCCGCGCGCTAATCAGCCGAGGCGCGCCGCGGCGGACACGGCATTCACGTCCGCAACGAGCGCGAGCTGCAGCACGCGGTCGGTCTGGCGATCGTTGCCGACGAAGAAGTCCGCGGTGCCGACGTCGACGAAGTGCGACTTCGCATAGAAGGCGATCGCGCGCGGATTGCGTTCCCATACTTTCAGCCACAGCGTTGCCGCGCCGAACGCGCGAGCGGCACGGCACGCTTCGCCGAGCAGCTGCTGGCTGACACCGCGGCCGTGCCAGCCGCGATCGACGTAAAAGCGATGCAGCTCGACCGCTGCGGCGTCGGCGACACAGGCGGGCACTTCGCCGCATCGGACCTGGGCGAAGGCAGCGAGTTGCTGGTCACGATACGCCAGCAGCGTCGTGACGTGCGCATCGGCGAGTTCGTCGCGTTGTTGCCGAACGCCGTACGAGGCCGTCAGATGCAGACGCAGATTGTGCGCTTGGTTGTACTCGCCGTAGGTGTCGACGAAGGTGCGCGTGGCGAATGCCGACAAGGCTTGCGCATCGGCGGGAACCCCGCGGCGGATCTGGCAGGCCTGTGCGGAACTCACGGTCGGGTCGGGCAGGGTTTCGAATCGCAGACTCATGGAACGATCGGCAGTCTCATTGGAAAGGAGAGGGCGAACGCGTCGCGACAGGCCAGGCTTTGCCGGCTCGCGTTGACGGATCCGGCGAAGTTATCGATGTCGCTACTCGCTATCGCTGCGCCGAGTCGCCGACGCAGGGCGAATGCAGGCAATGCCGTTGTGCCCGACGCTACATCGATGTGGGCCGGAGAGCGGTCGTGTCGATTGCCTGGTGCACGCGGCGCGTGAACAGCGTCGCACCAGCCCGGGGTGCGACGGTCCGGGCGGGGCGGTCATGCCGCCCCGCGCGCATGGCTCAGTCTTGCCGCGTGCGTTTTGCGCAGGCGCCGCCAGCGCCGTCGAAGCCGTCGGCGAAGACGACGTCGCTGCAGTCGGTGGTGTCGGGCGTGCCGAGCACGCCGAAGCTGAAGTCCTTCGCGGTCGCATCGAACTGGCTCGGGCATTGGTCAAAGGTCGACCAGTCCGAACAGCCCGAGCCGAGCATGCCGCCGGGGTTGCGCCAGACCGCAGGCTGGTTGTGCAGCTCGGTGGTCTCGCCCCAGAAGCCGAGGATCGGCGAGGCGATGTTGACGTTCGCGAACGACCAGGCGACCCAGTAGGTGCCGGCGGGGAGATCGCATGCGGCAGGCAGGAACACGCCGATCTGGTTCGCCGCGTCCAGCGCGATCGCGGATACGCCGGTGGCCGAACAGATCGCATCGGTGGCGGGTCGGCCATTGCCGTTGTCGGCCAGGATGCGCAGGTTGACCGTCGGCGGCAGCGGATTCTCGTCGTTGCCATACGCGGTGAACTGGAAGCCGGTCACCGACCAGCCGTTGCCGCTGACGACGAAATCGTCGGCACCTTCGGCGGAAAGGCCCTCGGTTTCCGCCGGCGCCACGACGGTGTTGTTGAACGCGCGCAGTGCGGTATCGGCGACGGTCTGATCGTACAGCGGCGTTTCGCTCGTCACCGCGAAAGACACCTGCACCGGAATCGTGCGGTGATGCGGATCGTCGCTGAACACGCAGATCGTCGCCTGGTGCAGTCCGTCGCTGAGCCCACTCGCATCGAGCGACACGGTGACGTCCTGCGCGGCGCCGCCGGCGGCGATCGTGCCGCTGCCGGGACTCAGCGAAAGCCAGGGCACATCGCCTGGTGCGGCGCAGCCGAGTGCAGGCCTGGCGATCGCCAGCGCGCTCATCTCGTCGATCGGATACTCGCCGGCCGGCGGGAACGCCGCGATCGGCTGCGACTCGGCCGTGAGCGGATCGATGACACGCATCTCGCCAACCGTGTTGCCGCCGCCGTCGACGTAAACCGCGGCCCAGTACAGATCGCCGCTCTGATTGTCGAACGCGAACGACTGGATGAACTGGACGTTGAGTCCGAACGACTCGATCACGCTGGCCGCGCCGCTGCTCTTGTCGATCGCGAGCAGTGTCTGGCCGAACAGATCCAGGCCGTACATCAGGCCCGCCGGCGAGATCGCGATGCTCGGAATGAAGCGGATCGGGTTGACACCAGGGCCGTCGATCGGTCCGATGCGGCTCGCCTGTCCGGCGTCGAGGTCGATCGAGTACAGCGTCGCGTTCGCGGTACCGGGCGCATCGACGAAGTTGACCGAATAGACGATGCCGCTGAGCGGATCCTGTACCAGCCCGGCCCAGGTCGAGGTCGCGCCGCCGGCGATAACGCCGTGCGAGGTGAACACGCCGGTCGCCACGTCGATGGTGCCGTAGGTACCCGGCGCATACATCCAGCTGTCTTCGATGATGGCCCAGAGCTTGCTGAAATCATTGCCGATGAAGCCGGCCGCATAGATCCAGTCGTCGCTGCCGTTGATCGGTGTATAGGTCGATGCGGGACTCAACGCATCGAACGTGACCAGACCCGGCAGCAGCGAACTGACGCCGTAGGTCGGTACCGCGAAGGCGCTGCCGGCAATCGCGTGCGGAGTCGTTGTCGGGTGCGGACGTTGCGCACTGCGCGCGCCGGCGAGGCTCGTGTACGCAGCCGGCAACATCGCCGATGCGGGCGACGGTGCCACGTAGCGCGGCGACTTCGGGAAATGCGCGCTCGAACCGCCGGGCGCTTCGCCGAGATTCCAGTGCAGATCGCGATTGCCGGCGTTGGCGATCGACAGCGTGCGCGTCGCGCTGGCGCCGGGAGCGACCACGGCCGAAACCTGCGTCTGCGCGACGGCCAGAGTCGGATCGCCGGCGGAGACGTGCACCGAGCCGCTGTCGGCGCTCGAGCTGACCGACGCGGTGTAGTTCCACTGGATCGCCGAGTTGGCGTGCAGCGATGGCTGCGCATACGAATAGCTCGTGTACAGGCCATTCGGATCACCTTGCAGGCCGACCGTTGCCCAGGCGCCGTCGTCGCCGCCATTGCCGCCGAATCCGGTCGACTGATATTCGTAGCGGAGGGTCGGGCTGTTTTCGAAGAAGACGACTTCGAACGTCGCCCCCGCGGTCGCCGTCACGTAGCTGTAGACGCCGTTCCACTGCACCACGAACGTGCGATCCGGCGCGGTTCCCAGCGTCTGCGTGTAGAGGCGCCCCGGGCCATTGTCGAAGTTCATCCAGTACGGCGCGAGGATCGTCGGCACCTCGATGCCGAAGGAGCTTACGTTGGTGACGGGAATCGCCTGGTTGAACGCATAACCCGGAGGCGGCTTGGTGCCGGGCGACGGCGGCGCGCAGGTCGGATCGTTGAAAAGGATCAGGCCGTCGGCGCTGAGGCACAGGGCGGTGGAGGTCTGGCCGTAGAAGCTCAGCGCGAAGTCCGCGGTCACTTCGCCGATGTTGTTCGGGTCCGAACTGCCACCAGCGCCATTGATGATGCCGGTGTCGGTGCCAGTGCCGGAGATGTCGATGAAGTTCGGCGTGACCGTATCGTCGTAGGCGTAGGCGGCGATCTGCGCGTAGCCGGTCCAGGTCGCGCTGCGGTCGCTGTCGCCGGTCGCTACGATCGTGCGGACATAGCGGTGGCTCTGGCCTGCTGCGATCGTGGTGGGATCGTAGATCACGATCGCGCCATCGACGCTGTCGACCAGCGACTGGAACGCGAGCGACTGCGTGCCGCCGTTGGTCAGCGTGTAGCAGACGTTGACCTGGTCGCCGACGTTGACCTCGAGATTGCTCGAACTGCCGCACTCGTCCGGGTCGCCGCCGAAGGGAGCGAGCCCGAGGCTGACCGAGAGACCGTTGCTGTCGCCGTTGACGTGGCCGACCACGGCAAAGCCGAAGTCCTGCAGGCTCGAATCATAGATGCCGCACTGCGCGAACGTACCCCAGCTGTCGGTGCAGGCCGGGCTGAAGTTGCCGCCCATGTTCCACCACAGGGCCGGCGAGTTGTGCAGCGTGGTGCCCTGTCCCCACCAGCCCCACACGCCGCTGCCGAGGTCGACATCGTCGAAGGACCATGCCACCCAGTAGGCGCCGGCCGGCAATACGCACGGCGTCGCCAGCGCGGCGGTGATCTGATAGGTCGGCGAACCGGCATACGCCACCGGCGTGGCCGTTGCCGAACAGGTGGCAGCCGCCGTCGGCGCGCCGGCGCCGTCGTCCGCGTAGACATTGAGGCTGATGGTCGGCGGCACGCTTTCGCCCGGCCCGAACGCGCTGAACACGAACGAGCTCACGCTCCAGCCGGAGGGGTCGGTGACGACGAAGTCATCCGCACCAACCGCGGTATTGCCGACCGTCGGGGCCGGCGCCAGCACTTCATTGACGAAGGCACCGTAGACGTTGCCGCTGGTGAGCTGGTCGTACAGCGTGCCGTCCGACTGCGTGTGCAATGCGACCTTGGTCGACGTGCCGACATGCGTGACGGGTGTGATTCGAATCGGTGGTGCCGTGGTCGCGCCTGTCGCCAGCGTCGCCAGTGCGGCGAGCGAAGCGACGAGTGGCAACCGCACATAGCTTTGTAGTGTCATCTGACCGAGCCCGTTGATTTGCAAGGAAACGAACGAAGGCGCCTGCGCGCCGTCGGCGGAAAGTCGGAAGTAGGCCTGCTGATTTCCCCTGGCGGCAAATAGACGTCCAGCTGTCTATCCGTCTCGCGGTTGTCCCGAGTGTGCAACCATGCTGACTTGAAAATAAAATATTGAATTGCTGGGTGGCTCATCAGGAAAACGAATGACAGGCACTTCGGACCGCTACGCGCCAGCGCCGCGCCGGCGTGCGAACCGCGCGTCGCCCAGTAAGATCGCCGACCGCTCACCGTCTCGCTCAGGACACCGATGAATCTGACCCTGCGCCAGCTGCGCTACGCGATCGCCGCTGCGCGCCATGGCAACCTCACCGAGGCGGCGAAGGCCCTGCATACCTCGCAGCCGTCGATTTCGATGGCGATCAAGCAGATCGAGGATCACTTCAGCCGGCAGGTATTCGTGCGCCAGCGCGGTACCGGCGTGTCGCTGACCGCGTTCGGGCAAAGCGTGATCGCAAAGGCGAAGCTGGTGCTGAGCGAGGTCGAGGCGCTGGAGGCGCTCGCCGGCGACAGCACGGCGCTCAGCGGCGAATTCGTGCTCGGCTGCTTCGAGGATCTGGCGCCGTACTGCGTGCCGCCGATTCTTGCTCGCCTGCGCGCAAAGTCGCCGGCGATCAACGTGATCGTGCGCGAGGAAGGCTTCGACACGATCGGCCGCCGGCTCGACGAGGGCGCGATCGACCTCGCGATCACCTACGACCTCGGCCTGCCGGCAACGGTGGCAACGACGATCCTGTGCGAACTGGCGCCGCAGGCCCTGTTGCCGGCCGACCACGCGCTGGCTGGACGCGACAGTGTCAGCATGGCTGAACTTGCACGCGAACCGTTGATCATGACCGGCCAGGCGCAGAGCTGGCAGCACGTGCTCGAACTGTTCCACCAATGCCACGTGCGGCCGACACGTGCGGTCAGCACCGGCTCGTTCGAACTTCAACGCAGCATGGTCGCCAACCATTTCGGCATCGCGGTCGCCTACTCGCGCCCCTACGGCGATTTCAGCTATGACGGCCAGCCGCTCGTGCGCAAGAGGATCTCGGATGCCTTGCCACTGCAGCGCATCCTGCTCGCCTATCCGCAGGAGCGCGCGCTGTCGGTCGTGCAGCTCGCGTTCGTCGATGAGGCGAGGACGTGGTTCAACGAGAACTGGCCGTCACCACCGCCAGCGCACCGATAGCAGCACAGATCGCCGACGGCCGATTGCAAGGCGGCAGTCGTGTCGACGCGGCGACTGGTTTCGCCGATCGGATGCGCACAGCCGATGGCACCCTGTGGCGGCAGGCACCCTTTTAACCGACCCGCGCAGGCCCCATGATGCCGGCCTCCCCGTCGAGGCTGCGCTGTGTCCGGACCTTCCGTCGTCAAAGAAACCCCGATTTCCGGCCGCGCCGAGCTGGTCGACTACATCGCGTCCGGCGAGAAGCCGCCGAGCGAATGGCGTATCGGTACCGAACACGAAAAGTTCGGTTTTCGCCTCGACGATCTGCGTCCGCCGACCTGGGAAGGAGCGCAAGGCATCGGCGTGTTGCTCGAAGGCATGACGCGGTTCGGCTGGCAGCGCGTGGAGGAGCACGGCAAGTTGATCGCTCTCGCGCGCGAGAACGCATCGGTGACGCTGGAGCCGGCCGGCCAGCTCGAGCTCTCCGGCGCGCCGCTGGAAACCATTCACGAGACCTGCGCCGAAGTGTCGCAGCACCTGCGCGAGGTGAAGACGGTCGCCGACGAGATCGGCGTCGGTTTTCTCGGCATGGGATTCCAGCCGAAATGGCGCCGCGACGAAATGCCGTGGATGCCGAAAGGGCGCTACAAGATCATGCGCAACTACATGCCGAAGGTCGGTTCTCTCGGCCTGGACATGATGACGCGCACCTGCACGGTGCAGGTCAATCTCGACTTCGCCAGCGAAGCGGACATGGTGAAGAAATTCCGTGTCGGCCTCGCCTTGCAGCCCATCGCGACCGCGCTGTTCGCCGACTCGCCATTCACCGAGGGCAAGCCGAACGGCTATCAGAGTTATCGCTCGCACATCTGGACCGATACCGATGCCGGTCGCACCGGCATGCTCGACTTCGTCTTCGAAGACGGCTTCGGCTACGAGCGCTATGTCGACTACCTGCTCGACGTGCCGATGTACTTCAGCTATCGCGACGGCGAATACGTCGATCTGGCCGGCAAGTCGTTCAAGCGCTTCATGGCCGGCGAACTGGCCGAGCTGCCCGGCGCGAAACCGACCCTGCGCGACTGGGCCGATCACATGACGACCGCGTTTCCGGAAGTGCGCATGAAGAAATTCCTCGAGATGCGCGGCGCCGACGGCGGTCCGTGGAATCGCCTGTGCGCATTGCCGGCATTCTGGGTCGGCCTGCTGTACGACCAGACAGCGCTCGATGCGGCGTGGGATCTGGTCAAAGATTTCACACGCGCAGAGCGGCATGCATTGCGCGACGGCGTGCCCAAGCACGCGTTGAAACTTCCGTTTCGCAGCGGCACCGTGCACGAGCTGGCGACCGAAGCGGTGAAGATCGCCGCCCATGGCCTGCAACGCCGCGCGCGGGCGAACAGTCACGGCGCCGACGAGAGCATCTTCCTCGATGCCTTGCTGCAGATCGTCGATGCGAACCAGACGCCGGCCGAACGCAAGCTCGAACTGTTTCATGGGCCGTGGCAAGGCAGCGTCGATCCGCTGTTCGGCGAGTTTGCCTACTAGCGATTGGCACTGACCGTCCGCTCCGCTTCCGGCGGCCACGCGAACGGCAGGCCGCTGGTAATCTTCCGGCATGGCTCAGGGCGTACATTTCAGCGACTGCACGATCCATTTTTCGCAGCGCACGCTGCTGCGCGACGGCAAGCCGGTCAGCCTGGCGCCACTGGTCTTCGACTGCATCGCCTACCTGATCCAGCATCGTGATCGCGCCGTCGGCCGCGACGAACTGGTCGCAGCGGTGTGGGGCAAGGTCAGCGTCAGCGATGCGGCGCTCGGCAAGACCATCCTGACCGCGCGTCGAGCGATCGGCGACGATGGCGAGAACCAGCGCTTCCTGCGCACGGTGCCGCGTTTCGGCTATCGCTGGACCGCACCGACGCAGATCGTCGATGAGTCCGAGGGAGCAGCGCCTGCGCAGGAGATCGTCGCTGCCAAGACGATCGCGGCGGATGTGCCCGCCGACTCGCTGGCTACGGCAGAGCGCCGAAAACGTCCACCCACGATGGCGCTCCTGATCGGGATCGGGCTTGCACTGACCCTGGTCCTTGGCGTCGTCGCCTACTTCGCGGCGCGGCCGCCGGCCCGACTCGTGCCGGAGGCGGTGGCCGCAGCGGCCGATCGACCGGTCGGCGTGATCGCCGTGCTGCCGGCCGAAGTGGTGGCGTCGCCCGAGGATGCCTGGCTGCGGCTCGGTCTGATGGACATCATCGCGACGCGTCTGGGAACTGCCGGTCTCGCCGTGCTGCCGAGCGACAATGTGGTCCGCCTGGTGCCGGCCGGCAGCGGGCGCGATGCGGCCATCGCAAGTTTGCGCGGCGTCACCGAGCAGAGTCGCCTGATCGTGCCGGTGGTGCGCCGTTCCGGCACGGACTGGATCGTGCGCGCCGAACTGATCGACGCAGACGGTCAGACGCGAGCTGTCGAAGCGCAGGCGGACAACGTCATCGCCGCTGCGGGCAAGCTGGGCGATCGTCTGCTGGTGTTGCTCGCACGGCGCGCGCCTGCCGCGCTCGACGATGCCACGCATCTGTCCGAAGCCGAGCTGCTGCAACACATCGACGCGGCAAGGCTGGCGCACCAGCCGGTTGAGGCGCGGGCGCAGATCGACGCTGCCGCGCCGGCGTTGCGGCAAAGTCCACAAGTTCGCCTGCGGCGCGCGCAGATCGACGCCGATCTCGGCGATTCCGAAGCAGCCGAAACGCAGCTGGCCGGGCTCGTCGCCGAGGTGTCGGCGGAAGCCGATCCGCTGCTGCGCGCACGCGCCCAACGCAGCCGCTGTGTGGCGCTGGCGCGGCTCGGTCGTGCCGACGCGGCGGCAGCGACCTGCGACGAGGCGATCGCGCTGCTGGAACGACGTGACCTGCCCGGCGATCTCGCGCGCGCCTACAACGACCGCGGTATCGTGCATCTGATCCAGGAGCAGTACGATCCGGCCGGCGCCGATTTCGCGCGCGCGAAGATTGCGGCGAATCTCGCGGTCGACGCGATCCTGCTCGCGCAGATCGAAGGCAACGAAAGCAATTTGCAGGCGCTGCAGGGCCGCTATGCCGAAGTCGTGGCAACCCAGCAGCGCATCGGCCGCCGCTTCGAACGCTTCGGCATGATCGACGAGTACGTCAACTCGCTGATCAACGAAAGCACGGCCTGGATCACCTTGCTGCATCCGCTGGAGGCACTGGACGCGAGCAATCGCGCGATGGCGCAGCTGGTGCGCGTCGAGCACGCCGGCACGCGCCTGCAGGCCTACCTGGAGCGAGCGAACGCGCTCGAGCTCAGCGGCCGCTATGCGGAGGAACGCGCGATCCTCGATCGCGCGCTGCAGGAATCGGGCGGCGATTCATTCACTGCCGAACGCGGCATCGCGCATGCGAGCCAGGCTCGGCTGGAGCTGGCCAGCGGACAAGCGGCGACCGCGCTGCTGCTCGCCCGGCAGGCCCTCACCGAGCTCGCCGCGCCGGGGTCCGGCGTTCATCGCGCCGGCGCCTGGCAGACCGTGGTGCGCAGTCTCGACAGGTTGCAACGGGCGCACGAAGCCGACACCGAGGCGCGCGCGTTCGTCGATTGGGCGGCGACGTCGAACGACGATTCGGTCGCTCTCGCGGCGCGCCTGATCCAGGCCGAGCAGGCGGCGGCCGGGCAGGACGCCAGCGCGGCTCGCGCGTTCTTCGAGCAGGCCCTCGGCATGGCCAAGCGCTGGAGCGTGCCGGATGTGCTGCGCGAAGTCGCTGGCTCCTACGGCCGCTTCCTGCTGGCGCGAGGCGAGCTGGAACAGGCTGGCATCGTGATCGCGCTGGTGTCGCGTTACGCCGAATCCGATTTCGATTCGGCCCTGCTGCAAGCCGAACTCTACCGTGCGCTGAAGCAGGAGCAGGCGGCAGTGAGCGCTCTCGCGCAGGCGCGGCGGCTGGCCGGCGAGCGCGCGTTGCCACCCTCCGTGCTGGCTGCAGCGCCAGCGGTCATGCCGAAGTCATCGTCCGGAAACGGCTCGGAAACGAACGCGAAATGACGCGACCGGCTTTGCGATAGCGCCGCCGGCGCCCGCCGGTCTAGGCTCGATGCAAGCTTCCGCGGCCGTTCGCGCAGATGCCGCCGCATCCGGCGCCGCGCCGGCGCGCGAGGCGGCAGGCGCGTCTCTTCCCCGACCGCGGCGCCACGCGCCAGGCAACCGATGGCGTGCCGGCTTCGAGCCAGCTCCGGTTTCTTCGTGCGGCGCCGTTGCGTCGCGTTCTTGACGTCCCTCAACCAGGAAACTCGATCGTATGCGCAAGAGTTCGATAGCCCTCGGTATCGCGGCGGCCTTTTCAGCCGTCGCGACCCTCCACAGCGCCGTCGCGGCATCGTCGCCTGCGGGCGCGACTGCGCCGCAGGCGTCCGCCGTGTCCGTGCAGCGTGCGCAGGGCAAGCATGTCGCCCAGGCACGACCGGACGGCAGCATGGTGTTGTACAGCCAGAGCGGCGAGTTCGACACATCCGTCCCGGCGCAGACCTCAACGGCCGGCGACGAGTCCTTCTCCGCGGACGATTTCGTGGTCGGTGACGCCAATGGTTGGACCGTCAGCGCATTCGATTTCTCGGTGTCTTATTCAAACAGCCTGTTCGGCGCGACGCACTTCACCTACAACGTCGCGGTCTATGCCGACAACGGAGGGATTCCCGCCGATGGCGGCGCTGCGCTCTGCTCGGCGACCCATGCCGAAGGCAGCCTCGATACGACGCCGCCGTTCGCCACGCTCAGCGTGACGATGCCGACGCCATGCCTGTTGCCGCAGGGAACCTACTGGGTCGTCCTGCAGGCCAATACCAACGCCGATTCGCAGCAGCCGTTCAGTCCGCAGATGGCCTGGCGCGGCTTCCCCGCCAGTCCGACGCCGGGCTACGTGCCACAGTTCGAGAACCCGACCAACAACTACAACACCGGCTGCCTCAGCTGGGGCGCGGCCACGACGTGCGGCTGGCCGGACGCGACCGCGCTCGGGTTCCAGGTCGTCGGCCTGACCGGCGGTGGCGGCGGCAATGGGCTTTCCCTTGCACTGACGGTGGCGCGCGACAATGCCGATCCGGCCCAGTGCGGCACCGACACCAGTCTGACGGCCGATGTCGGCGACAAGATCAACTTCTGCTACACCGTCACCAACCATACCGGTATCGAGCTCGACTACCACACGCTCGGCGACACGCTCGGCGGCACACTGTTCTCTCTGATGCAGCAGCCGCTCGCCGACGGCGCCAGCTATCAGTTCAATCGCATCGTCACCGCCGAGAGCGTCGACAACGGCACCGTGGTTGCGACCTGGACCGCGCAGGACGGCCGCCTGCCCGGATTCGACTACAACGACACCGGCGCGTCGCAGTTCGTCGACATCAGTGCCAGCGGCACGCTGATCGACGATCTCAACAGCAGCGGCGACGGCACCCGCGAAGTCGACATGCCGTTCTCATTCAACTTCTACGGCAGCTCGACCAACGTGCTCGGTGTGTCCGCCAATGGCGGCATCATCGTCGGCATGGTGCGTCCGCTCGACTTCAACAATTTCGCACTGCCGACCGACGATCTCGCCTATCCGGTGCTGCTGCCGCTGTGGGACGACTTCGATGCGAACTCGGGCGGCATCTACTATGCAACGATCGGCGATGCGCCCCAGCGCAAATTCGTCGTCGAATGGGCCGACCGCGTGCACTACGATGGTGCCAGCAACACCGATGGCGCAACCTTCGAGGTCGTCTTCGACGAAGCCAGCGGCAACTTCTCCTATGAGTACGCCGACGTCGACTACACGGCGACGGGCAGTTCGTCCGATCCCGCGATCTGCAACGGCGGACTGTGCGCCACGGTCGGCGTGCAGCAGGACACGACCTACTACACGCAGTACTCGTTCGATGCCGCTTCGTTGTCCGACGGCAAGTCGATCGTCTGGTCGCCGCGCGTGATTGCGGCGCCGTTCGCCGCGTCCGCGCAGATTACGCTCGACGTCGGCGCGCCGGTCGTCTCGGTCGCGCCTGGCGCTCTCATCGCGAACGCGGCGAACGGCACCACCACCACGACGATGCTCACCGTCGCCAACATCGGCAATCGCAGCCTCGACTGGGGTATCGAAGAGGCGGCCGGCGACGGCAGCGCGGCCGAGGCGCATTTCCCGCGCATGCCGTATCACGCTTCGGCGCCGAGCGAAGCCACGCGCAAGGCGGTATTCGCGCAGGCGGCGGTGACGGATCGCGCAACGGCCGCATCGGCGCTTTCGCCCGCGCAGGCGATTCCGCTGACCAGCGCCAGCGTGCCGGCCTATGCGTTCGGTGGCTTCGGGCCGCTCGGCGGCATCAACCCGGCCTGGCTGGATTATTTCTCGCTCGACGCAACCGCGCCGGACACGCTCGGCGTTCTCGCGCAGATGCCGATCGAGGACTATGTCGGCGGCGCGTTCGCGAACAACGACTTCAGCCAGCAGTACATCATCGGTGCTGGCGGCGCGGTCTACACGATCGACACCACGACAGCGGCGATGAACTACATCGGCGGCGCCAGCGCGCCCGGTTTGCGCTTCACCGATCTGGCCTGGGACGCGACGACGCAGACGATGTATGCGACGGCCTGGGATCCGGTCAACACGAGTACCAGCTACCTGTACACGATTGATCTCGCCACCGCGGCATCGACCGAGGTCGCACAGGTCGAGGGCGTCGACCTCGCCACCGCGACCTTCGACGGCACCGGCCATATGTACGGCATCGACGTGCTCGGCAGCGAACTCGTCGCAATCGACAAGCGCAACGGCACCTGGGCAGGCATCGGCCCGCTCGGCTTCCAGGCGTCCTACGTGGCCAGCATCGATTTCGATCCGCGCACCGGACTGATTTGGTACGCCGGCCATCCGGCGTTGACGAGTCCGGCGGACCAACCCGTTCCGGCGATCTACACGATCGACACCGCCAGCGGCCGCGCCAGCGAAGTGGAACCGGTCGCGCAATCGGTGGACCTGGTCGCCTTCTCATTGGCGGTTCCCTCCACCGGCTGCTCCGAGCCACGCGATATCCCGTGGTTGTCGGTCGACCCAGGCAGCGGCAGCCTGGCCAGCAACGAGGGGATTCGCCTGACCGCGACGTTCGACGCGACCTCGCTCGAGACGGGCGTCTATACGGCCAATCTATGCGTACTCAGCAACGATTTGTCGCGCCGCATCGTCGGTGTACCGGTCACCTTCACCGTTACCGGCAGCGATTCGGCCGGCGGCGTGATCTTCGCGAACGGGTTCGACGGCTCGCCGTAGTCGGCGACCCGCGCTGAAACTCCCGGCCGGCGCGGCTGTTTGGCGCCGGCCTTTTTTTGCTGCGGACTGGAAAAGAAGGCGTGCGGATCGCCGCCGTCTGGTCGCCAACGTGACTTCCGGCGCAGGCGCCGACGCGTCACACGTGCAACAAGGGACGACTGCATCTGTCCCGGAGTCCGCATGTCCTCGCGCCGTCCCTTGTCGCTCGCCCTCCTGGCTGGCCTGTTGCTGTCGCCGGCCGCTTTTGCCGGGACGCAGCTGCTGCGCTTCCCCGATGTCTGCGGCGATCGTCTCGTGTTCACCTATGCTGGAGACCTCTGGACCGTTACGACGCAGGGCGGCATCGCGACGCGGCTGACGGCCGGGCCAGGGCTCGAACAATCGGCGCGCTTCTCGCCGGACTGCAAGACGATCGCCTTCACCGCGGAATACGGTGGCGATGACCAGGTCTATACGATCGCGGCCGGCGGCGGCGAGCCGAAGCAACTGACGTTCTATCCGGCCAAGGGGCCACTGCCGCAACGCTGGGGTTTCGACAATCAGGTGTACGGCTGGACGCCGGACGGCCAGTCCGTGCTGTTCCGGTCGTGGGAGGAGTCGATCAACGAATCGAGCCCGCGCCTGTACACCGTATCCGCCGCCGGCGGCCTGCCGACGCCGCTGCCGATGCCGGTCGCCGGTATCGGCCGCTATTCGCCGGACGGCTCGAAGATCGTCTACTCACCGAAGTATCGCGACTTCCGTACCTGGAACCGCTATGTCGGCGGTTGGGCGCAGGACCTGTACATCTACGACTTCGCCGCGAAGTCGGCCAAGAACATCAGCAACGATCCGAACACCGATCGCGATCCGGTCTGGATCGGCGACGCGGTGTATTTCCTCGCCGATCGCGGCGAGCACCTGAACTTGTATCGCTACGACACCGGCAGCGGGGACACGAAGCAGCTGACCGACTACCAGGGCAAGGACGCGCGCTGGGCCAGCGGCGATGGTAAGAGCCAGATCGCATTCGAGGTCGATGGCGTGCTGCATGTCTACGACACCACGGCGAACCAGGACCGCGCGCTCGACATCACCGTGCCGAGCGACCTCCTGCGCACGCGTGCGCAGGAGCGCAGCGTGAAGGACAAGATCGAGGATTTCAGTCTCAGCGGCAACGGCAAACGCACCTTGTTCAGCGCGCGCGGCGAAGTGTTCAGCGTGCCGCTGAAGGACGGCATCACGCTCGATCTGACGCACACGCCGGGCGCGCACGAGCGTGAGGCGAGCTGGGCGCCGGACGGCAAGCGCATCGTCTACGTGTCCGACCAGAGCGGCGAGGAGGCGATCTGGCTGCGCGATGCGGACGGTGGCAACGCAAAGCAGCTGACGAATGAGCCGTCTGGACGTCTATACGCCCCGCGCTGGTCGCCGGATGGCGCGCGCATCGCCTTCATCGACAGCAACAACGATCTGCACATCGTCGCTGCCAGTGGTGGGCCGGCACCGGTGATCGCACACGACCCGTCGATTTCGCGGCGCGACTACGCCTGGTCTCCGGGCGGGCACTATCTCGCGTATTCGACGACCGACAAGGACACGCTGCAGGCGCAGCTGTTCGTGCACGATCTGGCTGCCGGCAAGAGCGTGCGCGTCAGCGACAGCGAAGCGCGCTTCGATGCCTTTGCGCCGGCGTTCTCGCCGGACGGCAAGTATCTCTACTTCCTCGGCAATCGCGAATGGACGCCGCAGGTGTCGAACATCGAATGGAACTTCGCGACGAACCGCGATACCGGAATCTTCGCATTCGCGCTGCGCAAGGGCGTCGACAGTCCGTTCGCACCCCGCAACGACAGTGCCGCGCCGGATGAAAAGAAGGACGCCGAGGCCGACAAGAAAGCCGATGACAAAGGAAAGGACAAGCCGAAGGCAGCGGCCGACATCAACGACCATATCGACTTCGCCGGCCTCGAGCGGCGCCTCGTGCGCGCGCCGATCGAGCCGGACAACGTCAACGCCATTGCGGTCACGAAGAAGGCGATCCTCTATGTCGTCAGCGACGGCCAGTACTACGGGCGTGACGGCATCTTCAAGCCGAAGCTGAAGGCCTGGTCGTTCGAGGAACGCAAGAGCGACGACCTTTACGAAGGCGTCGACGACCTGTCGCTGGCTGCCGATGGCGGCACCGTCGTCGTCAAGAGCGATGGCGCCTACAAGTTCATCGACCTCAACGCCGGCAAGCCGGAAGCGAAGGAGATCAAGACCGACGGCCTGTTCGCCCTGGTCGATCCTAAAGCCGAGTACGCCGAAGTGTTTCGCGAGACCTGGCGCCGCTACCGCGATCACTTCTACGTGCACAACATGCACGGCTACGACTGGAACGCGATTCGCGCGAAGTACGAGCCGATGCTGGTCTGGGTCGGTGATCGTACCGATCTCAACTATCTGCTCGGCCAGATGGTTGCCGAGCTTTCGACCGGACATTCCTATGTCAGCGGCGGCGATGTCGGCCTGCCGGCGAAGCCGCATGTAGGCCTGCTCGGCGCGCGCTTCGAACTCGACGCGGCGAGCGGCCAGTACCGCATCGCGAAGATCCTCGAGGGCCAGAACGACGAGGAACGCTATCGCTCGCCGCTGACCGAACTGGGCATCGATGTGCACGAAGGCGACTACGTCGTCGCGATCAATGGCCAGCCGCTCACCGCGCACGACAGTCCGTATCGCCTGCTGCGCACGGCGCCGGGACAGCTCGTGCAGCTGACCGTCAACGGCAAACCCGGCGGCGACGGCGCGCACAGCGTGCTGGTCAAGCCGATCGGCGACGAGCAGCCGCTGAACTACTACGCCTGGGTGCAGCACAACCGCGAGTACGTCGCCAAGGCCAGCAATGGCGAGCTCGGCTACCTGCACATTCCGGACATGGGCGGCGACGGAATTCGCGAATTCATCAAGTGGTATTACCCGCAACTGCGCAAGCAAGGGCTGGTCGTCGACGTGCGCGACAACGGCGGCGGCAACGTTTCGGCGATGATCATCGAGCGTCTGTCACGCAGGCTGCTCGGCCTCGACTACGCGCGCGGCATCGATTTCACCAGTACCTATCCGCATCAGACCTTCCTCGGCCATCTCGTCGCGTTGTGCAACGGCACCACGGCGTCCGACGGCGACATCTTCTCGTACATGTTCAAGCAGGCCAAGCTCGGCCCGCTGATCGGTGTGCGCACGTGGGGTGGCGTGGTCGGCATCAGCGGCTGGGGCCCGGCCATCGATGGCGGCGAGATCTTCGTGCCGCAGTTTGCCAGCGCAAGCACCGAAGGCCAGTACGTCGTCGAAGGCCACGGCGTCGATCCGGACATCGTCGTCGAGCAGGATGTCGGCGCTCAACTTGCCGGCAAGGATCCGCAGCTCGACCGCGGCATCGAGGAACTGAAGAAGGCGATCCAGGCGCAGCCGTTCAAGTTCCCATCGCGCCCAGCCGATCCGGTCAAGGCGCCGGACGACATGCGCGCACACGGTATCGCTCAGTAGCGGCGCGCGGCGCGCGTTCGTCAGTGATCCTGCTTGCGCTTGCACAGCTCGACATGTTTCAGCATCAACGGATCGCCGAGGCAGTCGAGCTGCTTCATGACCGCCTCGCGATCCGGTGTCGTCGGCTTGGGTGAGGCGATGGCGACGTGTTCGACCGTATTCGGTTCGATTTGCCAGTCGATCGTTACGATGGCCTGCGCTTCGATCGGGTTGCCGTTGCGTTCGGCGCCTCGGTACTTGTAGGCCATCGCCGCGTCGACAGCGGCGCTGTCGAGCGAGGGCGTGCCGCTGGACTGGTACAGGTGCGATTCGATCGGGTGACCGTCCGCCGCGACCGTGACCATCACGTCCACGCTGCCTTCCTGGTGTGCGCGCAGCGCGTCGATCGGGTAGTTCGGCGTGAAGCGGTGCTGCACACGCGGCGGACGGAATCTCGGCCCCGAATAGCCACCGTTGCCGCGCGTCGCGAGCGAGGCTTGCGAACCCGCGCCAGCAAGGCTTGCTGCCGCAGCGGCGTTCGCTGCCGACGGCGAAGGCGGTTCCACGGCGACGCTCACCGCTTCCTGACCTTCCGGCACGATCAGGCGTTGATCCGGCTTCCCGTGCGAGGCTGCACGCGGCAATGCGGCGACGTTCCGACGAGTCTGCTTGGCGTCGCGCTGTGCAGCGGCCGTGATCGTCGCGGAGGCTTGCTTGGGCAGCGGGTCGGCGGCCAGCGGCGGTTCCCACAGTTCCACCAAGACCATGTCCGCCAGACGTGCGCGGATCGGTTCGCCCCAGTGCGAGCCGAGAAACCAAAGCACCACTGCCGCATGGAACAGGATGACGATGGTCAGCGCGCGCCAGTCCAGCGTGGCGCGATCGCGGCCTGCCATCGAGCGATGGGCGATCACCATGGCGATACTCCCGCTGGGAAGGACGCCGCTATGCTATCCCGATCCATCGCCGGCGCAACGGGCCGGCGTATGGCCTTGCGGCGTGCTGCCGGGTACCGGTTATGCCGCGCTGACGTCGCGCAGGGTCCAGTGTTTGCCGATCAGCAAGGTCATGCGCTGCTTGATGATCGCGTGCGGCAGTGACGATACGACGGTGACGCTGACGTGCAGGTCGGACTGGTGCGCCTCGACGGTCGCGCTCGGGTCGTTCTGTCCGAGGGCCGGATCGACCGCATCCGGATCGGGTTGCATCGCCTTCCAGCGCTGCCACAACGTCGGCTCGCGCAGGGCTTGCTGCAGCATCGCGGCAAAACTTTCCGCCGACTCGCCATTGAACGAGAGTTCGTGCGATTCGCCGCGCGCCTTCGGCAGATCGTCGATTGAGAAGAGGTAGCGCTGTGTGGTCATGGCATTCCCTTGGATGGATGGGTCGAAGTTTATCAGCGTGTCGCTTCGCGCGGCGTCATCCAGGCGCAGGCGGCGGCGAGCAGGCTGGCGATGCAAGGCCAGCCGAGATAGCGCAGCTCCGCCGAGGTCGCGAACAGAGTGAAAGTCAGCGCGTAGAGGGCGGTGCTCGCGAGCAGCACGAGTGCGATCTTGCCCGCTATCAGACGACGTCGATGCCACGCCGCCGGCAGACTCAGCAGGCCGGTCAGCAGATAGGGCCATGGCGCCAGCAGTGGCGTCGCTGCGAGTGTGGCCGCGCTGTCCATCAGGGCTGCATGCAACGCGGTTGCATTGCGCGCGATCGACGGGTTGTCGCGATAGACGACCTCGTCGTCGACGTAAAGGAGTTCGCTCGGCCAGTCCGGTGCATGTGCGCCCAGCAGCGCGCGCGTCAGGCGCCAGCGATGCGCGAGCCACGCGCGCGGATACGCGGCGATCGCATCCAGCCAGGCTCGGCGCAGCAGCGCCAAATCCTCGTCGCTGAACGTTTCAAACGGCGCGCGCATGCCGTGCTTGGTATTCATCAGCATCGGCAGGTTGCTCCATGGCCGGAACGCCTGCGCCAGATCGGGCACGTCCAAGCCTGGTCCGATCATGAAATCCGGCAGCAGCATGCGATCGGTCTCGATCGAAAGGGCGGCGAGATCCCACTGCGCGAGCATCGGCCACGACGGCGCACGTTCTCGAACCGTTGCGTCGAGCGCTTGCGTCAGCAGCAAGATCGCAGCGAGCAGACCGACGCTCGCGAGCATTGCCGAACTTCGTTTCGCGGCGTCGCCAGCACGCACGGAGAGCCAGCCGAACCATAGTGCGAACGGCAACACGGCGCCTAGCGCGTTGTGGCGCAGCGTGGCCGCGTAGAGCAGCAGCGGCAGCGCCAGCAACAACCAGCCGCGACGGTGGCCACTGTGCGCGCTGGCGAGCGCCGCCGTCACGCTGAGCAGCGCCGAGAACAAGCCGACATCCGTCCATACATGTCCGCGCAACAGCAGCGGAACCGGCGCGAAGCCGATTACCAGTATCGTCAGCAGGGTGGAGGTCACGCCGAAGCGCAGGCTGCGCACGAGCAGTGCAAGACCGCCCCAGAACAGCGTCAAGTGCAACGCAAACAGCAACCCGGGGCCGGCCAGTATGGCGTCGCAGGCGCGCCAGACCAGCACGAATACGGGCGGAACGATGCCCATCGTGGTGCCGTTGCGGACTTGCCACCACGTGTAGGCCGAGTCGAACGACATCTGGCCGGGCCAGTACGCCGCGACGTCGAAGGCGAAGCCGGCGAGGGCAAGCAGCCAGGGCAGCCAGCGAGTAGCCGCGTGCGCCAGCGTCGATGATGTCGCGTCGCGCATCGGCTACAGCGCCGCGGTGTCCAGCGTGCCGATCGGCGATTGATCGCCAGCGTGCTCGAGCACGCCCAGCAGAGGGGCATCGATGCGCGTGCGGAGCGTCGCCAGATTGGCGTCGACCTCGTGCATGTCGGGATCGATCCGATTTGCGATCCAGCCCAGCAAACGACCGCCGTCGGCGCTGATGGCACGCGCGCTGAGCAAAGCGTGGTTGATGCAGCCGAGACGCAAGCCGACGACGAGGATCACCGGCAGGTCGAGCGCCTGCACCAGATCGGCCTGCATCAGCGTGTCCGACAGCGGCGCCATCCAGCCGCCGACGCCTTCGACGACGACGCGGTCGGCGCCGTGCGCGAGGCGTGCGTGCGCGGCGACGATCGCTGCCAGTCGAACGTCGACGCCGTCATGGCGCGCGGCGATATGCGGCGCGATCGGTGGCGCGAACGCATACGGATTGCAATCGGAGTAAGCCGGCTTCGGTTCGCTGGCCGCGATCAGCGCGTCGGCGTCGTCGTTGCGCAAGCCCGCGGGTGTCACGCGGCAGCCGCTCGCGACCGGCTTCATGCCGACTGCGCGCAATCCACGCGCGCGCAACGCGCCGAGCAGGACGCAGCTTGCATGGGTCTTGCCGATGCCGGTGTCGGTGCCGGTGACGAACAGGCCGCGCGTGCTCACGAAGCGTCTGGCCCGAGTGCGGCGAGTGCCGCACGTTCGCGCCGCCCAAGAATCAGCCGGATCAGATAGATCAGCGCATAGACCGCACCTGGCACGGGGTAGTAGATCGGTCGCGCGTTGCTCATCGGCAGCATCAGTGCGAGCAGCAGCGACAATAGTGCGACGCCGATAAACAGCACATAGCGAATCACGCTCGTGCGCGTCCGCAGGCGCTCCAGCGGCGACAGGGCGATCCGGTCGGCCAGACGCAAGGCATGCCAATGCAGCAGCCCCAGCGTCGTCATCGTGACTCCGTAGCCGATCGCGAAGGTGACATACAGCATTCGCAGCTCGTCGATGCTGCCGAAGTCGAGTCGCTGCTCGGTGAGGAAGCCGCCGCTGATCATGCCGAGCAGCATCGACGCGACCATGCGCAGCGGATATACGTAGACCAGGGTCACGAACACCAGCAGCAGGCTCAGACGCAGGCTGAAGTCGTCCTCGATGCCGTAGCGGCGCGACCAGTCACGATGCGACCTCCAGAACCGCGCGATCACGAAAAAGCTGGCAGCGAATGCCGGCACGCCGCGCATTGCCTGCTGCAGCTCCTGCACCGACGATGGCACGTGCCCGATCGCAATGACCAGCAGAGTCACGGCGAACGCGAACGCGGCATCGACGAACGCATCGAGGCGTGTCGGCTGCGCGCCGCGTATGCGGAAACCCTGATCGTCGTAGCCGTAGTCTGCAGGCATGCGATGGCCGTGGAATATCCGGCGAGTATGACAGCGGAACGCGTGCGCCGGCAGGCGTATACAATGGCGTTCCTGTTCAGGGACCGCCCATGTTCACTGCCACGCCGATCGATATCGCCAGCAAGGCCGAACTCTACGCCGAGCTTGCCGCACAGGCTCGCGGGCTACTTGCCGGTGAGCGCGACCGCATCGCCAACGCAGCCAACTTTGCGGCGCTGGCATGGCATGCGCTGCCCGACATCAACTGGTGCGGCTTCTATTTTTTCGACGGCACGGAACTCGTCGTCGGACCGTTCCAGGGCAAGCCCGCCTGTATCCGCATCGCGCTCGGCAAGGGCGTCTGCGGTACCGCTGCGACCACCGGCGAAACGCAGGTGGTCGACGACGTGCATGCGTTCGCCGGCCATATCGCCTGCGACAGCGCATCGAATTCGGAAATCGTCGTACCGCTGTTCGACGGCGCGCAGTTGATCGGCGTGTGGGATGTCGACAGCCCGAAGTTCGCGCGCTTCGACGCGGCCGACCGTGCCGGTATGGAAAGCTTGTGCGCGATCTTCATCGAGTCGTTGCAATGAAGGCGTTCATCGAGAGGGAAATCGCATGACTGCACGCGACGTCAAGATCCGCAATGTCGGTCCGAAATCCGCTGCCTGGTTACGTCAGGTTGGCGTGCGCACGACCGAGGATCTCGCGCGCGTCGGCCCGGTCGAGGCGTTCCTCAAGGTCAAGCGGGCCGGCTTCCGGCCGAGCCTGAATCTGCTCTATTCGATGGCCGGGGCGCTCGCCGATTGCCATTGGGCCGAACTGCCCGACGAACAGAAGCAGACGCTGCTGAGCACGCTGGAGTCGGCCGAGTCGGCCAATCCGATCCGCACGCGCTGGGAAAAGCAGAAGGCAGCGAGCGAGCCCGCGGTCGTGGCGACGACGGATGTCCCTGCCGACGACGCGTCAGCGAACGGCTCGTTCGACGATCCGGATGGCGAGACCGCTGCGCACGGCGATGGCGACGGCGATCGCGAGCTGAGTCGCTTCGACTGAGCGGCTAACGTACCGCCGCGTAGTTGCGCGCGTCCTCGCCCCAAGCCGGCGCCGTACGGATGGCCGGCAGGACCTCGTCAACGCGTTCGACCAACGTCCACATCTTCAGATGCTGCGGATTCATGAAACGCTGCTCGACGGTCTGCTCGAGAAAGCGCTGCAGCGGCGTATAGAAGCCATTCGTATCGAGCAGTACGATCGGATTGAAATACAGGCCGAGGCGCTTCAACGTCATCGCCTCGAACAGCTCCTCCAGCGTGCCGCTTCCGCCCGGCAGCGCGACGACGGCGTCGGAGCCGGTCAGCAGGCGATGCTTGCGCTCGCGCATGTCCTCGACGATTTCGAGATTCGCCAGACCCGGATGCTGCCATTCGACCTCGGTCATGAAGCGCGGAATGATGCCGATCACCTCGCCTCCCGCAGCAAGTGCCGCATTCGCGAGCGAACCCATCAGTCCGACCGCACCGCCGCCGTAGACGATTGTGCAGCCAGCCTCGGCGAGCGTGCGGCCGAGCTCAGCCGCTGCGTCGTGGTAGACGCGTGCACAGTGTTCGCTGGAGGCGCAGTAGACGCAGACGCGCATCGCGCTGCTATTCGACCGTGACCGACTTGGCCAGGTTGCGCGGCTGATCGACATCGGTGCCGCGCAGCACGGCAACGTGATACGCAAGGATCTGCAGCGGCACGGTGAACACTGCCGGCGCAATCAGGTTGCCGCCGGAGGCGACCTTGATCACTGCACCACGGTTGCCGCTCTGCACGACGGGCGCGTCGGTGTCGGCGAATACGAACAGCTCGCCGCCGCGCGCACGCACTTCTTCGAGATTCGATTTCAGTTTTTCGAGCAGCTGGTTGTTCGGCGCGACCGCGATCACCGGCATGTCCTCGTCGACGAGTGCGAGCGGACCGTGCTTGAGCTCGCCGGCCGGATAGGCCTCGGCGTGGATATAAGAGATTTCCTTGAGCTTGAGCGCGCCTTCCAGCGCGACCGGGTAGTGCACGCCGCGGCCGAGGAACAATGCGTGGTGGCGCGGCACGAAGCGCTCGGCCAGCAGGGCGATTTCCGGTTCAAGCTTTAGCACTTCGCCGATCACGCGCGGCAGTGTCGCCAGCTCGGCCACCAGGCGCGCGTACTTGTCGGCGGCGAGGCCGTTCAAGCGCGCGAGTTCGATCACCAGCAGCGCGAGCGCAGCCAGCTGGGTCGTGAACGCCTTCGTCGAAGCGACGCCGATCTCGGGACCGGCGCGTGTCATCAGGACCAGGTCGGATTCGCGCACGAGGCTCGATTCGGGCACGTTGCAGATCGCCATCGAACCCAGGTAGCCGCGCTGCTTGCCGTCGCGCAGCGCTGCCAGGGTGTCGGCCGTCTCGCCCGACTGCGACACCGCGAGGAACAACGTGCCCGGTTGCACCACGGCGCGGCGATAGCGGTATTCGCTGGCGACCTCGACGTTGCACGGGATTCCGGCGATGCCTTCGAGCCAGTAACGCGCGACGAGGCCGGCGTGGTAGCTGGTGCCGCAGGCGATGATCTGCACGTGCTTGATCTGCGTCAGCAGCTGGTCCGCATCGACGCCGAAGATGTTCGGCAGGATGCGGCGTTCGCTGATGCGGCCTTCGAGCGTGTCGGCGACCGCGCGCGGCTGCTCGTGGATTTCCTTGATCATGTAGTGGCGATACTCGCCGCGCTCGACCGCGTCGGCGGAAAGCTCACTCTGGCGCACCGTGCGTTCGACCGGCGCACCGTCGGCGTCGAAGATCGCGACCTGATCGCAGGTGATCTCGACGACGTCGCCTTCGTCGAGATAGACGAAGCGGTTGGTCTGCTTGATCAGCGCCTGCACGTCGGAGCCGAGAAAGTTCTCGCCTTCGCCGATGCCGACCACGAGCGGGCTGCCGCGGCGCGCGCCGACGACATGGCCGGGCTGGTCGCGGTTCATCACGGCGATCGCGTAGGCGCCATGCAGACGCCGCGTCGCCATGATGACGGCGTTACGCAGGTCCGCACCGCCGGCGATCGCGTGCTCGACCAAGTGCGCGATCACCTCGGTGTCGGTGTCGGAGTCGAAGCGATAACCCTTCGCCTTCAGCTCCTCGCGCAATTCCACGTGGTTTTCGATGATGCCGTTGTGGACCACCGCGACGCGCTCGCTCGATACGTGCGGATGTGCATTGATCGTATTCGGTACGCCATGTGTCGCCCAGCGCGTATGCGCGATGCCGGTGACGCCGGCGACCGGGGCAGCTTGGTAGAGAGCCTCGAGTTCGCGCACCTTGCCCTTCGCGCGCACGCGCGCCAGGACGCCGTTCTCGAGCACCGAGATGCCGGCGGAGTCATAGCCGCGGTATTCGAGCGCCTTAAGCCCGGTGATGAGGATCGGAACGACGTCGCGTTGCGCCGTCGCAGCCACTATTCCGCACATGGGTGGATGTCCTTGGTTTTTGCCCGTCGCCCTGTCGAACCGGCGACGCCAGCGGCCAGAGTCCTATCATAACGGCTTGCGTCGTCAGTCGTTGCCGATTGGGCCGGCCGATGACGCGGCAGCGCCGCGGCAAGACGATTCGCGCAGGAATCCGCGCAAGGCGCGCCACACCAGCAGTGGAATCTCGTGGCCGCCCTCGAACGGCAGCCAGCTGACGCAGGCAGCGCCGGCCACGGCGGCGTCGCGCAGTCCTTCTCCGGCAGCGAACGCAAGTTCGGCGTCGGCGCGTCCGTGCGCGATCAGGATCGGCAATCCGCTCAATCGGGCCAGGCGCGGCTGCCAGTCATCGAACGCGATCCGCGACGACGACAGCAAGGCCAATGCATCGACGCGCGTGCCGTGGAGCACGGCGTCCATCGCAAGCATGCCGCCCTGCGAAAAGCCGACCAGCACGAGACGTCGGTCGGCAGGGAGTTCGGCACAGAACGCGTCGAGTCGCGCACGTGCCTCCGCGCGGCCCGGCGGATCGGTCGCCGCGCGGTCGAGCAGGCCGGCCGCCGTCGCGCGCGCGTGCGTCTCGACGTCGCGCGGCCACCAGCAGCGTCCATCCGGCGTCGCCAGCAGCGGCGCATCCGGGAACAGATACCACGCCGGCACGCCGAGCGAATGCGCGAACGGAGCGACGTCGGTGGCCTGCATCGAGCGTCCGTGCAAGAACACCACGATGGTGTCGGCGTCGGCACTGCCTATCGCAATGGTGGACAAGCCGCCGACGTCGATGCGTCGCTCGGGCAGCTTCATGTCGCCGGCATCGGAGCGAGACGCGCCTTCAGCGCGAGGAAGCGGAGCTCGTAGACGTGATAGGAAATCGCGGCGATGACGAACGTGACCGCGATGGCAACGACTTCGTAGGCGATCGCTTCGATGAAGGTCGGTGCGCGGCCGAGACGAGCCATCAGTGGCAATCCGACGAACAAGTGCAGCGGTGCATAGAACACGTACATGCCATAGCTGTAGAGACCGCAGCGGCGCAACGGAGTCCAGCTCAAGCCGCGCGCCGGCACGCCTTCGCGCGCGAGCGCGCCGAGCAGGATCGCGGCGAAACCGAGCGCGATCACGCTGTAGCCGAACGTCTGCATGCCGCTGCCGATGCGATTCAAATGGCCGGCGACGAGCGCGGCGAGCAGCAGGGCGAGGCCGCTCGCGGCAAGGCCGGCGCCGCCGATGCGCGCGATCCAGTGCGCGCCGCGATCGCTGCGCACGAGCACGGCCGCGAGCGCGCCGATCGCGAGCGCGTCCATCCGGCACGGCGTGAAGTCATACACCACCTCGTGCCCGATCGGTTCGCCGAAGCGCTGGCGCAGGTAGAGGCGGCTGGCGATCGCGACGAACACCAGCAAGGCGCTGATCACGGCGATGCCGCGCTGGCCGGCGCGGCGGATCAGGAATGGCCAGATCAGATAGAACTGCTCTTCGACGCAGAGCGACCAGAAATGCGTGAACGCCGGTTCGCCGCTGCCGAGCGGCGCGGCGAAATTGGCCAGGTAGATCCACAGCCACAGTTGGTGTTGTCCATGGCCCGGCGGCATCGCAACGATCAGCGGCAGGATCACGAAGGCGACGAGCAGCACGCCGTAGTACAGCGGAAGAATGCGCAGCGCGCGCCGCGTGAAGAAACTGGAGTAATACGTCGGCGATGCGCGCGTATCGAGCAGGATGCCGCTGATCAGGAAGCCCGACAGCACGAAGAACAGCTGCACGCCGATCCAGCCGAGATCCAGCAGCAGATCGGCGACATGCGCGACACCGTCCTCCGCCTGGATCAGATTGAAGCCGTGCAGCAGGACCAGCAGGATCGCGACGCCGCGCAAGCCGTCCAGCGCCGCGACATGTTCGGCCGAGAGGCGGCGAGGCACCGCTGGCAGCTCGGCCGACATCAGCGTGCGAGCGATTGCGCGACCGCGTCGAGCAGCAGCCGATGCGACCAGCGCGGCGTGAAGGTGTGGTCGGCACCTTCGATCACCTGGACGGCCAGACGGCCGCTGTCGCGCAGGCGCGCCACTACCGAGCCGCCTTCCTCGAGCAGTAGGAAGCGCCCCGGGTCATCGCCGGCGAATACGAAGCGCAGCGCGGTGCCTTGCCGCGCCAGCGTATCGAGTTTCGCGCCGAGATCGTCCCGCTGCGGCAGATGCAGCCGGCGGCGCAATTCGCGCCATGGGCGATCGATCGTGCCCCACGCGCGCCTGGCCATCACGTCCGCCACTCGTTTGAGGTCGACGTCGCCGCGCAACAGCTTGCGCCAGGAGACGCCGCGGGTCATCGATTTCTGGTAACGCTGCGCGTCGGTGATGACGCGGAACGCGGCCAGCTCGAGCGACATGCCGGGTTTGTAGTGAAAGGTCAGCGGATTGATCATCACGATCGTGTCGATGGTCTGGCGAGCGAGTGCGGCGCCGAGCGAATGATAGGCGCCGGAACACAAGCCGGCGACCGCGATCTTGCTCGCTCCGTCGCCGCGCGCCCAATCGACCGCCACGCCGATGTCGTCGACCGCGTGCGCGTGATAGACGACGTTTTCCTTGGCGCCGTGGCGCGCGCGGCTGTCGCCCAGACCGGACAGGTCGAGGCGCAGCACGAGGTCGCCGGCGGCGGCGAGACGGCGCGCCAGCGCGACGTGCAGGCGGTTCGGTCCGATGCGGCCGACCGCGCCTGCGTTGAGCAGGATGAGCGCGCGCTGCGGCGCGTCCGGCGGGAATGTCGCGATGCCGAACAGGGCGCCATCGAGATGGACCGCCTGTTCACGGATCGCAACGCCATCGCATTCCAGATTGGCTTGTTGGGTGAGCACAGCGGTGGCGTGATCCACCGGCGCCTGAAAGCGCGGGCGCGAGGCCGCGAATGCAATCGTCGCATCGAGCATCGGCTGCGGAACGAGCGCGCGATGCGGATCGAGCATCATCTCGACGTAGCCCGGCAGGCGCTGCGTTTCGACCTCCGCACCGAGCGTGGCCAGATGCGCGGCAAGGGCGTCGTTCGACGCCAGATCATCGCGATCGATCAGCAGTATCGAAGGTGCGGGAAGCTGCTGGATCTTAAGCAGATCGATCGCGGCGAGTGCCGCGCGGGTTTCTGCGGTCAACGCGAAGCCGACGATTTCCTGCACATCGTCGCCTGCGGGTGCCGGGTCCGGTGTCAGTCCGAGCGCCATCTGCAGCGCGCGACCTTCGCGCAACCATGCCTTGCCGCCGGCAACGGCGGCGATCGCGACGAGGCCGGCGACATCGTCGCGGCGGGCTGCGGCGAGCGTCGCCAGGATTGCGCCGAGACGCACGCCGGCGAGCACGATGCGATCCGCACCGGCCGTGCGCGCGAGCGCGCAGGCATCGTCGATGCTGGCCAGCCAGTTACCGAGACGGTCGACGTCGAGATCATCGCCGGCGCTGTCGCCGCTGCCATCGAGGTCGAAACGCACGGCCGTGATGCCTGCGCGTGCGGCGTCTTCGGCCAGATGTCGCAACGAGCGCTGCGCGCAGACCGCTTCGTAGCCGAACGGCGGCACGATGACCAGCCCGACCGCGTTCGCTGGCACGGTCGCGCGGTGCAGCCAGCCAAAGCGCGGGCGCGTAGCAGGACCGAAGTAGCCGGCTTCGGCCGGCGGCGGCTCCGCCGCACGCTGCGCGCCGGTATCGTTCACACGCATCGCAACTCGAAGCGCGCGCTGGCTTCAGCGTTGAGCGCGCTGACGCTGGCGCGCACCAACGCGCGCGGTGACCCCAGCGCACGCAGCACGACGGCGCGGCTCTGGCCGGGCGCCAGATGGAAGCCGTTGTCGTCGGCGACGAATCCTGGCGCGTCGATCGTCACCGATTGGGCGAAGCGGCGTGTCGTGATCTCGATGATGGGCTCCTGCGCTGACGCGCCTGCATGGACGATGGCGCCAAGGCCCACATCGGCCTCGCGCGATGAGGGCAGGCCGAGTGGGAACCAGAAGGTTTCGGCCACAGGCTTGCCGTCGCTGCGCAGGACCGCATGCACAAAGTCGGCCATCGCAGGTCCGAAGCGGTAGGCGAAGGAGAGATCGAGAAAGCCCTCGAACAGCGTCGTTGCCGCTATCTCCAGTGCCGCGCGCGCCGGCACTTGCAGCACGGTTGCGGCGGAACCGACGCAGAGGTCACCGAGACGGTAGAGCGAGAGCGAGAGTTCGGCCGCGAATGGCTCGGCCCGATCGTTGGCGACGTGGATGGCGAGACCGTTCACGCCCTCGTCGCTGATTGTCAGGGCGACCGGCGCGAGCGCGCGGCGCAGCGCGTAGTAGCAGGGCTTCGGCACGCCATGGGCGTCGATCACGCCCCAGCCGGCGCCCGGCCACAGATCGCGCAGGAACCAGACGAGGGCACCGCGTGTCGGTGAACGCAGGCGGCGCCATTCGGCGAACGCATCGGCCATGACCTCGCCGGTCGCGGCGCGACCAAGCGCGACATAGCGCTCGTGATCGGACGCGCGCAGGGCGATCGGGTCGGTGCGATAAAGCCGCTCGACGTAATGATCGCGCACGTCGTCGAAATCCCAACCGGCGCCGAGATCGCGCGGCGAGCGTGCCTTCCATGCCGGGTGATGCATGCGCAGGGAAGCGGCGCCGGGTAGGCCGCCGTCATACGGAATATTGGCGAACGCAAGACATTCCGAGGCGAATCGCAGCTCGGCGCGGCGTGCGTCCTGCAACGGACGCCGATAGGCGCCGACGCCGTAGTATGAACAGGCGCCGGCATTCGCGGCATGCGGAAACGCACCACCGTGCGCGCTCGACGGCGTGTACGGGATGCCGAGCGCGTGCACGCGTTCGGCGATCGTCTGGTGGAACAGACGCGGCGACCACAGCGCGCGCGCGGCCCCGCTCATCGCCGCCTGTTGTTCGCCTTCGCTGTTGCCGCAGACCAGCGCGAGGCAGGGGCGCGCTTGCAACCGCGCCAACTGCTGCTCCACTTCGATCAGCACGCCGGCAACGAAGGCGTCTTCCTCGGGGTAGTCCATGTTCGCGAACATCAGGTCCTGCCACAGCAGCACGCCTTGCTCGTCGAGCGCGTCATAGAACGCATCGTCCTCGTACACCATCGTGCCGCCGACGCGCAGCATGTTCATGCCGGCCGCGCGCGCCTGCGCGATCGCCTCGCGATATCTCGCCGGCTCGGCAGCGAGCGTGACGACGTCCAGCGGCGTCCAGCAGGCACCGCGGCTGAACACGTCGACACCATTGACGCGCACGCCAAAATCGCCGTCGGCGCGATCGACTTCGATCGTGCGGAAGCCGGTGTTGCCGAGGTCGATCGTGACGACCTCGTCGTGACGGCGTGCTTCGATCGAGAGTGCGTAGAGCGCCGGCTCGCCGTGCGTATGCGGCCACCACCGCTGCGCGGCGGACACGCGGGCACGGCCGCTCCAGCTTCCGCCCGCCAGAGCCAGTGGCGCCAGCACGCGTTGTCCGTTGCGTTCGACGATCAGCGTGGCAGCACTGGCACTGCTACCGAGGTCGGCGCTCACCTCGACGATGCCGCTGCTGCCTTCGAGCGTCGAGCGCAGCGTGACAGCCGCCACCTCCAGCGCGCGCTGCTCCAGCCATATCGGTCGCCACGGGCCCACCGGCGGACACGGTGGCGACCATCCCGGTGTGCGGCCGAGCAAAGTGGTTCGAAACCAGCGCAGTTGCGCATGCGCCAGCATCGGCACACGCCAACGCGGCCGCGGCCGTTTCATGGCGAGTTCCGGCGCGAGTGCCGCGCAGCGGATGAGCAACTCGTGCGAGCCGCTCAGCGCGACGTGCAGACGGTGACCGACGAACATGTTGTCGCCGCGCAGGACATTGATGCCGTCGAGCCAGACGTCGGCGAGCGTCGCAAGGCCGTCGAAGCCGAGCACGGCGGGCCCCACCGGCGCGTTCGCAGCGGTCAGCGCGATGCGCCACCACCAGTCGAACGCATCGAAATCGCGTGGCGTATCGAAGCTCCACAGGCCGGCGTCGCGCAATGCGCCTGCAGCGGTGTTGGGTGCACGTGCGGGATGCCAGTCCAGCTGCGCGAGCTGTTCGATGCCCGAGCCGGGCGCCGCCGCGGCGAACTCCCAGCCTTGCTCGAGCGGGAAGCGCCGCGTACCTCCGACGCTTCGGACGCGGCTCATCAACGCTCCGTGGTCAGCTCGTCGATAGCGGCATCGATCGAACTGACGCTCTCGAACACGCTGCGCTTGAGCATGTGATCGGGAAACTCGATGTCGAATTCCCCCTCCAGCGCGAGCATCACGTTGACGCTCGCGTGCGAGGTCATGCCGGCCTGGTAGAGGTCGTCATTGCCGCCGAGGGTGTCGGCGTCGCGCGACAGGCGCGCGTGCTCCTTCAGTATGGTTCGGATCCTGCTGACGCGTTCACTCATCGATCGTTCCTGTCTGCGAGCACGACGGCCGTTGCATAGTCGCCCTCATGACTCATGGATAGCGCGAAAGAATAGCCTGCTCCGCGCAGCACGCGTACACGACCGTGCAGCTCGATCGCGCAGGCGCCATCCGTCAGGCGCACCACTTCGATGTCGCGCCAACCGAAGCCGTCGATGCGCAGCGCCTTGCGTGTCGCCTCCTTCGCGGCGAAGCGCGCGGCCAGGCGCGATGCGCTGAGTGCCGGTGCTGCCATCGCGTAGGCCACCTCCGGTGGCGTGAATACGCGGCGCAGGAAGCGATCGCCGAAGGCGGCGACCGAATCGGCGATCGCGCTGATCCGCACCAGATCGATGCCGATGCGGAGGCCGCTGTCAGCCTGCATGCGGATCGATCGCTTCCAATGTGGTCATCGCCTGCTCCCATGCACGGGCCCATTCATCGAAGATCGCGGTCGAGTCGAGCGGGCGCTTCGCGTTGACCGCACGCGCCGCTTTCAGAATGAAGGTCTTGGCGCCGCTGGAAATTGTTTCGTAAGCGGTCACGGCCGGTGTCAGGGCGCCTGCTTCCTGCGCGATACCAGTCCCGTCGGCGGCAAGCCAGCGCAGGTACAGCGACATCAGTTCGGCGGCCGAGCCGAGCTGGCGCAGGGTCGCGAATGCCCAGGCGTGGTAATGGTCGAGCCCTTTCGCCTGCAGCAGCGGCAACTCACGCTGGAAACGCTCGGCGAAGCGCACGATCGGATTGTCGGCCGGCCGGCGCGCGAGATGCCCGCGCAACAGCGCGCGCGACATCATTGCGAGTTCATGCGGCGGGCGGTGCAGCAGGCGATCGACGCGCACCAGCTCGGCGAAAAAGGGCAGGAAAGCAGGGTCGCGCCCGACCAGCTGGAAACTGCGGTCGAAATCCTCGCCTTCGAGCAGGTAGTACGAAGCGTTGTGGAAATAGCCGAGACGGCGCGCATCGGTGTCGACGTCGGTGAGGATGATCGTCGACTTCACATGCTGGCTGCGGTAATCGGTGCCGGCAACGTCAGGCAGCCACCAGGCGTCGGCTTCGACCGCGATGAACCTGCCGGCGGCAAGATGCTCGAGCGCGTGCTCGAGCATCGGCCGCCACGCATTCATCTCGTTGACGTCGATGCCATAAAGATCGCGCAGTTCGTTCAGCGGAGGCTTGTAGAACGTCCACTGATCGCCCTCGAAGTCGAGTCCGGCCGCGACCGGCAACATTGCGTGCGGATCGCAGCCGAGCGCGTGGATCAGTTCGATCCAGACGTCGAAGTAGCAGTTCTTCTCGACCCACAGTCGGTCGTCGGCGTGCAGGCGGTGACGCTGATAGGTGGCGGCATCGAGTTTGAGCGCCTGCACGCGCATGTCACGGCCACAGGCGTTGGCGCACGGCCGCGGGCCACGTCGTCGTATCGAAGCCGTGGGTCTGGAACAGCGCCATCGTCACGCGCTCGAGGCCGAAGCCGAGGCAAGCGGTGTGCGCTGGTTCGCCGTCCGCGGTCGTGATGTCGAAGGCCTCGCCGAACTTGCTCTGGTGGTAGTTGAACGAGCAGACCGCAGTGCGATTCTCTTCGGAAATCACCGGCACCAGCACTTCGAACTTCAGCTGTTGCTCGACCTGGCTGGTCGCGAGCATCTTGCCGCCCTTGCCGAAGAACGGATCGGAGGCAACGTCGGGTTCGGCCGGCAGTCCGAGCGAGCGCAGCAGCTCGACGCCGCGCTGCAGCCACATGTCGCGCCAGGCGACGACCTGCTCCGGCGCGCCGCAACGCACGTACTCGCGAATGCGGAACGCCTGCATGCGCGTCGGTTCGATCGAGGGCTCGTGGCGGAACACCCAGGCGAACAACGTCACCAGCCGGCCGTCCGCCGGGACCGTGCCGGTGAACGTCGGATAGACCGGATAGCACGCGGCCGGATTCAGGCAGACGTGGGTCATCGACAGATGCTCGCCCCAGGCTTCGCCGGCGTCGATCTGCTCGGACAGCTTGCGCGCGGTGAGTTCTTTGCCGAAGAAGCTGTAGACCGCACCGATCAGGTGCGGAAAGCTGTCCATGTAATGCGTTTTTTCGATGATCGTGCGATCGATCGTCGGCGGGAACAGCAGCACGTCGGCGCCATCGTCCTCGGCAATGCGCAGGATCAGCTTGTCGAAGCGTTCCAGCACGTCCTCGAACACACGGCCACGGCCGAACACGCCCTGCACGCCGGCCGGCACGATCAGTCCATGCTTGACCAGGCCGTCGTGAAACTCGACCGGATCGTAGGCGGTCGCGCTCATCTCATTCGTCCTTGAAGACGAGCAGCATCGAGGCGCTCTTGGCGGCGATGCGTTCGTTGGAGACCATCAGCGCCGCCGACAGCACGTCGCGGTAGTGACGTCCGACGCTGAACTTCGAATCATTCTTGTAGCCCATGATGCCGATGATCTGCAGCGCTTCGTGACAGAGCCGCGGCGCCATGTCCGAACTGGCCATCTTGAGCTGGTTCATCTTGAGCGCCCAGCCCATCGTGCCGAGTTCCTCGCGCGCAGCAACGTCGTCCGCCGCCGTCATCTCGTCGAACTCGGCCGCGCAGGCTTCCCAGTTGTTGCGCATGGTCTGCAGGTCGACGTGGGCGCGCGCCAGACGCGTCGCGTTCGCCGGCACGGTGCCGGGTTTGCGGCGCGCTTCGGCGCGCACGAACCCGGCGGCGCGGCCGATCGCGTCGGCGGCGATGCCGGACCACAGCGCTGACCACAGAATGTGCGAGTAAGGCACCATGGTCTGCGCTGACGCATCCGCGAACGAGCCCGGCAGAATCTGCGCGGGCGCGCCCGCGCCGGAAAACTTCGCGCCGGGACTACAGGTGCCGCGCATGCCTAGCGTGTCCCAGGTGCCGGTCTGGTCGAGGCGGTACTGGCCTTTCTCGAACAGCACCATGACCTGGTCGCTGGCGGCGGCATCCGCATGGCGCCGACAGGTCACCAGTTGCGCATCCGCGTGCGCCCCGTACGACACCGTTGTCGCATCCTTTTCGAGTGACATGCGTTCGGCGTCGACGGCCACCGCGCACACGCTGGAGCGGGTATCGCCAAAGGTGCCGTTCTCCGAGGTGATCGACGCGATGACTTCCTGCCGTGCGACGAGGTTCTCGCGCAGATAGCGCTCGAAGTAGGCCGAGCCCTGGCCATGGCGCGCGAGACAGGCGACCTGAATATGATGCATCGCGAGGATCATGCCGGCAGCGCCGCACCCTTGCGCCAGCGCCGCGCATTGCGCGCCCAATTCCAGCATGCCGGCACCGGCGCCGCCGTGTTCGGCTGGAACTGCCGCGGACAGCAGGCCGGCGCTTCGCAATGCCGCGAAGGCTTCCTCTGGAAAGCGGCTGTTCGCATCGACATCCGCGGCCTGCGGTGCGGCGATTTCGCTCGCGATCGCGCCGGTGCGGGCCACCAGGGTGCTTTTCTTGATCGCTGAACGCGCTGTCACGGGAGATTGGACTCGCAAGAAAAGCTGGACGATGAGTGGCAGGTCAGAGGCAGACTCGTCGTAACTGTCCACAAAGCTTGTTCGATTTCTGGCGGTATTGCAAACGCGCACAGGCACCTCGTCGTTGCAGCGATGCAGCGGACGCGTTGCCACGGAACGCACTCGTTGCAGCCTCCGCAGGCAGCGCGGCGCGGACAGCGCGAAGCAACCTAAAGCGTTATGCTTGCGGCCATTCGCAAAGTCGCAGGCGCTGTCAGGATCCGGGACATCGGCTGTCATGTCGCCGCAGCAACACGATCGGCTTATGGCGGCCCCGGCCAAGGCGCGTTCGAGGCGGCGGCGCTGGAGCTTCGATCCAATTTCGGAAATCTCGTGTCGACGGCTCCTGGATGGCACAGGAATCGCAGGTTATCCGCTACGCGGTACCTGAATGGGAGTTCCATCATGAACAAGGCGGACACGGAAGCACGTGGAGGCGCGTTGGCGCAGCCGCAGCCGATTCTGTCAACGCCTCCAATGGAGGGGTGGATGCTTCGTTTTCTTCGGCAGCAGGCCGTTCATTGGCTGTGGCTGCTCGGCTTGGGGGAATTGCTCGTCCTGATCGGCGCGGCCTTCCTGGCGATCTATCTGCGTTACATCACCACGCCGAATCCGCTCGAGGCCTACGTCTCGCACTGGTGGCTGCAGCTTGGGCGCGCCGGTATTTTCGCGATCGTCCTGATGCTGGGTTTGGGCGCTCTCGGGCTCTATCAGACGCATTTGCGCGAGACATGGTTCGGTATGCTGGCGCGTCAGGCGGTCGGTTTTGCACTCGGCTGGGTCGGACTGGTCGTCGTCTACTACGTGATCCCGCAGGCGCGTATCGGGCGCGGCATCCTTGCGTTGGCCCTGCTGATCGGGTTCATCGCGATCGCTGCATTCCGCGCGTTGGCCATGCGTTTGGTCGACGTCGATTCGCTCAAGCGGCGCGTCCTCGTGCTCGGCGCGGGCTCGCGCGCATCGTTGATTCCGCAGACGATGCGGCGGCGCGCCGACCGCCGCGGCTTTTCGATCGTCGGCTTCGTGCCGCAGGGCGAGGAACGCGTGTCGATCGCGGCGGACCAGATCGTGACGCTGGATCTACCCTTGCACGAATGGGCGCAGCAGCATCAGGTGAACGAGATCGTGGTCGGTCCCGACGAACGTCGTGGCGGCCTGCCGATGGAGCAGCTGCTCGACTGCAAGCAGGCTGGTATCGTCATCACCGATCTGGCGACGTTCTTCGAGCGCGAGTCCGGCAAGGTCAAGCTGAGCCTGGCTGAGCCGTCGTGGCTGGTATTTTCGCAGGGATTCGATGCATCGCCCCTGCGCCGCCTGTCGAAGCGCGGTTTCGATCTGGCCGCGGCCGGCATCGTGATGCTGCTGACCTGGCCGTTCATGCTGCTGGTTGCGCTGGCGATCCGCATCGAATCGGGCGCCGGCCAGCCGATCCTGTATCGGCAGGAACGCGTGGGCGAGCGCGGGCGCGTATTCAATCTGATCAAGTTTCGCAGCATGCGCACCGACGCGGAAAAGGACGGCGTCGCGCGCTGGGCCAGCAAGAGCGATGACCGCATCACGCGAGTCGGCCGGATCATCCGACGCGCGCGGCTCGACGAACTTCCGCAGCTGTGGAACGTGATGCGCGGCGACATGGGGATCGTGGGACCGCGCCCCGAGCGGCCGCAGTTCGTTGCCGAGCTGGCAACGAAAATTCGCTACTACAGCCTGCGCCACTGCGTGAAACCGGGTCTGGCCGGTTGGGCGCAGCTGCGCTACCCGTACGGGGCTTCCGCCGAGGACGCCAGCGAGAAACTCAAGTACGACCTCTTCTACGTCAAGAACCACAACCTGTTGCTCGACATCCTGATCCTGATCCAGACCGTCGAGATCGTGCTGTTCGGTCGCGGCGTGCGCTGAATGCCCAGATCGCGTCGGCGTGTCTAGCGGATTTCCTTGCGCGGCGGCGGATTCTGGCTGGCGTGCCGCAGCGGCCGCAGCGGCGAGCTGTACCAATCGCTGACCTTGCCCTTGTCGAAGGATATCCACGACGGGCCGTATTCCCAGCGGTCATCCCCGCGGATCAGCGGCTCGCCTTGCAAGGCGAGCACGTCGCGCTTGAGCATGCCGAAGTCGAGCGCGGGAAGCGCGGGTTCGCGCACTGGCGGCCGCAGCGGCGCGACCGCCGTCGCCGGCTCCGCGATCGTTTCCGGCTCGGACGAGGCCGCATCGTCTTCGGGATATTGCGCGACCCAGAACATCCATGCACACAAAATCAGCAGGCCAATTCCCAGCAGCGCGCCGCGCAGAGATCGCCGCACCGGCGCTGGCGCGGATACGGCACTGGACGGTGGCGGCGGTGTTTCGAAGGCAGCCCGGCGTGGCGCGACGCCTCCCGGCAGGCGGCCATGGCGAACGTGGAATTCGGTGGCCGCGCCGTACAGGACCGTCAGATCCTGCAGCCGTTCGGCGGCCCGGCGGGCCGCTGCCACATCGGACTGGGCGAGACGATCGGGATGCAGCTCCGACACACGTCGACGATAGGCGCGTTTCAATTCCTCGAGGCTGGCGCCGGACGAGAGATTGAGTTCCTGGTACAGACGCAAGAAATCGACTGGCGCCGCCATTGCCGTATCCCCAATTCGCCAGTCAGACCGCGCTTCGACCGTTCGTCGCCGCGGATGTCGACGCGAGTGTCCGCAGCTGTCGATGCCGCACCGTCTTCGCGGGCAACGCGGATCGTGTCGGCAAGTCTACCGAAGGCCCGGCTCGACGGCGCGATTGTTTGCGTGCAGGGCTTCGATTTGCGTGAATGAACGACACGAGGATGTGCAATGATTGCCTGGATGCGCAGATTTTCGCTCCGGACTCTGCGCCGGGCATGTCAGTAGCGGCGGAGAGAACGACGTGCCCGAAGTACGGCAAGCGACCGACGAAGCGATTCATTTCTATATCCATCCGGTTTTCTGGCCGCGCTCGGATATTCCGCCTTCGCCGGATGCTCACTGGCCCGGCTTCGGCTTCGGCATTTACACCTGGACGATCCAAACCTTCCTGCGCCTGCGCGATGCGGGCGTCGTCTGCGATCTCGTGTCCGATATGCCCGAACGCGGCGTGGTGGTCGCGCATCGGGAATGCCTGTCGGCGATCGATGGCAAATACAGCGGTCGTGTTGCATCGACGAAAAGCCGTTTCATCGTCGACATCTCGGCGGATCTGTACCCCTACGCGCCGGCGAATCTTCATGTCGTCCAGAACCCGCGCATGACGCGATTTGGTCCAGCCTTCATCTATGTCCGCCACTGGCCTCAGCCGGGCTTGATCGCGCGCGCGCCGCAGCGGGCCTCGACATTCCAGAACATCGCCTATTTCGGCAATGAGAAGAATCTGTCGGACGATCTGCGCGAGCCACAATGGGAAACCGAGCTGCAGGCGAGGAACCTGACCTGGATCAGGAAGTTTCAGGCATTCGACTACACCGATCCGGCGACGTATGCACCGGCCTCGTTCTGGAGCGACTACAGCGAGGTCGATGCGGTCGTCGCGGTCAGAAGATCTCCACGTGGGGCCGAGTCCACGCACGATCAGAAGCCCGCATCGAAGCTCTACAACGCCTGGATCGCCGGTGTGCCGGCGATCCTCGGCCGTGAATCGTGCTACCAGCTCGAGCGGCGCTCCGGTCTCGACTACATCGAGGCCAACACGCGCGAGGAGATTCTCGTCGGCATCGATCAGCTGCGCACGCAGCCCGATCTGCGCCGGGCGATGGAAGAGAATGCCGCCCGACGCGCGCTCGAGGTCTGCGCCGATGCGACCGTCGAAGCCTGGAAAGGGATCATTTCCGACGACGTGTTGCCGGCCTATCGGGAGTGGGTCGGTGCAGGCGCGCTGGCGCGCCGCTGGATCGTCGCGCGCAAGCAGGCGCGCTATCAAGCCGTTCGCATCAGGCATGCGCTCGCGCGTCGATTCGCTCGCTCCGCGCCATTGTAAGACGGCGAAGCGGGGGCGCTGCCGCATCGGCGCGCTGGTGCACAATCGCCCTTCATTCCATAATCAATGGCTATGGCTGGGGAGGAGCCCTTCAATCTCCTCGCAATCGTCATCCGGACGCCTGGCCCGGTTGCGGAGATTTGTCCTTGTCATTCCGGTATTGGGTCGCGCGTTCTCCTCATCCTCTCGCTGCGGGTTTGCGCGCCGCACGCAAGAGCTTCGTGAATTTCACGCTACCGGCACCGCGGATCATCGTCGTGCCGATGCTTTACCTGTTCCTGGCGCTGCGCTCGATCATCTTCTTCGTGCGCCGGATCTTCATCGCCGAGCCGCTGCTGAAGGCTTACTGCACGCGCTACGGGCGCGGCGTCACCGCCGGCGTCTTCGTGCCGTGGATCCAGGGGCGTGGCGAGATCATCCTCGGCGACCATGTGCACATCGACGGCAAGATCAGCGTGGCCTTCGGCGCGCGATTCGTCGAGCGGCCTCGCCTCAGCCTCGGCAACTACACCGGCGTCGGTCACGGAACCAGCTTCGTCGTCGGTCGCGAGATTCGTATCGGATCGCATGTGCGCATCGCCGGCGGGGTTTCGTTCCGCGATTCGGGCGGCCATGCGAGCGACCCGGAGCTGCGCAAGGCGGGTGCCCCACCCGGCGAAGAGGACGTCAAGGCGATCATCATCCATGACAACGTCTGGATCGGCGGCGGTGTGCTGGTCCTGCCGGGAACAGAAATCGGCGAGGGCAGCATCATCGCGGCACGCTCGGTCGTATCGGGCGTAGTCGCGCCATATACGGTGGTCGCCGGCAATCCGGCGCGGCGCGTCGGCAATCTGAAGGCTCCCGAAGCCGCATGACGGGCGTGGCCGTGGATGCCGATCTTTCCAGCCTGAATTTCGGCACACAGCCGCCTTCTCCACTGCATCCGGCGCGACAGTTGGCCGCGAGCCTCGGGGTCACCGAACTATGGGTGAAGCGCGATGACCTTATCGGCTTTGCAGGCGGAGGCACCAAGTGCAGAAAACTCGCCGGCCTGATCGAACGATTGCGCGCTACCGGCGCCGACACGTTCCTGTTCAGCGGCGGCGCGATGTCGAATCAGGTGCGCATCATCGCGGCACTTGCAGCGGTCAGTGGATATGCCTGTGAAGTATTCATCGACGCTGCTGAGGATGCGCCCGCGGCACACTTCGCGCGCTTCTTCGGCGCGCGCATTCATGCGCTGGCCAACGCGACACACTGGTCGCTGAATGCGGCCATCCGCGGACGCATCCGCGAGCTCGCCGCCGCGGGAAAACGCGCCGTGGTGATTCCTGCGGCGAGCCCGGAAGATCTCGCCGCTTATGCGCAGGCGATCGGCGAGCTGGCCGCGCAGGGTTTGCCGGCCTCGCCGCGGCGGACGCTGATCGTGACGGCAGCCGGCTCGGGCGCCACCTCGGCCGGCTTCCTGCTCGGACTCGATCGTCACTTTCAGAATGCACGCCTGCTTGCGGTGAGTGCCGATCGTCAGAGCAGTGAGCTGCGCACGATCGTCACGCGTCTGCTCGCCAGCGCGACCGGCGCGGATCCGGAAGGGGACGAGATCGTCCGCCTGCTCGCACGCCTGGACGTGGACGATAGCGCGATCGGCGGCGGTTACGGCACGCGCACGGTCGAAGCGGACGAAGCCATCGCACTGGCGGCGCGCACCGAAGGGCTGCTGATGGAGCCCGTGTATACTGGAAAAGCACTGGCTGCGCTGTGCGCGATGTCGAGGGACGGCCGCATCGATCGCAACGACCGGATCGTCTTCTGGCACACCGGAGGCGTTCCCTATCTTGCATCCGCCCTCGCGCAGCCGCTCCCGTCAGACTGACACGCCCCTCCTGATCAACCCCGGGTATTGGATCGACATGGAATCAATCGAAGCGCGCGTGCGGACCTTCGTTCGCGAGAATTTTCCGGTCTCCTCGGCCGACGTGCCGGCGGACAAGAGTCTGCTGGAATCGGGCATCATCGATTCGATCGGCGTGCTGACCCTGGTCACATGGATCGAGCAGGAGTTCGAAATCGTCGTCGCCGACGAGGACGTCGTTCCCGAAAATCTCGACAGCATCGAGCGCATCGTCCGTTTCATCGAGCGCAAATCGAATTCGGCTTCCGAGGGAAAGTAATGCGCTACGAGGAATTACTGCGCGAGAGCGCACGCAGGCACGGCGAACGTGCGGCGATCGTGCACGAAGAAGGCCGCACGACCTATGCCGAGTTCGACGCGGCGGCCGATCGCTTCGCCGCAGCGCTGGTCCATCACGCCGGCTTCGAGAATGGCGACCGCTGCGTCCTGTTCCTCGACAACCGTTTCGAGACCGCGGCCGGCATCTTCGGCACCTTGCGCGCAGGCGGCATCTTTAGCGTCATCAATCCGACCACCAAGGCCGACAAGCTCGCCTATGTGTTGAACAACTGCGAGGCGACCGTACTCGTCACGCAGGCGAGCCTGCTCGAGACCGCACGTGTCGCCGCACTACAGGCACCCAGCGTGCGGCGGATCGTCGTGGTCGGCGGCAGCGCCGGCGACAGCGGCACGCTCGATTACGCCGGCTTCCTCAGCGCGGCGCCGGCGCGACTGCAGAACCATTCGCCCGGCATCGACATCGACCTCGCCATGTTGGTCTATACCTCGGGGTCAACCGGACAGCCGAAGGGCGTGATGATGACGCACCAGAACATGGTGCATGCGGCGACGTCGATCACCACGTATCTGCGCAACAGCGAAGACGACATCGTGCTGAGCGTGTTGCCGCTGGCGTTCGACTACGGGCTTTATCAGCTGCTGATGTGCGTCAAGATGGGCTCGACGCTGCTGCTCGGCAAGTCGTTCGTGTTTCCGCAGAAGATCCTGCCGATGCTGGCGGCCGAGCGCGTCAGCGGATTTCCGCTGGTGCCGACGATGGCTGCGCTGATCGTGCAGCTGAAGAATTTCGACCCGACCTGGGCCGCCAGCGTGCGCTATCTGACCAACACCGCCGCGGCGCTGCCGCCGGCACATATCGCGAAGCTGCAGGAGATGTTTCCGCAGGCACGGGTCTATTCGATGTACGGGATGACCGAATCCAAGCGCTGCACTTATCTGCCGCCGGAGCAACTGGCGCATCGCCCGACCAGCGTCGGCATCGCAATTCCGGGCACCGAGGTGTGGGTCGCCGACGACGCCGGCCAGCGGCTCGGCCCGAACGTCGTCGGTGAACTCGTCGTACGCGGTGGACACGTCATGCAGGGTTACTGGCGCAATGATGAAGCGACCGCGCGCGTGCTCAAGCAGGGGCGCTATCCGTGGGAGCGGGTGTTGCACACGGGCGATCTGTTCCGCATGGACGATGAAGGCTATTTCTATTTTGTCGGACGCAAGGACGACATCCTGAAGTCGCGCGGCGAAAAAGTCAGTCCAAAGGAAATCGAGAACGTGCTGTATGCGCTGCCGGGAATCCGCGAGGCGGCGATCGTCGGCATGCCGGATCCGATCCTCGGTATGTCGCTGAAGGCGATCCTGGTGCTGGCCGAAGGCGCGCAGCTGAGTCCGCGCGATGTGATGGCGCATTGCGCCGCTCATCTGGAGGATTTCATGGTGCCGCGGACGGTCGAGTTCCGCGACGCCTTGCCGAAAACGAATACCGGCAAGATCCGGCGTGCGGCGCTGCAGGCGGAAGCCGAAGGACGCGCGTTCGAGGCTGAGGATTCCTGACGCAGGCGCGGCAGTCGATTCCGGCGTTCGGCGCGGAGCACGCGCCCGTCAGGCGTCGATGTCGTCGTTCTTCGCAGCAAACCAGTCGACGTTGCCGGGCAGCGTCAGCGCCTGCACCGAGCGCTTGCGTGCGCCGAGCAGCGCCAGCGCGTGGTCCGCTGCGAGCTGCCAGCCGCGCGGCTTGATCACGATCCAGTCCATCGTATTGGCGTGCGTGCTGAGCGCGCGCTTGTAATTCGATTCTCCCGCCAGAAAATCGTACGACGCCCGTCCTTGCGCGAGATAGTTCTCGATCGCGGCCAGGTGGGCAAGGTAGCCGGGTTGGTCGTGCCGCTGCAGCGCTCCGTAGTTGAGGCCGCTGTTGTAGTAGTAGACGCGGTTCTTCCATACCAGGTGATAGCAATAGCCGACAACGAGTTCGCCCGCGCGAATGCATGACAGCTGCGCCAATCCTGTCGCCGCATGCTTGCCGATGAAATCGCGGTGGAAGTCGCGGAAGAAACGATCACCGAACGAACCCTTGCGTCCCTTGCTTTCCCAGTACTTCTCGTGCAGGTGGGTGAGTTCATCCAGGTACGCGAGGGCCTGCTCGGGTTGCTCGGCGACCTCCATGCGCACTTCTCCGTGCGCACCGTATCCGCGCAGGGTGCGGCGCAGCTTGTGACGCGTGTTGCTGCTCGCCAGGCTGTCGATGTAGCCGCGCTGCGTCGCGCGCACGGCGTCGAGATCGACCAGATAGGACGGCCTTCGCTGTGCGCAGTAGGCGAGCAGTCTGCGCGGCAGCGCCGCCAGCACGTGCTGGGTGTGCGTCGACGCGCTGATGCGCAGCGATCTCCAGTGGCGCATCTTCGTCAGCCCCGCGAGGAACGCCGCATAGGCACTCTCTTCCTCGCCGCGGCGTGCCAAGAGGCCGCCGTATTCGAGCGTCAGCCGGTCGATGTTCGAGTCGCCGGTCTCCTGCAGATACAACACGCTGCCACCCAGTCGCCGCCGCAGGTCGCGTGCCGGCGAACGCACGAGCAGGGCGAGACCGAGCAGACCCTGCTCGTCGGTGGCGCGAAAGACCAGCGGCTGACAGTCGTCGGGAATATGGCCCAGCCAGGTCGAGGCCCACGCCCATGACGAGAAGGGGGATGTCTCCGCGCGGGCTTCCATGTCCGCCCAATCGGCGGCGAGTTGCGGGTGCCGGTCTGCAGGTATCCACTGCACCTCGACCGGCGTTGGCTTGCTAACCCTCATCTCCCCCACACTCCTGCAGAAAAAAATCGAGCGGTCGCGTTGCGGCCGCGAGCCGCCGGCGTCGAACCCAAACGCCGGCGACGCGCCTTGCGGCGGGCTTCGCGCTGCGGGATGTCATGCCGCTCCGCGTGGGGTGTTTTCGCTTCATGGATGATCCGTGCGCCGTCGTTTCAGGCGACGCCATACCCCGATGGCTGCCGCAGCAACGCTCGTGTCGACACGCCAGTGTCCGCCACAGATCGCGTGCGTCGAGCTCCCCAGTCCGCGCACACCTTACTGTTTGCCGAGTCGCGCGCTGCCGTCAAGTACTTTTCGCGCCACGCGGTAGATTGTGAATTTCAACGCGTCCATCGACGCCGATCGCCCGACCTCGGTCGGTGTGAGCCCGAGTCTGCGCAGGCGCGCGTTGACACGATGGGCTGCAAGAATGGCGGCACTGCGGCGTGACTGGAATGTGATGCTGAGGGAAATCGAAAAATCGTCGCCGACGCGCACCCAATGCGGCGACGAAAGCGGAACATGGACGCCATCGCCCGGGCCGATAGGGAACACGCGTGCCTTGGCGACAAATTCGTCGCGATAGGGCAGGTTGCGCTGGCCGCCGCAGATGATGCGCTCGCGCGATGCTTCGCTCAGGAGTTCGCGGTCTTCTCCGTCGAATACCGCGATCGACTTGGCGCCACGCACTTGCAGCAGGAAGTTGTATTCGAAATCCGCGTGATAGGGCGTTACCGAGCCGGGCGAGGAAACGAAAATGAACGCTTTGCGCAGGTTCATGTCCGGATCGGTCCGCTCGATGATCGGCTGCACCTGATCGAGACACTCGTCGACGAGGCGTCGATAAGTGGGGTTCTCCTGCACGTTCTTCAGCACCATCCAGGATTTGCAGGTCTCGATACGGCGCAGGGTTTCCTCGATGGAAAGCCCGCTGCGCGGCGTCAGCGACGAGTCCTGGTTCAAGGCCAAGGTGCCGGCGTTGTACTCGACGCAGTCGACTGGAAGCTCCTTCGAAAGCTCGATGATGCGCGGCAACTGCAACAGCGGGTGTCCGCACAGGTCGTGCCGAAACGCGAACGGCGTGCGGCTGAACGAGGCGGCAAGTTCGGTCTCATCGAAATGCAGCCACGGGCCGCAGGGGTGGGCGCCTCGTTGTTCGCCGGAAGGAACCTGTGCGGTCTGCATGGTCAGCCTCGTTGGAAGTACTTGCGCAGCGCCCGGTTGATCCACCAGTGCCGGACGATCAAGCGCGCGAGGACGTTGCCATGTGCCAGCAGATGGTCGCCGACCGAACGCCGGTCAGTCCACAATCGGTTGATCATCGGGTGATCCGATCGCGCGCCGGAGTCGACCCAGGCCACGGCGGGACATTGTTCGACGATATGCGTCATGAAGAACACCTCGAGCAGTACGCCTGGCGAGTATTTCGCATACTCCTCGTCGTAGGCGATCTTGAACGCGTAGCCGCCGTCGCCGAGCAGGAAATTGATCTTCATCGCGATCGGCACGTCGTCGAGCAGCATCGAGAACATCTGGATCCTGCCGCGCGCGGCGCCAGCGTGAATGATGCGGTCGAAGAAGATCCGGCCGCCCTCATCGCGATCGAACGCGCGACCACCTTCCTGGCCTTTCCATCCGCGCACTTCGAGCGCCAGGAACTGGTCGATCCATGGCTGCACCGGTTCGCCCGCCTCGAAGGTGCGATAGGTCAGCTTGCCGCTGTCGGCCAGCCGGCGTTCGAGCCTGCGCAATTCCTTGCGATGCTTGCCGGAGACGCCGGCCTCGGGATTGTCGCGCGGCTTGAACAGCGCGCGTTCGCGCGTCTCGACATGCCGGCTCCAGCCGCGACGGCCGCGCAAGGCTCGCTCGAGCGATTGGGCGAAGGGTCCGTCCACCGTGATATTGCGCAAGTCCACGATGCCGGCGGGCGCGCTGCCCGCGGCGACCCAGTCGAGGAACGCGCCGATGACGTCGTCGGTTCGATGCTTGGAGATCAGCGGCGTGAACAGCAAGGCATGCGGATGCGCAACGAGGCTCATGGCCCGCATCGGCAATCCACTGAAGCGGTTTCTGGATTCGAACGGAAACAAGCCGGCGAGTTTCCCCTCGCCGTCGCGCACGAGCGCGATCACCACGTCCTCGGCGATCAGGTGCTCGAGCGCAGGCGCCAGCATCCACGCTTCGACGAAAATGCTCGGCTCGACGGCTTCTTCGGCAAGGACGTCGATGTCGCGCGCGATCGCCTGCGGAAGTGCGTGATCGCTGATCGTCGAAACGGCATAGCTGGAAATCGATTGCATTCGTGCGCAGTCCCCATGTGTCGCGATTCGCGCCCGGACGTGGGGAAAGTCTACGCGGACTGCTCAGTGATTCCACCTTTTCACAAACGTGCGGGCGAGCATGCCGCGGCCGGCCAGCCGATGGCGGGCGAGACTCCTGCGATCCGTCCACAGCCGGCTGAAGAGCGCGCTGTCCGGATTCGCGCAGGAATCGACCCAGGCGATGGCGGGACACTTGTCGACGAAATACTGCGAGTTGAACAGCTCGAGCAACATGCCGGGCGAAAACTTCGCGTACTCCTCGTCGTAGGCCACTTTGAAGATGTAGGCGCCGTCGCTTGCAAGGAAATTGCACTTCATTGCGATCGGCCGTCCGGCGAGTTCGAGCGACAGCAGCTGCACGCGTCGAAGCCGTGCCGCCTCGTTGACGATACGGCGGAAATAGTCGGCGCTCGCGGTATCTGAGGCCAGCGCGCTTTGGCTACGCCCCTTCCATCCGCTGGCTTCCAGCAGCAGGAAATGCTCGATCCATGCGGGTACCGGATCATCCTCGGCAAGCACGCGATATTGCAATGTTCCGAGCTCGCCGAGCTTGCGTTCGAGCCGACGCAACTTCTTCTGATGGTCGCTCGAAACTCCCACCTGAGGATTGCTCCTCGGCTTGAACAGCGCGCGCTCGCGCATCGCCGATTGCGTCACCCAGCGCGGACGCGCGCGCATTTCCTCGGCGAGCAGCGCCGCAAACGGACCGTCTGCGCTGACCCAATCCATCTCGAGCATGCTCGCCGGTGCGCGCCCCGATTCGACCCAGTCCGCCAGCGCGGCCAGCGTCTCGCGTGCCGCCCGGCGAGCCAGCAGTGGCGTGCATAGAAAGCAGTAGAGGTGACGCCACAGGCGCAGCGAGCGCACCAGTCCGCGTAGATGTCGCTGAATGTAAAAGGGGAAAAATCCCGTCAGGGCGCCGCTGCCATCCCTGACGACGACCAGGCACAGCCCGCGCGGCTTCCACAGTTCCAGTGCCGGATTCAGCAGCCACGGTTCGTAGAAGACGTTCGCCTCGATGGCATCTCGCGCCAGCAGCGCGATCTCGTCCGCCAGCGTCGCCGGGATCGCGGCGGCATCGAGAGCGGTCACCGAGTAGCGCGGGTCGGTCGGGCTCAGCATGGCGTGCCATCGGGGTGGGGTGGCTGCGCAGACAGGCCGCGCGCGAGCTGATTGCGAAGGCATCGCTGCGTCGACAGGACGTACGCGCGGACGAGTGCCATGCAAGCCGGGGCAGCGGGATTGCCCGGATGATACGCGCCGCGCCGCGGTCGGGCTATTCCTCGCAGGGCATGCGGCGACGTGCGATTGCCTTTGAGCGGACGCGCCGGCGTTGTAGAGTCACGCGGTTGTGGTCGCGGATCTGGAGCAGTCGGAATGTGCGGAATCGCAGGGTTCACAGGACAGTCTGCGATGCTGGCAGAGGATCGCGCGACACTGGACCGCATGATCCGCACCTTGCATCACCGTGGTCCCGACGGCTACGGCTTCCATGTGGATACGGGCGTTGGCCTCGCGCACGCGCGCCTTGCGATTATCGACCTCGAGACCGGCGACCAGCCGATTCACAACGAGCGCCGTACGGTGTGGACCGTGTTCAATGGGGAAATATTCAACTATGTAGAACTGCGCGCCAGCCTGGAGAAGCTCGGGCATCGGTTCTACACGAAGTCGGATACCGAAGTCATCGTGCACTTGTACGACCGCTATGGCGACGATTTCGTCGCCCATCTCAACGGTCAGTTCGCGATCGCGCTGTGGGACGGCGAACGCCGGCGGCTCGTGCTCGCGCGCGACCGTGCCGGGATCCGACCGCTGTTCCACACCCGCGCCAATGGGCGCGTCTGGTTCGCCTCCGAGATCAAGGCACTGCTTTCAGTACTGCCGCAATGCGCGGCGCTGGATCCGCAAGGCCTGGTCGAGACGCTGACCTACTGGTCCCCGCTCGAGCCGAATACGGCGTTCCGCGGCGTGCAGAGCCTGCCGCCCGGATACCTGCTGGCAATCGAGAGCGACGGCAGCGAATCGCTCACCCGCTATTGGGACTGGACGTTCCCAGCGGCTGCCGACAAGACCGTCGCCTTCGAATCCGAGTCGTTGGCGGTGGACGCGTTGCGCGCCTTGCTGATCGACGCCGTGCGCCTGCAATTGCGCGCCGACGTGCCGGTTGGGGCCTATCTGAGCGGCGGACTCGATTCTTCCGGCATCGTGGCGCTGATCAAGGGGTTCACCGAGACACCCGTGCGCACGTTTTCGATCGCATTCGAGGATGCGGAATTCGACGAGAGCGACCAGCAGGCCGCGATGGTCCGTCATCTGGGCACCGATCACACGACACTGCGCTGTACGCGCAGGGATATCGGCGAGGCGTTTCCGACCTTGATCCGTCACACCGAAGTGCCGCTGGTGCGGACGGCGCCCGCACCCCTGATGCTGCTGTCGCGACAAGTGCGCGAGTCGGGCTTTCGCGTCGTGCTGACCGGTGAAGGCGCCGACGAGGTCTTCGGCGGCTACGACCTCTTCAAGGAAGCCAAGGTGCGCCGTTTCTGGGCGCGCCAGCCGGCATCGCGCCTGCGTCCGAAGCTGCTCGGCCGCCTGTACGGCTATCTCGAACAGTCACCGGTCGGCAATCCGGCATTCGCGCAGGCGTTTTTCGGCCAGGGCATGCAGCACCTCGATCGGTCGATCTTCGCGCACGTGCCGCGCTGGACGACCTCGCAGCGCGCGCTGACCTTCCTGTCTCCCGAGCTGCGCGCGAGTGTCAGTCCATGGGACCCGCTGGCGTATTACGAGAAGCAGGTGCCCGCCGAAAGCATGACCTGGACTCCGCTTGCGCGAGATCAATACGTCGAGGCGAAGTCGCTGATGGCAGGCTATCTGCTGCCGTCGCAGGGTGATCGAGTGGCGATGGCCAACTCGATCGAGGGCCGCTTTCCGTATCTGGATCATCGACTGATCGAGTTTGCCAATCGGCTGCCGCCGCAGTGGAAAATACGTGGGTTGACCGAAAAGCACATCTTGCGACGCGCGCTGGCCGGGTTGTTGCCGAAGGAGATCATCGAACGTACCAAGCAGCCATATCGCGCGCCGGACAGCCGGAGCTTCTTCTTCGATGGCAAACCGCTCGATTTCGTGGCGGATCTGTTCAGTGCCGATCGAATCCGCTCCGCTGGCTACTTCGACGCCGCCGCCAGTGGTCGATTGTTCGAGAAATGCCGCGCCGGTCGCGCGACCGGATTCGCCGACAACCAGGCGTTCATCGGCATCCTGTCCACCATGCTGCTGGACGAAAGCTTCGTCCGGCAACGCGGTATCTGATTGTCCCCTGCAAGAGTGGAGTGAAACATGTCGGTTGACGCGACTCAGGTCGAAGCGAAGGTCCGCGGTTACATCCTGGAAAACCTGCTGTTCACGAGCGATGGTTCGGAGCTCGCAAACGATACTTCGCTGCTGGAACGAAGCATCATCGATTCGACCGGCGTGCTTGAGATCGTGCTTTTTCTGGAGGAGGAATTCGCGCTGAAGATCAGCGAGAGCGAAATGATTCCGGAGAACTTCGATTCGGTGAACAACATCGTCCGCTTCGTGCTGCGTCTGAAGGCTGCTCAATGAGCGAAGCCGGGCCCGCCGCCGTAAGGTCCGCGATTTCTTGCGTCGAGTGTGCGCCGACACTGCGCAGACGGAGTCGGGCGTGAACGACGCTTACCGGAATTTGCGTGAACGTATCGCGGGCGCATTGCAGTTCCTTCCGGACAAGCCGGAGGAAACGGCGGACAGCACCCTGCATGCGCTCTGGCATGCGGCGGCGGGCGATCCAAAGTCGGCGGGCGCGGCCTTGGCTGCCGGCTTGGCCACGCTCGACGCTGAAGGTTTGCAGCGGCTCGAGGACCTCGTGCAACGACGCCTGCACGGAATTCCTCTGGCCCACCTGGTCGGGCGTCAGCACTTCCTCGGCATGGAAATGCTGGCGGGGCCAGACGCGCTGGTGCCGCGCAAGGAAACTGAACTGCTCGCCGGCGCAGCGATCGATCTTGCGCGCGGCCTGGCTGCGGCGCGCTCGCCGCTTACCGTGATCGATGTCTGCACGGGATCTGGCAATGTCGCGCTCGCGCTCGCGCGTCACGTCGCCGAGGCGCAGGTGTACGGTTCGGATCTCAGCGCAGAAGCGATCGCGCTGGCCAATCGCAATGCCGAGCACCTCGGTCTTGGCGCGCGCGCCCAGTTCCGCGTAGGCGACCTGCTCGGACCGTTCGACACGCCGCAATTCCACGCCCAGGTCGACTTGCTAACATGCAATCCGCCGTACATCAGCAGTGCCAAGGTCGGGCAGATGGCCGAGGAGATCTCGGCGCACGAGCCACGGCTTGCCTTCGATGGCGGCCCGCTTGGCGTGGCGATCCTGTCGCGTCTGCTCGACGAGGCGACGCGCTTCGTCCGACGTGGCGGCTGGCTCGCCTTCGAAGTCGGGCTGGGACAAGGCCGCCCGCTGGTCAAGCGGTTGCAGAACCGTGCGACGTTTCAGGAAGTGCGCGCGCTGGAGGATGCCGACGGCGCGATCCGTACGATCCTGGCGCGTCTGTAACACGGTTCATTGAGAAGACTTCGCTCACGAGAAAATACATTCATGGCTCAACTCGACTGGAATGTCCTCGATCTCGACTACGCCCAGGAAGCCGAGCGCATTGCCCGGCGTCTGCGCGAAATTACCGCGCGGGTGCTGCACCGGCGCGGGCTGGTGGTCGCGATCTCCGGTGGCATCGACAGCTCGGTCTGTGCCGCGCTGGCCGTGCGCGCGCTGGGTCGCGAGCGCGTCTTCTGCCTGATCCTGCCCGAACGCGATTCCGCGGCGGACAGCGCCGTGCGCGCGCAGGCACTGGTGCAGCATCTGGGTGTAAAAGTCGAAACGATGGACATCGCTCCCACGCTCGCGGCGATCGGCTGCTACGCCCAACGTGACGCGGCGGTGCGACGGGTGCTGCCGGCGTATACGGACGAGTGGAAGATGAAGCTCGCGATCACCGGCGGGCAGCAGGGACAGATCAATCGCTTCAAGCTGGTCGCGCAGTCGCCGGATGGGCAGATGCACGAGCACGAGCTGGGGCTGGTGGAATACCTGACGATCGTCGCGGCAACCAGTTTCAAGCAGCGCATTCGCAAGACGCTCGAATACTTTCACGCCGATCGCCTCAACTATGCGGTGGTCGGCACGCCCAACCTGCTTGAATACGACCAGGGTTTCTTCGTGAAGAACGGCGACGGCTCGGCCGACGTCAAGCCGATCGCGCATCTGTACAAGACGCAGGTATATGGCATGGCGCGCCATCTCGGGCTGCCCGAAGTCCTGTGCGCCGCGCAGCCGACGACCGATACCTACAACCTCGAGCAAGGCCAGGACGAATTTTATTTCGCGTTGCCGTATCGATCGATGGATCTCGCGCTGTGGGCATTGAATCACGCCGTGCCGGCGGCCGATCTGGCGCACGCGCTCAGCATCGACCCGGCGCAGGCGCAGGCGGTCTACGACGACATTCAGAAGAAACGTCGGACCACGCGTCCGCTGCACATGCGCCCGGTATTGATCGACGACGTCGACGCCGGAGATGTCGCGGCATGAGCGAGGCAGCTGCGAGCGCGGCATCGGCGTATCACGTCCACGACGGTGATCCCGCCGCGGATGGCGACGCGGTGGTGGCGATCTGGCGCGGCAACCTGGGGCAGGAAAGCGGTCTTGCGCGCAAGTACGACTGGTTCTATCGGCACTGCCCGCTGGGTGCGCCGATGTTGAAGCTGCTGCGTCACGAACCGAGCGAATCGTGGGTGGGTGTCGCCGCGATCGGTTGCCGACGCATGCTCTGGCGCGGCCGCGAAATCCGCGCCGGCGTGCTGGTCGACATGGCCGTGGCGCCGCAGCATCGCTCGCTCGGCCCCGCATTGACGCTGCAGCGCAACGTGCTGGAGTCCGGCATCGAGCGGTTCGATCTGCTGTACGGGTTCCCCAATCGCAAGGCGGAAGCCGCCGTGCGGCGCTGCGGCTACTCGAAACTCGGCGACATCGTGCGTTATGTGCGCGTGCTTCGCTACGCGTCCTATCTGCAGCGGAGAATGTCGGCTTTCGCGGCGCGGCCTCTGGGCTGGCTGCTCGACGCCTCCGATCGGTTGATCGACGCCTGGCGCAGTCGCTCCGACCCGCCGCTGACGGCGCAATGGAGCGATCGAGTCGACCCGCGCATGGACGACCTGTGGAACCGCTCAGCGCATGGCGGCGACCTGCTGACGGTGCGCGACACGGCGATGCTTCGATGGCGTTTCGACGAGGCGCTGGTCTCATTCCGCTATCTGCTACTGAGCGAGTCGCTGGGCGGGCCGCTGCTGGCCTGGTTCGCCTGCCAGGCGAGTGGATCGATGCTGCAGATCAGCGATTTCTGGTCGATCGACTGCGCCGAAGGCGTCGCCACGGCGATGGTGGGAGCGATGCTGCGCACCGCCCGCAAGGAAGGCTATGCGGCGGTGTCTTTCCAGTACGCCGGCCAGGCAGCGCAGGTGCGCGGCTGGCTCGCTGCCCGATTCGTCGAGCGCGGGCGGCGTCCTGTCTACGGCAAATGGCGCGATTCTGCGGCGGCGTCGGCTGACGAGACCGATCTCCATCTGACCGCGATCGACGAGGATGAGTAGCGTCCAGAGCAGCGGCGGTCACGCGGCACGGCCATCGGTGCGAACGCCACAGGGCGTGTTTCGCCTGCAGCCGCCTTCAGTGGCTGGCGAGTCGTTCCACGACGTCGACGAGGCGGCCGCGGAATTCGCGGTCGTTCTGTTCATACCAGGCGCGCGCGCGATCACTCAGCGCGGCGCGTTCGCTGACGGAGAGCGCGAGCATGCGTTCGACGCCGACCTCGAGCGCGTCCTGATCGACCTTATAGGTGGTCGCCAGATCCTGCGTGGCGGTGCTCCGGTAGGGGACCAGAATCCCACGCTCCGCGGTGACGATCTCGTTCATCGGTGGTGCGTCGGTCGCGAGGACGATCGCCCCCACGCCGAGGCCTTCGACGAGGTAGTGCCCGAACCCTTCCGTCTCGGACGGACACAAATGGAACGCATTGCGGTTCTGCAGTTCGCGTAGTTCGTTGTCGGCCAGGTAGTGAGTGAGGAAGCGCAGGTTGCGCTGCGACGGGTCCGGCAGACACAGCTTTTCCCGCTGCACCACGGTCAGCAACGGCCATTGCGGCCGGCGCCGCCAGAGCTCGATCAACGGTTGGGTGCCTTTGAGGCTGCTGCGCCCGGCCACATGCAGGAAGGTAGGTTCCTTGGGTATCTCGGCGACCAGACGATCGACACTGGTGAAATTGATGAATTCGGTTCGGCAATCGAGGGCACCGAAAATCGCTTCGGCATGGCGCGTCTTCGTCAGCACGCGGTCGATTGCCGGCAAGTGGCGCTGGTATTCGCGCGGAAACCATTCGGGGTTGGGGATGAGCGCGTTCCTGTGCGCCAGATCGAGATATTTGACCGGCACATGCTGCAAAACCAGGTTGACGTCAAAACGCCCTCTGGCAGGTCCGTCTCTCCAGCGACGCCGCAGCAGGGAGGTGTGCAACCTGAAGTTGCGCGCGAGATTGTGCGCGCGGCTGTCGCCGAGGGCGCTGATGCTGACGTCGGCGCCAGCGTCGTTGAGCGCCCGTGCCAGGATGCCGATATCCTGCGAGAGTCCCGCGCCGTTGTCTCGTGCGACTATATGGATGCGGCTCATGCGCGTTCGTGCGGGGTCCGGGATGGCTCGAAACGGAATCGCGACCGGTCATCGGCTGCGCAATCCCCATGATAGTTTCAAAATCGAGTCAAAGTGTCACAAGAGGATACGCGCGTGATCTACACGAGGGGGGAGGGCGAGTCGAATGCGGCGGCCGCTGGCTCGGCGCGGGCCGGCCGCACCGGTTTTAGCGAAGCGTCGCGCCGATATGCGTTGACCACTGCAGACGCTGCGCTCCGTTCGAGGTCGCGAAAAATGACCTTCGCGCATCATTTGGATCCAACCTAGCGATGGAGATCTTGTTCTGGATCAGCACGCTGTTGCTCGTGCAAACCTATTTCGGCTACCCGATCGAGATCGTCCTGCTGGCGCGAATGCGGCCGAAAGCGGTGAGCAAAGGAGCGCAGACGCCGCGCGTAAGCGTCGTCATGGCCGTGCACGACGGCGCCGCGGAGGTGCCAGCGAAGCTCGACAATCTGTTTGCGCTCGACTATCCGGCCGATCGCTTCGACGTCGTCATTGCGTGCGACGGCTGCCGTGATGCGAGTGCGCAGATCATTCGCGATCGAGCGGACGCGCGCATCAAGGTGCTGGAATTCAGCGAGCGTCGCGGCAAGGCCGCATGCCTGAACGATGCGGTCGCGGCGGCGGCGGGCGAAATCCTGTTGTTCACCGACGTGCGCCAGCGACTCGACGTCAACGTCGTTCGCGCGCTCGCCGCCAGTTTCTCAGACGCGACGGTGGGAGCCGTTGGCGGCGAGCTGCGCTTCGAGGGCACTGAATCGGGATTCTCGCGCGGCGTCGATGCGTACTGGCGCTACGAGAAGATCATCCGCCAAGCCGAAAGTAACTCGGGCTCGGCGATTGGCGTGAGTGGCGCGCTCTATGCATTGCGCAAAGCCCTGTTCCAACCGATCCCCGAGGGCACGGTGCTCGATGATGTACTGATTCCGATGAATGTCGTGCGTCGGGGCAAGCGCGTGCTGTTCGATGCGGACGCGGTTGCGTGGGATCGACCGTCGCAGGCACCCGCGCGCGAGCGCCAGCGCAAGATCCGCACGCTCGCCGGAAACCTGCAGCTGGTCCAGCTGGCGCCATGGCTGGTCAACCCATGGAAGAATCCACTCTGGTTTCGCTTCGTCTGCCACAAGCTGCTGCGCCTGCTGGCGCCGTGGCTGCTGCTGCTGATTGCGCTGAGCAGCGCAATTCTGGCACCTCGTCATGGGTTCTATGCCGCCAGCGCCGCCGGCGCCGTGCTTTTCGCGGCGCTGTTCCTGCTCGGGCACTACGTGCCGGCAGTGATGCGTGCGTCTCCCATGCGGCTCATAATGGCGTTCGGCTATCTCAATCTTTTTGCAGCGCAGGCCCTGATCGCCTACGTGCGCAACCCAAGGCTCCACCTATGGTGACGCCAGCAGCAGACGGCCTTGCGCAAGCGCATCGTCCGGGCAAACGCGAACTCTTTGCCCGCCTGTGTCATGGCCTCGGGTTGTTGCCGGCGTTGCAATTGTTTCGCACGCTGGTGCGCAGGGAAGTACGCATACTGACGTACCATCGCGTGCTCGATCTCGCGAACGAGGATACGTTCACCTTCGATCTTTCGCTCATCAGCGCCTCGTCCGCGCAGTTCCGCGATCAAATGCGGCTCGTCAAACGGAGGTTCCATCCGTTGCGGTTCGACGAGCTTGCCCGGCTACTCGAAGCAGGGCAGCGTGTGCCGTCGAACGCGGTCATCGTGACGTTCGATGATGGCTACGAAGACAACTACCGCGTCGCGTTTCCGATTCTGCGCGAGCTGGACATGCCGGCGACGTTCTTCGTGTCGACCTATCACATCGATGGTGGCCTGCCGTATGCCTACGACTGGCTCGTTTACATGCTGTGCGTCACCCAGGCGACCGTCGTGGACTTGCCGGAAGTGAACTTCCGGCATGAGATCCCGGCCGCGCTCCAGCAACGGAGGGAACTGGCGGCGCACCTGCTCGATCAGCTGAAGTGGCTGGATGACGCGCGACAGGGAGCGATCATCGCGCGGCTGGAACGGGAGTGGTCGTTGCGGCGCACGCCGCATCCGGACTGTCGTCCGATGACCTGGACCCAGCTGGTGGAAATGAGTGCGGCTGGCATGGAAATCGGCTCACATGGCGTCAGTCATCGCATGCTGGCCAAACTCCCCTCGGCGGATCTGCACGACGAAGTGTTCGAATCCAAGCGCGTGCTCGAGCAGCAGTTGCATCGACCGGTGGCGGCGATTTCGTATCCGGTCGGTGGCTCGAATGCGTACAACGCGGAGGTCATCGCTGCGGTGAAAGCAGCGGGCTACAAGGTCGCGTGCACCTACATCGCCGGTACCAACCGGCTGCCTTTGAAGGCGATCTATGCATTGAACCGTCTTCCCGTCGAACGTGAAATGAACCTTGCCTGGTTCACCGGGGTCCTCGTCTGGCCGGAGTTTTTTGCACACCCGACGCACCTGCGGATCGCCTAGGACCTGCATGTTCCTCTTCATTCTCGTCTACCTGGTGCTGGTGCTGGTGCGGCCGCAGGAATATCCGGAATTGGTGGATTTGAATCTGCCACTGCTGCCGGTCACGCTGTTTCTCGCGCTGGTCGGCTGGCTGCTGTCGAAAAAGAATTTCCAGGCGCCGCAATATTTGCTGATCTGCGCGTTTCTCCTCGTCATGATGTTGTCGCAGGTCGCCAATGGATGGGCGGGCGGCGCGATCGAGCAGCTGACCCACTTCGGTCCGGTCGTCGCCTCGTTCGTCGTGATGGCCAATGCGGTCAACACACCGCGGCGCGTCGTGATTGTCATGGCGGTGTTCGTGTTGTGCTCGACAATACTGGCCGTGCACGGAATCGAGCAGGCCGAATTGGGTATCGGGTGGACCGGCATGCCGCTGGTGGAAGACGGCCGCATCCAGTACGTCGGCATCTTCAGCGATCCGAACGATCTCGGCCTGCTGTTCGCTGCCGTGATACCGATGGCGTTCTACCTGAGTACACGTGGCGGTTGGCTGGGCTTGCTGCGCTTGTTCTGGCTGGCCGCTGCAGCAACGCTGATGTACGGCGTCTACTTGACGGCCTCGCGCGGTGCGCTGCTCGCGGTGGCAGCGATCATCGGCGCCTACATCTGGCGACGCTACGGTCGCACCGCGGCGCTGGTACTCGGCGGTCTCGGTTTCGCGGCGATCAACATGCTGCCGTCGCGCATGCAGGACATGGATGCGTCCGAATCGTCCGCCGCGGGCCGCGTCGATGCGTGGTACGAGGGCATCCAGATGTTCATGGCTCAGCCGTTCTTCGGCGTGGGTTCCGGCAACTTCACCGAACACAACTATCTCACTGCGCACAATTCCTTCGTGCTCGTGCTGGCCGAGATGGGATTCTTCGGCTTCACGGTGTGGCTCGCCTTCGTCGGTTACGGCTTCATGATGACGAGGGCGATCCTGCGTCACCAACCGACACCGGAAGATGACCAGGACGCGGCCGCCTGGAAGCTCGAGCAGGAACTTGCCGCGACGCTGTTCGTTTCCCAATGCGGCTTCTATGTGGCGGCTTTCTTTCTCAGCAGGAGCTACGTGATATTGCTGTATCTGCTCAGCGCGCTGGTCGTCGGCGACTACGCATCCGCGCGCCAGCGGTTTCCCTCATTGCCCGTTTTCAGCTTGAACGGCCAGCTCATGCGTTGGCCGATGATTGCTGCTGGCAGCATCGTAGCGCTCTATATCCTGGTCAGGATTCTTCTGTGAACGCACGCTCGCAAACGATGCGCAACACGCTGTTCTCGTCGGTCGGCATCTATACCGAATACTTCCTCGGCATGCTGGTGTCGATCATCGTGGCGCGGCATCTCGGGCCTGCGCATTTCGGTACCTACAGCCTGGTCGTGTGGATGGTCGGCATTGGCGTCACGGCCACCAACTCCGGCAGTGCCACGGCGGTCACCAAGTTCGTCGCCGAACTGCGGGGTGCCGGGCGCGAAGACCTGGTCGTCCCGCTGCTCAAGCACTTGCGGCGGCTGCAGCTGTATTTCCTGGTCGCGGTGGCGGCCATCGGCGCGTGCGTGCTCACGTTCGGCGGCGAGCGCCTCGCGCCTGGACTGAATCATCTGGGCCTGTTCGGACTGCTGGTGGTCGCCGTCAGCCTGCGCGCGCCCTACATGTTCAACGTCAATGTCGCCAAGGGCTTCGAAAATTTCCGTGCCACCGCGACGATCGCCGCGATCGCAACGCCGCTCAACCTGACCATGGTGATCATCGCCTGGTGGATCGATGCGCCGGTGGAGGGATTCCTCACGATCTACGCGATATCGAGCGCGGTGTTCTATCTGATCTCGCGACAGCAGATCGCGCGCATGATGCCGGCGGTGACCAAGCAGGAAGCATTGCCGCCCGATCTGTTGCGACGGCTGCACCGGCACATCCGCATCGTCGCCGTGATGGTCACGGTTGGCTTTCTGATGGCCAGTGAAATGGAAGTGGCGTTTCTGACCTTCTACGGCAACGTCGCCGCAGCAGGCCAGTTCAAGGTCGCCTACCAGCTTGCCGGTGGCGCGTCCCTGCTCGTTCCGGGCGTCTTCGCCGCGGTTCTGCTGCCGATGATGGCGAACGCACTGAGTCAGGGAAAGGAAGTCGCCGTGCGCCGCTTTTCCGCTTCGACGGCCTACCTGGCGATACTGGCGATCCCTCTCATCGGCTTCGGCATCGTGTTCGCGTCGCCGACGATACATCTCCTGTATGGCAGCGCCTATGTCGCCGCCGCACCGGTCTTTGCCATCTGCCTGCTCGGCGGCGGTCTCGGCGCGATCGCGCAGGCCGCATCGAGCCTGCTCATCAGCGCCGACCATCAACACAGCATGCTGTATGTCTACCTGCTCTGCGGCATCCTCAAATTCAGTCTCGACGTGGTGCTGATATCAAACTATGGACTGACCGGCGCGATGGTGGCCTACATCATCGTATCGGTCGTCTGGTTCGCCACCAACATGGCGCTTGGGCTGCGCGTCAGCGGAGCCAGGATGCCGTGGGAGAGGCTGGCGCGCATCGCACTTGCCGGTGTGCTGGCAGCGTTGCTGGTGGTGCCGCTGCGCGGCGTGTCACCGGCGCTGCTCGCGCTCGCGCTGGGTGGTCCGCTGTTGTGCGTGGCCTACGCGCTGTTGACGGTCTGCCTCGGCTGCTGGAGCCGCGCCGACCTCGACTATCTGCACGGACTGCACCAGCAACTGGCGCGCGGTCGTCCGCGTGCGATCGGTTCGCTGCTCATGTGGGCCAGCGCGCGCGCGCGGAAGGCCGAAGCATGAGCGCAGCCTACGAAAAACTGTTCCGGAATGCATTGTTTCCGCTCTACGAAAGCGTCTTGCGCAAACGCAAGACCGTGCACTACATGGCGGAATACGAAGCCAGCCAATGGCTCGATCGCGAGCAGCTGGCAGCGCTGCAGTGGGGCAAGCTCAAGCGTCTGCTCAAGCATTGCTATCGCGAAGTTCCTTACTATCGCCGGCGCTGGAACGAAGTTGGCGCGACTCCGGACGACGTCCGCAACCTCGAAGACTATGCACGCCTGCCGGTCCTGACCAAGCGCGACATCCGCGAGAATTTCGACGATCTGGTCGCCTCCTCGTGGCGCGGTCGCCTGTTGTACAAGGCGACCGGCGGTTCCACCGGCGAGCCATTGCGCTTCGGTTATACGCGCGAAAGCAACGAGCGGCGCACCGCTGTCATGTGGCGTGGCTATGCATGGGCGGGCGCGCGGATGGGGCGTCGCACGCTTTATCTGTGGGGTGGGTCGGTCGGCACGCCGCCGCGGATGAAGCAGCTGAAGGACCGCTGGTATCACGCCGCGTTCGGCCGGCGCATGCTCGATTCGTTCCAAATGACCGAAGCCAACATCGGCGAGTATGCCGATGCGATCGACGCATACCGGCCCGAAATCATGGTTGCCTATGTGGGGCCTCTGGTGCGCCTGGCGCAGTGGCTGCTCGACACGAAACGGCCGGTATTTCGCCCCGAAGCGATCCTCTGCGGCGCTGAGGCATTGTACGAACCACAGCGCGACGTCATCCAGCGCGCTTTCGGTTGCCCGGTGTACAACACGTATGGATGCAGGGAGTTCATGTTGATCGCATCGGAATGCGAGCAGCGCAATGGGCTGCACATCAATTCGGATCACCTGCTGGTCGAGACCGGTGTCGATCGCGGCGTCGACGGCGTTGCCGGTGCCGGCGACATCATCATCACCGACCTGCACAACGAGGGCATGCCTTTCATTCGTTACGTCAACGGCGACCTGGCGACACCGAGTGCGCGCGCCTGCCCGTGCGGCCGCGGTCTGCCGCTGCTCGAGCGTGTCGAAGGGCGCAAGCTGGATGCGATCCGCACGCGCGACGGCCGTCTGCTGCCAGGCGAATTCTTTCCCCATATGCTGAAGGACGTCGCGGGCGTGCAGCAATTCCAGGTGGTCCAGCGGAGCTGGGATGCGCTCGACATCAGTGTCGTGCGCGGCGCGTCCTTCGACGCGTCGTCGCTGGACTACATCCGTCGCGAAATCGGCAAGGTGCTCGGCGACACCGTCGAAGCGCGCTTTCATTTCGTCGACGCGATTGCGCTGACGCCGAGCGGCAAGCTGCGCGTCACCGTATGCGAACTGGCCGAGCCGGCAGGAATGGGGCCGCAGTGAAAATCACCCATTTCGTGGAGAATCTAAATCGCGGCGGTCTCGAGCGCGTGGTCATCAATCTGGCCATCGAGCAGAAGCGCGCCGGCCACGACTGCCAGGTCATCTGTCTGTTCGACAAGGGCACGCTGGCCGACGAGCTCGATCAGCACGGCATCACCGTGGAGAGTTGCGACAAGCAGGCCGGTGCGGACTTGCGCTGCCTGTTTCGCCTGCGCGGACTATTGCGCCGGCATGGTACGGAAGTACTTCACACGCACAACATGATTGCGCATTACCACGCCGTGATCGCAGCGTTCGGATTGCAGCTCACGCGGGTTCTCAACACGCGACACGGCATGGGAGCGCTGCGTGCGTCGAGTCGACGCGAATGGTTGTACCGGCGATGCATGCCTTGGACCGACGTCGTGGTGACCGTGTGCGACAAGGCGCGTCAGGACATCGTGGCCCGACGCATGCTGCCGCCGGGGAAACTCGTGGTGGTGCCGAACGGCATCCATGTCGAGCGCTTCGCAACGGCGACGCGTGACGCGCGGCGCACATTGACCGACCATCTCGAGCTGCCTGCGGGCACGCGCCTGATCGGATCGGTGGGCCGTCTCAACTGGGCCAAGGATCTGGTCACCCTGCTGCGCGCCTACGCGACCGTGACGCAGCGTTTCGACGACACCGTGCTGCTGCTGATCGGCGACGGCGGCGAGAAGCAGAAACTGATGGAGGCCGCCGGCGAAATGGGTGTCGCGCAGCGCGTGAGGTTTCTCGGTGACCGCGGCGATGTCGCGCAGTTGCTGCAGGGCCTGGATCTGTACGCGATGTCGTCGATTTCAGAAGGGTATTCGATCGCCCTGCTGGAAGCCTGCGCATCGGGTCTGCCGATCGTGACGACCGACGTCGGCGGCAATGCGGAGATCGTGCAGGATCATGTCAACGGGCGCATCGTCCCTGCACGCGATCCGGCGGCGATGGCTGCGGCAATGATCGAAATCCTGGCTGAGCCCGAGCGCGCGGATGCGATGGGTCGGAGCGGCCGCGCGTGGGTCGTCGAACAAGGCACCATCCAACGGATGGCTGCACGCTATGTCGACCTGTACACAGGCTCGCGGCCGGGTTGAAGCGTGACGACCTGCTTGCTGCCTTGCATCACCGCGACACTGCACCGATCCGCGTCTGCGAACCGCGATTTCGTTCACGGGGGCGTCGATGGCTGACGACGCGCGACTCAAGGTACTGATCCTGACGAATCTGTTCCCGAGCCCGTGGGATCCTCGGCGTGCTTCGTTCAATCGCCAGCAGTTCGAGCGTCTCGGCCACGAACATGACGTCGATGTCCTGGTCGCGGTCGACTTTCGCGATCGATGGCGCGGTCGGCGTGGCGATCCGGCCGTGCGAAATCTGCATGTCGGCTACTTCACCTTTTTTTATCCACCGCGCTTTGGTCGTTCCGTGCACGCTTTCTGCTGGCTACTCTCCCTGCTGTTGCAGCAGGGCTGGCGTTTGCGCCGGGCGCGCTACGACTGTCTGCTGGCCAGCTGGGCGTACCCCGATGCGGTTGCGGTGTCCTGGCTGGCGCGCTGGCTCAAGCTTCCATACGCCGTGAAAGTGCACGGCAGCGACCTCAATATGCAAGCCAATCATGCGCTGCGTCGCGGCCAGATCGCACGTGCGATGGGCGGCGCCGGGGCCATCGTCGCGGTCAGCCAGGCGCTCGCGGACAAGGCTGTCGAGCTCGGCGTCGACCGCGCCAGGACGCACACCGTCTACAACGGCGTCGATACTGAGCGCTTCGCGCCTGCACCGCGGGCAAATGCACGCGAGCGGCTGAACCTGCCGGCACGGGATCCGATCGTGCTGTATGTCGGCAATCTCAAGCAGACCAAGGGCTGCGTGGATCTGCTCGAGGCGTTTCCGGCATTGCTGGCGCAGCGGCCGGGCGCGCTCCTGGTTTTCGTCGGCGAGGGCCCCGCTCGCGCCACACTGCTGAAGCGTTCGGCCGACCTCGGCATCGCGCAACAGGTGCAGCTCGCCGGCGCGGTGGCGCACGCGGATCTGCCGACCTGGTTCTGCAGTGCCGATCTGCTGTGTCTGCCGAGCCACAATGAAGGCGTGCCGAATGTCGTGCTCGAGGCGATGGCCTGCGGCATCCCGGTAGTGGCGACCCGGGTCGGCGGCATCCCCGAGATCCTGCCCGAGTACGCCGGTATTCTGGTCCCTGCGCAGGCGATCGAGGCGATCGGTCAGGCGCTGGTAGCGGCACTGGCGCAGCCTTGGAACACCGGCGCGATCGTCGCGCACGCCCGCAGCTTCCGTTGGGACGATAATATCCACAAGCTCGAATCCATCCTGCGCGACGTGGCTTCCCGCGTCACCCCCACCACTGTCGGTCCGCATCCGTGAATCCACGACCCCGCAAACTGCGTCTGCTGCGATGGCTGCCGGCGAGTCTGTTCCTGATCGACGGACCCAGTGCCGGACGCAAGCTGTACTTGAGCTTCGACGACGGTCCAGATCCGGAGTACACGCCCAAAGTGCTCGACCTGCTCGCGGCGAACGATGCGCGCGCCAGTTTCTTTCTGGTCGGCGGACGTGCCGAGCAGTATCCGGATCTGGTGCGCCGCATGGTTTCCGAAGGCCACATGATCGGCAACCATTCCTTCAGCCATCCGGCCTTCGAGCAGCTGTCGCTGTCGGCCCAGCTCGAAGAGGTGGCGCACACCGATCGCGTGCTCGCCACTTTCGACGGACAGGCGCAGCATGCGTTCCGGCCACCGTGTGGCGTGCTGCCGTTGCCGCTGGTGCTGAACTTCGCATGGCGTCGCCGCAACATCGCCTACTGGTCGTTCGACAGCCTCGACTATCAGCGCAGGCCGACGGCGGAGCTGGCCGAGCTGTTGCGTCAACAGCCGCCGCGCGCCGGCGATGTGGTTCTGATGCACGATGACAGCGCGCACACCATGGAACTGCTCGAAATTCTTCTGCCCGAGTGGCGCGCCCAGGGCTTCGCGATGGAAGCCTTGCCGGGCAGGGCGGCATGAAGATTCTCTATCACCATCGCACGCGTGGCCGCGAAGTCGAAGGCGTGCATATCCGCGGCATCGTGGGTGCGTTGCGCGACATGGGGCACCAGGTCAGCGTGCTTTCGTTCCCCGGCGCCGATCCCGAGGTCGAGCCAAGCGGCGAGGTACGCCAGCCGCGCAAGGGTGTGCTGGCCACACTGGTGTCGCGCACGCCGGGCATCCTGTTCGAGTTTCTCGAACTGGCCTACAACCTTGTCACCTGGTTTCGCATCGGCAGCGTTCTGCGCCGCAACCGGCCCGATCTGATCTATGAACGCTATTCGATGTTCCTCTGGGCGACGGTCTGGCAGGCGCGTCGACACGGCATTCCGGTAATCCTCGAGATCAACGATTCGGCGCTGGTGCCGCGCGTGCGCCCGCTGATCCTCAAGCAGACGGCCCGCCGCATCGAGCGCTGGTGCATGCGCCGTTGCACCGGTCTTGTCTTCATTTCGAGTTATTTCCGCGACGTCGCCGAAAACGCCTACGAAGGCATCAGTCGATCGGTGGTTTCGCCGAACGCAGCCGATGTACATCGTTTCGATCCTTCGCGTTTCGATCGCGCGCGTCTGCGCGCCGAACGCGGCATCGGCGAACAGGTCGTGTGCGGCTACGTCGGCGCATTCGTGCATTGGCATGGCGTCGCCCAGTTCGTCGCCGGCATCGCCGATCGCCTGGTAGCGGCGCCCCACATCACCTTGCTGCTGGTCGGCGGCGGCAGCGACCTTGCGGCCGTGCAGGCGATGGTCGCCGAACGCGGTCTCGGCGAGCGCGTGCTGCTGCCGGGGCGGGTGAATCACGCCGAGATCCCGGACTGGATCGCCTGCATGGACTATGCGGTGCTGCCGAACTCGAACGAATACGGCTCGCCGATGAAGCTGTTCGAGTTCATGGCGATGGGAGTGGCCGTGGTGGCGCCGGACTATTCACCGATCGCCGAGGTCATCGCAAACGGCGACACCGGCTGGCTGTTTCCGCGTGGAAGCAGCGTCGCCTGTGTCGAGCGCGTGCTGGAATTGTCGACGCAGCGGCAGCAGCAGTCGGCCGTCGGGCAAGCGGCGCGTGCCTACATTGTGCGTGAGCGGCAATGGCGCAACAATGCCGAACAACTGTTGTCGCTGCTTCCTGACGCGGTGCAAGGCGAGAGGCTCGCCGCCTCCTAGCTCGCGATCACGCCGCCGCGGTCCGTCGGACAGCGTATTCGCCGACCGTCTTCGCATTCTCGATGGGACTAATCGACTCGTGAGCAATCCATTGGCAACAGCACTGGTCGTGGCGATTGCAGGAATCACGCTCGTCGCGGCCGTGATCTGGCGCGGCGTTCGCTCGCGCAACATGCAGACATGGCTCGGCATGTACCTGCGCCAATCACTGCGCGGGAGATCGGCCTCGACGGCTCCGGTACACGTGATGTTCTGTTTCGTCGATCATTTCGAGCCGATGGGCGGTGGCGTCGATCTCGCCCGGCAGCGCGCACGCGTGGATCGCTGGTGTCGCGACTATCGCGCAATGGCGAGCCAGCATCGTGATGCCGACGGCTGCGCGCCGCAGCACACGTTCTTCTATCCCGAGGAAGAGTATCTCGAGGAGCATCTCGACAAGATCACCGCGCTGTGCAGCGCCGGCTACGGCGAGATCGAGATCCACCTGCACCATGACAACGACACCGAAGCGAATTTCCGCCGCAGCATCGCGGGCTTCTGCAAGACCCTGCACGAACGCCACGGCGCGCTGCCGCGCGACCCGCTCACCGGTGAGTTGCGCTTCGCCTTCATCCATGGCAACTGGTGCCTGGACAATTCGCGCGCCGACGGCCGCTGGTGTGGACTCAACAACGAATTGATCCTGCTGCGCGAACTCGGTTGCTATGCCGACTACACGCTGCCCTCGGCGCCGAGTGAGACGCAGACCAGCACGATCAATTCGATCTACTACGCGACCGACGATCCAGCAGTACCGAAGTCGCACGATACCGGCGTCAACGTGAAGGTATCCGGCCGTGCCAGCGGCGATCTGATGATCGTACAGGGCCCGCTCGGGCTCAACTGGCGTGAGCGTCGCTTCGGCCTGATCCCGCGTATCGAGAACGCCGACATCCGGCGCGTGTGTCCACCGACGCCTGCGCGCGTGGACGCCTGGGTGAACACGGCGATCCATGTCGAGGGCCGGCCCGAATGGGTGTTCGTGAAGATCCATACGCACGGCACGCTGGAAGCGGACATGGACACCTTGCTCGGCCCCGAGATGGAGGCGATGCATGCGTATCTGGAACGCGCCTACAACGATGGCGGGCGCCATGTGCTGCACTATGTGAGTGCACGCGAGATGTACAACATCATCAAGGCAGCGGAAGCGGGACGCAGCGGCAATCCAAACGACTACCGCAATTTCCACCTGCCCGCGCCGCCCAATCACGTCAGCAACGGGCTGCGCGAGCGCAAACCCGGCGTCGAGGCAGCCGCGACGTAGAGTGCCTCGACGCAATCGTCCCAGGCGAAAATCGCGTTGCCGCCGCGCGCGCGAAAAGCCCACTTGGAGAACGCCCGTGAATCCCGTCACGACGATCATTGTGAGTCCGCGCGATCGCTATTCGGGTCTGGCGGAATCGATCGAGCAACTATTCAAGTGCACGCCCGAGCCGTTTGCATTGTGGATACTCGATCTTGGCTATCCAGCCGAGCTGATCGACCCGGTTCGTGCGCTGCTCGCCGGCCGCGCCGACTGTCGCATCGTCGAGCTTGGCCGCATCATTCCGATGGATGCGCTGCGCACGGTGCAGGCGGATGTGGCGACGCCGACGGTTGTCTTGCTCGACAACGACTCACGCGTCACGCCGGGCTGGCTGGAACCGCTGCTGCGCGCCTCGGCTGCGGGTGCGGCGGTCGTATCGCCGCTGATCCTCGAGCGCGAAGGCCTCGATCAGGGCGGCGCGCTGCGCAATCATCTGTATACCGGCGAACTGCGCGTGGTGGACGTCGAGGGTCGTTCCTACCTGATCGAGCAGAAGCATTTCCGGCGGGCGGATGTCGACAAGATTCCTCGCTCGCCCGCGCACACACGCTCATTCGAACTGCATTGCGTGCTGTTCTCGACGGCCACGTTCAAGGCGATCGAACTGCCGTCGATGGTGGTGCGCGAACACCTCGACATCGCCCTGCAGGTGCTGGCTCGCGGTGAAACGATGATGGTCGAACCGGCTTGCGTCATCACCTTCGACAATCTCGCCACGCGCATGCAATTCACCGACATGCGCTTCTTCTTTTATCGCTGGAGCCAGTCGCTGATCGAGCAGTCCTCTCGCCTGTTCGAACGGCGCTGGGGCTATCGGTTCTATTCCGAACAGGCGATGAGCAACTGGGCGTTCCGGCGCAAGGTATTCCTGTGGGCGCGCTGGATGGGCCTGTCGATCGGTATGGCGAACCGCGTCACGAGCGTCGCGAAACGCCTGTTCCGCCGCGATTGGGACCCGTTGCGCGACCCGGAAGCCGCTTCGCGCCGGTTTCCGGAAGGGGCGATACCGGCGCAGCTGAGTCACGAGACCGCCTAGGCCCATATCCTCTGGGTCGCGCGCGCGCGGTGATCCGAGCGCATGCAGGGTTCAACGACAGGAACACCCGCTTCCGCTGATCAATTGCCGCATCCACTTGGGGCGTTCAGCGGCCATCCGTTGCCGGGCGACCAATGCTGGGTGAGGCAGCCATTGGAATAGACGATGACTTCCTGATCGGCGGCGATACTGTCGAAGTGATAGGTCGGGCCATTGTTCGGGAAGCGCACGACGAGGTCGATCGTGGTGTTGTCGGCGAGGCCCGTGTGTATCCAGGTCTGCGGGTGCTGGTTGCTGGTCTGCACACTCATGTGGGCGGCCAACTGTCCGCTGCCGGGTCGATACCACTTGAGGTCGGCGCCGATACCATCGCTGTTGAGGCCGGGACCGCGCACGCGCACCTTCATCCAGTGTGAGCCGCTCGTATTGGTTGTATTGCGCCAGATGCCGAGATTGGTATCGGTCTGCGTCTTGACGATGTCGAGGCGGCCGTCGTTGTCGAAGTCGGCAACCGCGGCGCGCGGCTTGCCGGCGCCGGCAGCGTTGTAAGCCGTGCCGAAATTGACGCCGTCGACGATGGCGAAATGCAGATTGCCGAGATTGCGCAACAGGATCACCGAGGAGGGCGATCCGGTCGGCCCGGCCATCATCAGGTCGGCAAAGCCATCGTTGTCGAAGTCGGCCGCGACGATATTGCCGTAACCCGTCCACCAGCCGACATAAGGCACGGTGTCGAGTCCGGAGCCGGCCGTGACGTCGGTGAAATTGCCGGAGCCGTCATTGCGGAACAGATAGGCGTGGCCGCTGCCCGCGTTATCGTCGCCGTCGAACGTCACCAGATCCATGCTGCCGTTGTTGTCGAAATCCGCCAGCGAAAACAGGCCCATGTTGCCTTTGAGGGCCGGAACGCTGCGCCATACGAGCGTGCCCTGGTCGTTGTGCCAGTAGCCGTGATTGGCCGGCTGCACGATGTCCTGCCAGCCGTCGCCATCCACGTCGGCAACGAGGCTGCGCGCTTCGTTGCCGGCGGCGGGATAGATCTCGTGACGATCGAGCATGTCCAGGATCTGACGGTCCGAGCGGATGATCTGCAGTGCGTTGGCGCCGCTGATGTCGCCAAACTCGCAGTAGTCATCACAAGCTGCCTGCTTGTCGGCGAAATAAGGGGTGTGCGCGCCACTCGCGGTCGCATTGACGTAGACGCCGGCGAGCGTGCTCGCATCGCGCAGCCAGAAATCCTGCAGCCCATCGCCGTTGAAGTCGAGCAGGGTGACCCAGCCGGAACCGCGCGGGGTGGTGGGGCTCGGAATGTAGTGCTGGACTTCGGCGTTCGGCGTATAGACGAAGGTGTTGCTGCCGTCGCAGCGATTCACCCACAGGCGGCTAGTGCGGCCGGGCGAGGTGTCGTCATTGCTGTCGCCGCCATGATCGAACACGAAGACGTCGTAGCAGCCGTCGTTGTTGAAATCGGCCCAGACCGCGTCGAAGCGCGAGTCGGTATCCACGATCTGATCGACCCGCTGCGTGGTCTCATTGGAGAACTGCCAGTCGCCGTTGCCGGGCGGCTGGATCGTCTCGTCGGCCTCGAATCCGCTGGCGAACACGATATCGGCGGGACCACTGTCTGCGTGGGATAGGCCGGCGCAGGCGAAGAGGACGGCGAGCGCACCTGCTCGTGAGGCGGTTCCAAGAAGATTCGGATTCCGCTCCGTCCCGCAAAGAAAATTCAAGGTCATCGGGATTTTATGTCTTGTGAATCTGTGGAAGTCCGATGGCCCAACGGGTGAAAGACCCTCGATAAGGGGCCGCAGTGTACGGACCGCAGCCATACCTGCTGTGATAGCCATCACGTGGTCGAACATGCCCAGCTGCGAATACTGATAACTCATCAGCAGTCTGCGCATCTTGAATAATTGCTTGTGACGGCGTTCTCGAAACTCGACCGGATTCACCTATTCAATGCGAGTCGGGCGTCGGTACACGAGCCGATGCGGCGATGTCAATCAGAAATCGAGCATGCCGAATCGAATTCGTTCTTTCTTATCGAACGACTCCTTAACTCCCAGCATTTTGGCAATGTATACACTGATATTTGTGATAGTTCGTCTGCGTATCGCCCTTTCGTGATGAGCAGATTTTCATGATGGACCGATTCTCGTGATGTACTGAGTTGGATGGATAGTCCGGATTCGAAATCCGTTGCATTGCTCGCCTGATTTCGTTCCGGTCGACGTTTCGGAGCCGATGGAAAAGTGCCCTCTCGCCAGGCGAGCACACCCGCCTGTGGGCTCACATGGTGTTCTTGATCTGAGTGTGATTGGTGGGCCGGCACATCGGGCCCTGGCTTGCTTTGAGCCGTCGGAGCTTTGAGCCGGCGGAATTCGCGAGCCATGCACTCGCACTCTCCTAGGGAATGGGACAACCGTCGGCCGGTGTGGCCGACGATCACTGCCGATCGCGCGTTTGTCGACGGAACACAGTCGACCGGGCGGCGAGAAAATTGGAGTTCCCCGCTGACCGGCTACACCCCTGACTGATCTGGTTGATATTTAAAAATGCATAAAAATATACGTTTCTTGAAGATTTCCATGCGCCGCGCACCCTTCGCGCTTCTCGCCCTGTTCGGGTTATTCGCCTGCCTCGCCCTGGCTCGTCCCGCAACCGCCCAGGTGAGCACGCCGCATCCACGATTGATACTCGATACGCCGACGCTCACCGCGCTTCGGCAGCGCGCGAATGCGAATTCGGCCGACTGGCAGCGCTTGAAATCGTATTGCGATTCCTACATCGGCGGTGTCGTCAACTACCCGGATGAATCGACCTATCCGGATCCGCCGAATATCGGCCAGGGCTATCAGGGTCACGGCTACATGAGCGCCATGTATGCCGAGGGACTGTGCTATCAGGTCGAACTTGGCATCGATGCGAATGCGGCCGCCGCCTATGGCAACAAGGTCGCAGAAATCCTGGACAAGGCATCGATGCCTTATCCGGGTCCGCACAGCGAGAGTCCCTGTACCGATGACGGCTACGCGATACGCACGTTCGGTGTCGTCTACGGCGTCGGTTACGATTGGGCATACGACAAGCTGAGCGCCGACTTGCGCCAGAAGGTGTACACCGCAGCGAACGCCTGGATCACCGCGTTCGAGGCGCCCAATGGCTGCGCGGACTTCGAGTACGTCCATCCGCAGAGCAATTATTTCGCCGGTTATTTTCACGCGAAGGCGGCGGTCGCACTCGCTACCTACGGTGACAATCCGCAGGCTCCGGCGCAGTGGGACGACTGGTTGAACAATCAGTTCGCCACGCGCGTGCGCCCCTACTATCAACTTCACCTGGCCGGTGGCGGTTGGCCGGAAGGCTATGGCAACTATGCGCCGCTGGGCGTGTTCGACATGACCATACCGTTGCGTGAAGTGAAGACGGCGACCGGCATGGACCTGATCGGCGGCTCGACGCCGTATTCCTATCCGGTCGACAGCGCGTACTACGCGATGCATTTCACCTGGCCGTCGCTGAACTACTTCGACGATCGCGACAACAATCAGTCCAACAACACGCCCGACTCGCCTCCGGGCACGCCGAGCAATTTCCTGTTCGAGCATCTCCTCGGCATGCAGGAGTACCTCGGCAGTTCGGCGGAACCCGTGCTGCGCCAGTATCTCAGCGAGGTTGCCGCGGCGACCGACAACTTCGGCGACGGCGATCCCTGGCAGCGGTTCCTGTTCGTCAATCCGGATGGTCCGACCGCACCGATCAGCTCATTGCCGCTGTCGTATTTCGCGACCGGCATGAATGCGGTCGCGGCACGATCGGACTGGACCACGAATGCCTCGTGGCTGTCGTTCCGCGCCGGGCCCTACGTCAACAATCCGAATCAGGGCGAGGAGTATTTCGACCAGGGCAGTCTCGCTCTCGTGCGTGGCAACCAGCCCCTGCTGGTCAACGCGACCGGTCAGATCGTCCACGATCCGAATGGTTCGGACGGCGACAATGCGGTCTACAACGACAACTATGGCGACTTCCAGGCGAGCAATCTGCTGTCCGGCAACCGCCACGCCTACAACGTGTTCTACGTGCGCCACATGAACGGCTCGGGTGTCGACGAGCAATTCGGGCAGGGCGCCTTCACGCAGGAGGACGATGGCGTCGCCACGCAGGTCGCGACGTTCGAAGATGGCGGCTCGTATATGGCATTGCGCGCCGACAACCTGGCGGACATGTATCGATCGTTCGATGCCGGGAATGCCGTGCAGGGATGGTCGCGCCAGGTCATTTACCTGCGACCCAACCGCATCGTCGTGTACGACCGCACGACCATGGGTGACGCGTCCTATGATCAGTACCTCGCATTCCATTTCCCAGCGAATCCGGCCAGCGTCGCGGCGCCTTCGGGCGAAACGCGGCTGGACATCACCGACGGCAGCACCTTTGCAGGATCGATGACGGTGGTGGCACCCGCCAACGCGGTGGCCACCGCGGCGCCCGCCTACGCATCGGTCAATCCGTCTAAGGTCTGGCAGGTGCAGGTGCGTCCAGCCGATAGCGCAGTCAGTCAACACTGGTTGACCGCATTCGATCTGTCGTCGTCCGCGCAGGCAGTCGCCAAGGCGACGCCCGTCAACGTGACGGCGGGTGGTGTCATCGGTGTCGTGCTGGCTGGCAGTACCAATGACGTGGTCCTGTCGAGCGCTGGCGACGCTGGTACGCCAATCAACGGCAGCTTCACCTATCAAGTTCCCGCTGCCTACACGCACCATACCGTCACAGAGTTGGCGCCCAACGCACAATTCAATGTGAGCGTGAGCACCCAGGGCAGCGTGCAGTCCGTGAGCGTGACGCCCGGCAACACCTACACCGCGTCTGCGCAGGGCACGCTGACCTTCAGCGTGAACGCAGCGGGTACTGCGTTGCCGCCCGGCGAAGTATTCCGGGATGGCTTCGACTGATACGCCTCCCTGCTTCATGAGCAGCATGAACTGCGCCGGCGCACAACGCCGGCGCAGTTCGTTGCGCGGTGTGTGTTGATAAGCCGGACGCAATCACTCGATGGCGGGCGATCGGGGCGAAGCAGTTGTTCGACCCCGATGGCCTACCTATACTCGATCGAAGAGAGGGCCGGAGCAGGCGCTGGCCGCTCGAGCCCTCGTGGCTTCGACGACGCCGCGATAGCGGTGAACGAATCGATTCACGGGAATCAGGGATGGCATCAGCGCTATACCCCGCGGTCGTCGTGCAACGCCCGCTGCGCGTGGGCTTGCTGCTCGACTCGTTGCACGTGCCGGCATGGGTAGAACGGTCGATCGGCTTGGCTCTCGAGGCCGGCGATGCACCGATCGTTTCGGTGCTCCTCAATGCTTCCGACGCGAGTGCTTCGGCTGCCATCGCAGCGCGCAGCCATCGTCCCACCTTGTTCGAGCAATACGTCGCGCGCGACGTGGCGCGCTATCGACGGCCGCAATCCGCTCTCGCCCTGCGCGACGTTTCGACGCTGCTGCAATCGATCGCAATCCTCAACATACTTCCGCACGACACCGCTGCCGGCAGCGAATACGGTGCGGCTGACGTCGGCGCGGTGCGCGCGCTGGAACTGGACGCGATTGTGGATTTCGGCGCGCGCACGATCGGCGGCGACATGCTGGGCGCCGCGCGTTGTGGTCTGTGGTCGCACCTGTGCGGAGACATCCCGCATCGTCGCGGCGACGCGGATTTCTTTCGGGAAATCCTCACGCGTGATCCGCGTTCAGTCACCGGCCTGTATGCCGCCGATGCCGCCGCCGACCGCGCGAAGATTCTGTTGCGATCGGTCGCGGCGACGAATTTCCTTTCACTCGAGCTGAGTCGAAACCACACCCTGTGGAAGAGCGCGAGTTTCCTGTCACGCCAGCTGCGTCGTGCAGCGCGGTCGACCGAGTCGGTGCCGGATGACCCGGCGGACGGCGTGCGCATCGAACCCAGCGAGGCGCTTCCGGGCAACACCGAGATGCTGGCTTTCTTCGCTCGCACCGCGCTTCGGCGTTTTCAATCCGGCGTACGCCGGCGCGGGTACGACGAGCATTGGATACTCGGCTACCGCTACGCCGCGACGCCGCTGCAACCTGACGCGCCAGTGATGGAGTCGGTCCATGCATTGCTGCCTCCACGCGGTCACTTCCATGCCGATCCCTGTGTGATCAGCCGCGACGATCGCGACTTCCTCTTCTATGAGGATTTTGACTACGCCACCGAATTGGGCAGCATTGCGTGCGTCGAACTGACCGAGCAAGGGCCGGTGGGAGCGGCGCGGCTCGTATTGCAGACCGGTTCGCATCTGTCGTATCCGCATGTCTTCGAGGTCGATCGCACGATGTACATGGTTCCTGAAAGCGGCGCGGCGCGCCGTGTGAGCCTGTACCGGGCCAGCGAATTTCCGTGGCGCTGGGAGCCTGTCGCCGATCTGCTCGAAGGCCACAACGCCGTCGATGCGACGTTGTGGCAGCACCAGGGGCACTGGTACCTGTTCACCGCGATCGCGGAAAGCGGCGGTGTCATCCACGATGAACTGTTCCTGTTCCATTCGAACAGCCTGCTCGGCCCGTGGTTGCCGCACCCGTGCAATCCGGTCGTTTCCGACGTGGGACGTGCGCGTCCTGCAGGAGCGCTCTTTCTGCGTGACGGCCGACTCATCCGCCCGGCACAGGATTGCGCAGTCAACTATGGCCGCGCCGTGGTCTTCAACGAAGTCATCGAACTTTCGCCGCAGCGCTACCGCGAGCGCGCGCTGGGTCGGCTCGACGCGGCCTGGTATCCCGGCCTGCACGGCTGCCATACCTACAACGCGAGTGGTCGCATCGAGGTGGTGGACGGCAAGTTCCATGCACGCAAGAACGCCGTCCGATGCGGCCGCGACCGACAACCATGACGATGCCGAGCCGATGTGCCGTCCTTTCCCTGCTCAATACGCCGGCAGGCCTGTTTCGCTGGTACGAGGAATTTCCGCAGCGCATTACCGAGCGTCTGCAGGAAGCCGGCGTCGATCACATCGTCGGCTACAAGAGCTATCTGGAGAACACGACGATTGCGCCGCACGCGCGCCTGATCGCGCACGATGAAACCGAGATGGTCGATCCGGCCTGGGTCCGCGCGACGCTCGGGCCGATCGTGGCGCGTTATGCGCGCGTCATCGTGCACACGCACTCGTACGCGTTTGGCCAGTGCGCCGTATGGCGCCTCTGCCGCGGTTCGGCCGCGAGGTCGTGGTGGGCGACGATGCACAGGACGCCGCGTCCAGGCAGCCGCATGAACGCATTCAGCCGGCGTCTGCTGCAGCGCGCCCGCTGCGTCTATCCCGATCGTTTGTTCGGTTGCTCGTCGGCATCTCAGCAGGCATTGCGCGCGATGTTCATTCCGGAACGGGTCGGACTCCTGCGCAACGGGCGGCTCAGCGAAAGCGATATGCAGATGTTTCCCGTGCGCGCCGATCCGGCCACAGCCTTGTTCGTCGGACGATTGACGCGCGAAAAAGGCGTATGGGCCCTGTTGCAGGCTGCGGCAATCCTCGCGCAGCGGCATCCGCACTTTCACCTGCTGATCCTCGGCGACGGACCGGAAGAAACGGCTATGCGCCGCTGGATCGGCGAGCATCGACTCGAAGGGCGGATCGACATGCTCGGTTATCGCGCCGAGGTGGAAATGTATTATGCGCAGGCCGATTTTCTGATCATTCCCACCGACCCGCTGCTGGTCGCCGAGGGCCTGCCGCTGGTCGCGCTGGAAGCCAAGGCGTTCGCGTTACCGGTGATCTATTCGCGCAGTGGCGGCCTGCCGGAAAGCCAGATCGAGGGTGAAACCGGCATCGTCATGGAGCCGCCCAGTGCAGATAATATCGTGCGCGCCGCGACGGACCTGATGAACGATGTTGCGCGCTATCACGCGATGCGGGAATCGATTCGACGCGAACGCGTTCGCTGGGGCATCGATACCATGGCACAAGCCTACGCGCACGAATACCTGGACGCGTTCGGCCGCACCTGAGCCGTCCTCATTGCGGCGCCTGCGTCGTCCTTGCATCGTGGTGCAGCAGCGATCGGTACAGTTCGAAGTACTCGCGTGCGTAACGCGCGCTGCCGAAAGCGCTGCGCGCGCGCTCCCTCGCCGCGAACGACCATTGCGCCATGCGCTCGGGCGCCGACAGCAGGTCGGCGACCGCAGCGGCGAGCGG
>JBDTYM010000001.1:0-105323 GCA_040005635.1 Dokdonella sp. | reverse complement strand
TGCACAAGGGCAACATCATGAAGTTCACCGAAGGCGCGTTCCGCGACTGGGGTTACGCGCTGGCGCAGAAGGAATTCGGCGCAACCGAAATCGACGGCGGTCCGTGGTGCAGCTTCAAGAATCCGAAGACCGGCAAGGACATCATCGTCAAGGACGCGATCGCCGACGCCTTCCTGCAGCAGATCCTGCTGCGTCCGGCCGAGTACGACGTCGTCGCCACCCTGAACCTCAACGGCGATTATCTGAGTGACGCGCTGGCCGCGCAGGTCGGCGGCATCGGCATCGCGCCGGGCGGCAACATCAACTACGTCACCGGCCACGCCGTGTTCGAAGCGACTCACGGCACCGCGCCGAAGTACGCCAACCTCGACAAGGTCAATCCGGGTTCGGAAATCCTGTCCGGCGAAATGATGCTGCGTTACATGGGCTGGACCGAAGCGGCCGATGCCATCATCGCCGCAATGGACAAGGCGATCGGCGCGAAGTTCGTGACCTATGACTTCGCCCGCCTGATGGAAGGCGCGACCGAGGTGAAGTGCTCGGAGTTTGGTGACCGGATGATTGCGGCGATGTGAAGCCGTGCGGATCGGTGACGAAGAAGGGGCGCTGCGGCGCCCCTTTCTTTTCGTGGATTTGGGTGACGCTTGCCGACGCCTGCAGGCTGCGCGATAGACTGCGGTGATGACACCGCCCGCTGCCAGCGCGTCGCCTGCCGTTCCGACCAGCATGCAAGCGCGTGCTGCCGCTCTGATCCTCGATGCCTTCCTCGACTACAACGAGCGCTTCGCCGACATCACACGGCGTGCGAAGCGGCACTTCGAGCAGCGCGACTGGCATGCGGTGCAGGTCGATGCGGTCGCGCGCATCGACCTCTACGACGTCTGCGCCGGCGAGACGCTGGAACGACTCGAACGGTTGCTCGATGATCGCGTGCGCTCGCGTACGTTGTGGGCGTCGATTCGCAACGAGTTCGCCGCGCAGATCGAGCCGTTGATCGACAAGGAGTTGACCAAGACGTTCTTCAACACCTTGTCGCGACGCTTCTTCCGTACGCGCGGCGTCGACGCGGAGATCGAATTCATCGCACTCGATATCGAGCCGACGGCCGGAATCGTAGAGGCGGTTGCGCTGAATCGCTATGGCAGCGAGGGTGATCTCGAGCAGACATGCGCGCGTCTGCTGGCCGACTATGCGTTCGCAAACGGCTATGCCGATAGCGCGCGCTGTGCGCCGGCGATCGCGCACGAGATTGCCGAGCGCACGCTCGAGGATGGCGTGCCGCTGCACGGCATCGAACTGCTGCGCACGGTGTTCTATCGCGAGCGCCGCGCGTATCTGGTCGGGCGCATTCTCGATGGCGATGAAGGCACGCCGCTGGTGATCGCGTTGATGAGCACGCCGCAGGGGGTGCGCGCCGATGCGGTGCTGACCAATCTCAACCAGATCTCGCTGCTGTTCGGTTACGCGCGCAGCTATTTCCATGCGGACCTGCCAACCATCGGCAACACCGTGGTGTTCCTCGAAGCATTGATGCCGCACAAGCCGGTCGGCGAGATCTACACCGTGCTCGGGCGCGCCAAGCAGGGCAAGACCGAACGCTACCGGCACTTGTTTCGCCACCTCGCCGAACACCCCGACGAGCGTCTCGTGCGCGCCGATGGCGAGCGCGGCATGGTCATGGCGGTGTTCACGCCGAAGGACTATCCGGTCGTGATCAAGCTGATCCGCGACCGCTTCGCGTACCCGAAGGACATCGCGCGGCGCCAGGTCGAGGAGAAATACGAGCTGGTATTCCGCTACGACCGTGTCGGCCGCCTTGTCGACGCGCAGGAATTCCGAGACCTGCGTTTCCCGCTGCGCCAGGTCGATCCGGACATGCTGGCAGAGCTGATCACCGAATGTGCGGAAACGGTCGACGTCGACGGCGAGGAACTGGTGGTGCGGCATTGCTACATCGAGCGGCGCCTGCGCCCCCTGAATCTGTACGCGCGCGAGGCGCCGGTGGATTCCGCCTTGCGCGCGGTGCTGGACTACGGCCAGGCCATCAAGGATCTGGCGCGCAGCAATATCTTCCCGGGCGATCTGCTCTTGAAGAACTTCGGCGTCTCGCGCATCGGTCGCGCGATCTTCTACGACTACGACGAACTTTGTCTGGTCGAGCAATGCCGCTTCCGCAAATTGCCGCAAGCGAGCGAGGAGGATGAAACGCGCCCACTCGAGGACTGGCTCAGCGTGCACCAGAACGATGTGTTTCCGGAACAGTTTCCACGCTTCCTCGGCCTGCCTGCTCCACTTCGAGACGGCTTGCTGGCCGTACATCCTGAAATCTTCGATGCGACGTGGTGGCAGAGTTTGCAGGCTCGCTTCAAGAATGGCGAGCAGGTCGACGTGCCGCCGTATCCGGCTTCGGCACGTCTGCCTGACTGACGCAGCTCGAGCTTTACGTCAGACGCGCGGGCCGCGGCGTCCCATGATCATCGAGACGATGAACAGGACGAGGAAGACCAGGAACAGAATCTTGGCAATGCCGGCGGCGGTACCGGCAATGCCGCCGAAGCCGAGCACGGCGGCGACCAGCGCGATGACCAGGAATACGATGGCGTAGTGCAACATTTGAATCTCCTGTTCGTGGTTGCACGCAGGGGTGCTTCCCTGCGAGGTGAAGTTTTCAGCTTTGTTCACTCTTCCAAAGTGCGCGAGGCCGAATGAATCGAACCTAACGCCAGGCGGGTATCAGTCTGGCCGCCTTCATCATCGAAGGCCCTGTGCTACGCTCGCGGCCCCCTGACGCGCGCCGCGCGGCCCATCGAACGAGGATGCACGCATGAAAAAGCTCGCCTGCCTGTTGCCGTTGGCCATCGCCCTGGCGGCCTGTGGCTCAAACGATTCCGCCACGCCACCCAAGGCTGCCGCAACGGCCGCCACCGCGCCGGCCGACCAGCCTGCGCAGCCACCGCCGCCGCAAAGTGCCAGCGACGCCTTCGGCGCGAAGCTCGATCAGGCACTCGCCGGCAGCTGGCGCTCGGATGCGAACAAGGCGCGCGACAGGTACCGTCATCCGAAGCAGACCCTCGAGTTCTTCGGCGTCAAGCCTGACGACACGGTGATCGAAATCACACCCGGCGGCGGCTGGTATGCCGAGCTGCTCGCACCGGCACTGAAGGGCAGCGGCAGCTATGTCTCTGCGATCGAGAAGGCGAAGAAGGCGGATGGCGAGGCCGCGCAGGACAAGAGCGCGCTGCAGAAGAAGTTTGAAGGCGACGCCGCCGACTACAGCGCAGCGAAGGTCGTCGAGTTCGATGTCAATGCGCCGAACTTCGGCGCGCCCGCTTCGGCCGACGTCGTGCTGACGTTCCGCAACGTGCACAACTGGGTCATGGGCGACAACGACGAACGCGCGCAGCGCGCCCCGGAGATGTTCAAGGCGTTTTTCGATGTACTCAAGCCGGGCGGCACCCTCGGCATCGTCGATCATCGCGCCGCGGTCGGCGCCGATTTCGAGAAGATCAAGGAAACAGGATATCTGCCGCAGGATTTCGTGATCAAGCTCGCTACCGACGCCGGTTTCAAGCTGGTCGATCAGAGTGAGATCAACGCGAATCCGAAGGACACCAAGGACTATCCGAAGGGGGTGTGGACGTTGCCGCCGACGCTGACGCTGAAAGAGCAGGACAAGGACAAGTACCTCGCGATCGGCGAGTCGGACCGCATGACGCTGAAGTTCGTCAAGCCGAACGGCGACGAGATCTTTCATCAGACGAGCGACAAGCACTGAGGTCCGGCTGGGGCGGCCGGGCAGGTTTGCACGCCGTTCCGGCTTTCGCCGGAACGGCGAAGCAGCGGAGGTCGGCTCGCCGCGCAGCGCCATCGGGTCATGCTGATCCTGTTCAACAAGCCTTTCGGCGTGCTGTCGCAGTTCACCGATCGCAGCACGCCGCCGCGGCGCACACTGGCCGAGTTCATTCGCGAAAAAGACGTCTATGCGGCTGGGCGGCTGGACTATGACAGCGAAGGCCTGCTCCTTCTGACCGCCGATGGCGCGCTGGCACATCGCCTGACCGATCCACAGCACAGGCTTGCGAAAACCTATCTGGTGCAAGTCGAGGGAATGCCGGCCGCAGCGCAACTCGATGCGCTGCGCGATGGTGTGCTGCTCAACGACGGCATCACGCTGCCGGCCGAAGTGGCGACGCTGGAGGAGACACCGCGCGGGTTGTGGCCGCGCGATCCGCCCATCCGCTTTCGCAAGAACGTGGCCGACCGCTGGCTGCGCCTGACCATCCGCGAGGGTCGCAACCGCCAGGTCCGCCGCATGACAGCCGCGGTCGGCCTGCCGACGCTGCGCCTGATCCGCGAGCGCATCGGCGACTACGAGCTCGGCGCGCTTGAGCCCGGGCAAGCACGGCGCATCGATGGCGCCATTTGCCCAAAACGGGAGCCCTCGCGATGAACTTCAAGGATCATTTTTCCAGCCACGCGACCGACTATCGCGAAGCGCGGCCGCGCTATCCGGAGGCATTGTTCGACTGGCTCGCGACGGCAGCGCCGCGGCGTGATCTCGTCTGGGACGCAGGCTGTGGCAACGGCCAGGCCAGCGTGGCATTGGCGTCGCGCTTCGCGCGCGTGCATGCCGCCGATCCGAGCGCGAATCAGATCGCGAATGCCGAGGCGCGCGCGAATATCGACTATCGCGTCGAACCGGCCGAGCACTGTTCGCTACCGGAGCACAGCGCGAGCCTGGTCAGTGTCGCGCAGGCGTTGCACTGGTTCGACTTCGACGCGTTCTATGCCGAAGTGCGTCGGGTACTGGCGCCCGATGGGCTGTTCGCGGCGTGGGCATATGCGGACTGTCGGGTGACGCCGGCCATCGACGCGTTGAAGAATCGCGTCTATGTCGACCTGGTCGGACCGTACTGGCCGCGCGAGCGCGATCTCGTCGACGCCGGCTACCGCACGATCCCTTTTCCGTTCGATGAAATCACTGTGCCGCCGTTCGTCATGAGCGTCGCGTGGGGCGCCGATCACTTTCTCGCCTACCTGCGTTCATGGTCGGCGACGCAGCGGTATCTCAAGGAGAAGAACGAGGATCCTGTCGCGCAGATAGAAAGCGAATTGCATGCGGCCTGGGGCGAGCGCGTACGCGACGTGCGCTGGGACTTTCACCTGCGCTGCGGTCGCGTCGCCTGAGGTCGAGGATCGAGCTCATTCAGTCCAGCTCGACACCGAGCGCACGCAGTCCGGCCCGACCGCGGGTACTGATTCGCAGCGCGCGGCCCTCGTGTTGCGGGCGCAGCCAGTCGTGATCGAGCAGTCGTCTGGCAATTGCGCTACCGAGCGGCCCGGACAGATGCAATCGGCGTTCGGTCCAGTCGACGCACGTGCGTCCGCACAAACGCAGCAGACTGCTCTCGTCTTCCTCGAGTCCGGCATCGCGCAGCAGCACGACGCCCTTCGCGCTGAGACGAATCGCATCACTCGCGAGCGCGAGCCCTTCCGCCGCACGCAATCGCTCGAACAGCGCCACACCGAGGCGTCCGGCCAGATGGTGATAGCAAGTGCGCGCCCGCACGAAAGCCGCATCGCGCCGCGCCGGCGTCGCTGGCACGCGACGCTCGCTGGCAAGCGCCAGCGTCTCGACGAGGTGCGCGATTTCCTCGTCGGCCAGCTGATAGTAGCGATGGCGCCCCTGCACATGCACACGCAGCAAGCCGATATCGCAGAGCTGGCGCAGATGTGCGCTCGCGGTTGCTGCCGTGACTTGCGCAATCTGCGCCAGCTCGCCGGCTGGACGCGCGCGGTCGTCGATGAGGGCGAGCAGGATCGCCGCGCGCGCTGGTTCCGCAATGGCCCGTGCAAACTCGGCGAGCTGGTAGCGGGTGACCGGAGCGTGCTGGATGCGGGGACCATGCATGCCACCAGCGTAGCGCGCCGCGCGCCGAAACGTTTCGCCTGCCGACGCAGCATCGAGGATGCGATCGGGCGATAATTGCGCTTCGATTCCCAACGGTGCCCGCATGCAACCCAAGCTCGAAGGCGATGTCGTGGCCGCGGACCCTGCTGCCGTCACTTCGGCGAACTGGGTGACCGCCGCTGAATTGACCGCGCTCGGCGCGATCTGGGGCAGCTCCTTCATGTTCATGCGCATCGCGGCAGGCGACTTCGGTCCGTTCGCCCTGGTCGAGGTGCGCATCGTGCTCGGCGCCCTGATCCTGCTGCCGTTCCTGTGGCGTGCCCGCGCGCACCTCGGCTGGGCGCACTGGCGCCGCTTCGCGATCATTGGGGCGCTGAACTCCGCAATTCCGTTCTCGCTGTTCGCCTGGGGCGCCGAGCGCGCACCCGCCGGCATCGGCGCGATTGCGAACAGCATGACGGTGCTGTTCACCGCACTGATCGCATTCCTCGTTTATGGCGATCGCATCGGTCCGCGTCGTGCGGTCGCGCTCGTTGCCGGCTTCGCCGGTGTCGTCGTGCTCGCCAGTGGCAAGACACAAGGTGCGAACGTCGGCGCGGCGGCGCTCGCCGGCACGGCGGCTTCGCTGTGCTATGGCTTTGCGGTGAACTTCACAAAGCGCTGGTTGGCCGACGTGCCACCACTCGCGGCCGTTGCCGGCACCTTGAGTTGCGCTGCGATCATGCTGGCGCCGTTCGCGTTCGTCGCGTGGCCTGCCGTATCGCCGCCGCTCGGCTCGTGGCTCAGCGCAATCACGCTCGGCGTGCTTTGCACCGGCATCGCCTACGGTTTGTTCTTCCACCTGATCCAGCGAGTGAGTGCCTCGCGCGCCTCGACCAACACCTATCTGGTGCCGATCTTCGGCGTCGCCTGGGCGTGGTTGCTGCTCGGCGAAACGCCGACAGCGACGATGCTGATCGCGGCGGCGCTGATACTCGGCAGCGTGATCGTGAGTCAGCGCGAGGCACAGGCGGCGGTACGGCGTTGACTCAGGAAGCGGGCCATGGACGACGGCGCGACTACTCGAGCCCTGCGACCATCCCGAAAGACGCGATACCAATTCTGTTTGCTGTTACCGCAAACGACAGCGGTCGTTGCAGTCCGCCACGGTCGACAAAAAAAGCGTAATTCCCACGCAGCGCTTCTCGACCGCGAAGCTCGTCAAGCGGAAATCCAAGTTGCGGTTTCAAGCGCCAGACAATGGATTCCCGCCTTCGCGGGAATGACGTCGGTGGTTAGGGCAATGCTGAATAAGTCTCCCACTGACGTCATTCCCGCGAAAGCGGAAGCACTTTTCAACAGCGAAGCTGGTCATTCCAATTTGCTTTTGTTTCAAGCGGCTAAGATCAAGGTGGATGATCGGCCATTCGGCCGTTGAAAGCCCCGCTTTCGCGGGAATGACGTCGGTGGTTGGGGGCAGGGCGGGCGGATGCGGTCCGCCGCACTACCTGTTCGTCAACTGCAGCTCGATGCGCCGGTTCTTCGCGTACGCCTCGGGCGTATCGGCGTCGTCCAGCGGCTGGAATGAGCCAAAACCGTTCGCGGACAATCGATGCGCCGGAATGCCCTGCACGACGAGCTCCTTAACGATCGATACCGCGCGTGCGCTCGACAGCTCCCAGTTCGACGGGAAGCGTGGCGTGTTGATCGCACGCTTGTCGGTGTGGCCGTCGATGCGCAGCACCCAATCAATGCTGGACGGGATCTCGGCGGCAACTTCTTTTACGGTCTCGGCGAGCGTGGCGAGGCGCGCTTGTGCGTCCGCGCCGAGATCGGACGAGCCGGAGTCGAACAGGATGTCGGTCGGAACCACGAAGCGATCGCCGACGATGCGCACATCGCTGCGGTCGCCGAGCGCCTGGCGCAGCTTGCCGAAGAACTCCGACCGGTAGCGTTCGAGTTCGCCAACGCGATTGGCCAGCGCGATGTTCAACTGTTTACCGAGGTCGGCGATCTTCAGGTCTTTCGCCCGGGCGTCCTTGTTCGAGAGGTCGAGTGCGGCCTGGATTTTCGCCAGCTGCTCGTTCAATGCAGCGAGTTGCCGATTCAACAGCTCCACCTGCGCGCTCGCGGCGGATGTCAGCTCGGTCTGCTTGACCATGTCCTGCTTCGACGAGTCGAGCTGCGCGGCAAGGCGAGCGACTTCGGTTTCGAGCTGCTGTTTCAGTTCGGTCAGCGCGGTGATATCGGTATTGAGTTTCGCCGCCTCGCTGGTGACCGCGTCGAGCGCGGTCTTCGCCTGATCGCGTTCGCTGCTGGTCGTGCCAAGCGATGCCGCAAGCTCCTTCGCCCGTGCATCCAGCGCGAGCTTCTGCTCCTCGCTCAGCGACAACGTCTCGGCGAGTTCGGCAACCTTCGCGTTCAATGCATCCAGCGCGCGGTTCTTGCCGGCCAGCGTATCGGTCAGCACGAACTGGCCGATCGCGAACAGCAGCAAGACGAAGATCATGACCATGATCAGCGAGGTCAGCGCATCGACGAAACCCGGCCAGATGTCGAACGCGCGTCGTCGCCGCAGGCGACTGCTCATGGCGTGGCGACCTCGTGCTCGAGGCGCACTACCGCAACGAATTCACCGCGGCGCTCATTGCGATGTCCAACATCGAGTGAGTCCAAACGACTCACCGCCGCGGCTCGCGCTCGGCCGTCATTGGCGGCGGCGCTGCAGGTACGCGTGGCCGTTGTCCTTCGAGGGCTGCCGCAATCGTGCGCGACAGCAGGCGCAACTCGCTGCGCAGCTCGTCGGAGAAGCGCGCTTCCGACGGCGCCTGGCTGGCGAGCTGGCGCAGCACGTTCTTGAGTTCGTCCTGCACATCGGCAGCGGCCTGGCGTTCGCGCGCATCGCGGCCGAGTAGGTCGGTCAGGCGGCCGAGTTGCGCGCCGAGCTCGCCGAGCTGCTGATTGCTGCCGTGGCGCTCGCGTTCGTTCTCGACGATCGCGCGCTGCATGCGGTCGAGGCCGTCGGCGGTCTGTTCGAGCAATGCCTGCACATACGCCGGCACCGATGCATCGGCCTCGAAGGTCGAGCCCGATGCCAGGCGGGTCATGCCGGACAACCACTCCTCGAGTTCATTGTAGAAGCGGTTCTGCGCGTGCCCGGCCTGCAGGTCGAGGAAGCCGATCACCAGCGAACTGGCGAGGCCGAACAGCGATGTCGAGAAACTCGTCGACATGCCGCCGAGGGGTTGCTTGAGGTTTTCCTTCAACGCGCTGAACATCGTCACCGCGTCGTTGCCGACATCGAGCGTTCCGATGATGTCGGCGACCGAACGGATCGTCACCAGCAGGCCCCAGAAGGTGCCGAGCAGACCGAGGAAGATCGCCAGGCCAATCAGGTAGCGCGACAGGTCGCGCGATTCCTCCAGGCGCAGTTGCACGCTGTCGAGGATAGTGCGCATCGACGGCGCCGACAGCGCCGCGCGACCGCGTTCGCGTCCATCCAGCATGCGCGCCATCGGCGCGAGCAGGCGCGGCTTGCCGGGCGGCCGCTGCTCGGGATTGGAACGACGGAACGCTTCGATCCAGGCCACCTCGCGCGACAGCACGAAGACCTGGCGCAGGTTCACGATGACGCCGGCCGCGAGCACCGCCAGGATCACGCCGTTGAAGAACGGATTGGCGGCGAAGATCGCCAGCAGGCGCGGCGCGAGCACGGCGCCGAGCAATCCGACCGCGAGTAGAAAAACGGCCATCCAGGGAAGCACGCGTTGCGGGTTGCTCATGAGGGGCCGGGATTCGGGATTGGGATTTGGGTTTGAAGCAGGGAGTGGAGATGCGGCTCGAAGCGGAATCGTTGCGCGCCGGGCAGGCGCGTTGTCAGACCAGGGTGGTGGATGGAGGTTCCATCGGCGCGGTGGTTCCCGCCCACCGCTTCATGGCGTCATTCCCGCGAAAGCGGGAATCCATGTTGGTTGTTCCGGCTGCAAAAAAGCCCATGGATTACCCGCTTCGCTGTTGAAAAGCTCGCCCGTTTTCGCGGGAATGACGTCGTAGGATAGTGAAACTTCGTAGCGGAAGTGCCGGTCGTCCCGCCCCGCGCAGCGGGGGAAGGTGCTGAAGGCGGAAGGGGCGCTTCGAGTTCACCGCCGCGGCTTGGCCCGATGCGTCGGCGTCGCCGTCCATGGGTCGTCCGGCCATGGATGTTTCGGGTAGCGACCTTTCAGCTCCTTCCTGACTTCGGGATAGGTACGTTCCCAGAAGCTGCGCAGATCCTGCGTCACCTGGATCGGTTGTCCGCCCGGCGACAGCAGGTGCAGCGTCAACGGCACGCGGCCGTTGGCGATGCGCGGCGTGTCGGCGAGGCCGAACAACTCCTGCAGTTTCACCGCAAGCACGGGCGCCGCGTCGGCGGCGGAGGCGATGCGCCGCTCCATCCCGCTCGGCACGCGCATCGCGACCGGCGCCTGCTCGTCGAGCGTGCGACGCAGGTCGTAATCGAGCTGTGCCGTCAGCGCCTCGGACAGCTCGGCCGGCTGCAATGCATCGAGGCGGCGCTTGCCGTCGAGATAAGGCGCCAACCACTGTTCCAGCGTGTGCAACAGGGCGTGATCGGAGAAATCCGGCAGCCCGAGATCCGGCGACCACGCACGCAAGGCCTGGATGCGCAGGCGCAGCTCGCGCGCGTGATCGCTCCATGGCAGCGCATCGAGTCCGAGTTCGCGGATCGCAGCGAGCAAGGCCGGCACGGCATCCTCCGGCTTGGCCGGAACGGAGCGCCGCTCCAGCACGATCGCATCGAAGCGGCGTTCCTCGAACACCTCGACGGCGCGCGTGTCGCGATTCCAGCGCACGCTGCGCACGCGCACGAAGCGCTGCGGAAAATCGGAGTCGAGGCGCTGCGCATCGAACGGCGCAGCGGCGAGGATGCGGCTGTCGCGCACGTCGTAGCGCAGATCGACGACGACCAGCCATGGCTCTCCGTACAGCGCACTGTCGTCGGCCACACGCGCACCGCGACCGTTGGCCAGTTGATAGCGGCGCGGATCGCTATTGTCCTGACGTGCGATGCGGTCAGGGAAGGCATGCATGAGCAGATCGCCCGCGGCGGTGCCAGGGTTCGACGTGATCTGTCCGCGATTGACGGGAGAGAAAGCGCGGATGCGCCGCTGCCATGCGTCACTCGCCTGCGCGATCGCCGCGAGCGCGCCGGGATCCGCGCCGGACTCGCGCACATCGCCAGCGCGGCGCTCGCGCCAGTCCTGCAAGGCGGCGGCGCGCAGGCGAAAATCGTCGCTGCGGCCGGCTTCGCCGCGCAGCGGATTGCGCGCGTCTATCAATGCGGCAAGGTCGCAGGCGAGGCGCCGTTCGACATCGCCCGACGTGCGCAGCACCGCTGCGGCCAGACGCGGTTGCGTTCCGAGCGCGAGCATCGCGCGGCCTTCGGCAGTAATGCGCCCGGCCTCGTCGAGTGCGCCGAGCGCGCGCAGCAGGTCGCGCGCCTGCGCCAGTGCGCCGGAGGGCGGCGCATCGAGCCAGCGCAGCGCGTCCGACCCCCACGCGGCGAGTTCCAGCGCCAGTTGCGACAATTCCACTTGTGCAATTTCCGGCGTGCGCGCGGGATCGAGACGCCGGCTCTGCGGCCACAGTCGATAGCACGTGCCGGGGCCGAGCCGACCGGCACGTCCGGCGCGCTGGTCCGCTGAAGCCTGCGAGATGGTCACGCTATCGAGTCGCGTGAAACCGGAGTTCGGATCGAAGCGCGGCTCGCGCGCGAGCCCGCTGTCGACGACCGCGCGCACGCCCGGCAGGGTCAGGCTCGATTCGGCGACATTGGTCGCCAGCACGATGCGGCGCGTGCCTGGGATTGCAGGCGCCAGTGCGGCGTGTTGTTCGGCCAGCGAGAGTTCGCCGTGCAGGGCGAGCACGACGATGCCCGCGGCGCCGCCGCCCGCGCCGCTGGGGGTGGTGGAAAGGTTGGTCAGCGCCGCACGCGCCTGCTCAATCTCGCGCCGGCCCGGCAGGAATGTCAGCACGTCGCCGTCGTTCTCCGCCAGCGCTTGTTCGACCGCGCGACGCAAATGAAACGGCCAGCCGCGCTGCGGCCATGCCTCATTGGCTCGCGCAGGTGGGTGCGCGATGCTCACCGCGAAACTGCGCCCTGCGCTGACGATCTGCGGCGCGTCGAACCAGCGTGCGATGCGCTCGCCGTCCAGCGTCGCCGACATGATCAGCAGGCGCAGGTCCGCGCGCAGGTTCGCCTGCACGTCGAGTGCCAGTGCCGCGCCGAGATCGCCGTGCAGATGACGTTCGTGGAACTCGTCGAACAGGATCGCGCCGATGCCACTCAGCTCGGGATCGTCCTGGATCATCCGCGTGAGGATGCCCTCGGTGACGACCTCGATGCGCGTCGCCGCCGAAACCTTCGATTCGAAACGGATGCGATAGCCGATCGTCGCGCCGACGCTTTCGCCGCGCTGCGAGGCCATGAACTCGGCCGCAGCACGCGCAGCGATGCGGCGCGGTTCGAGCAGCAGGATCTTGCGGCCGGCAAGCCACGGCGCGTCGAGCAGCGCGGGCGGCACTTGGGTCGTCTTGCCGGCGCCGGGGGGCGCTTCGAGAATCAGACGCGGCTGTGCCTCCAGGGCGGCACGCAAGTCAGGCAGCAGGGACGTGATCGGAAAAGACACGCGGGTCGCAGCTTCAGGCGGAAACAGCGAGTGTCCGACAGTGGCGTCGGGTGCGCCAGCTTGCAGAAACGACGATCCCGCCGAGCGGCGGGATCGTCGGTCCATCAAAGCACGCGCTTACTCGCAGGCAAGCCCGTTGATATTGGCGATGCGCACCCAGCTGCGCGAACCGGTGCCGCCCGGTCCTGCCGTGGTGGCATCGGTCTGCCCGTTGTACGTGAAGTTCATGTGGTTGCAGTCCGGAAAGCTGAAAGTGACCGTTCCCCACTGGGTTGTCGTCGCAGCGCCTGCACCGCCGGCGAAACCGCCGCCCGTGGTGTAGTAGGCGGTCGCCTGGACCGACGTCGCACCGACCGCCATCGTTCCCTGCGCGAGAATCCAGAACGGCCGGCCGGTCGGATCGTAGGTGTACCAACCGGTTGCGATGGTCCGATGTCCCGTATCGCTGGCGCCGTTGTCGTAAATCTGCACGAGCATGCCCTCGCCGTCGTGGGCAGGGTCAAACCACGAGGTCGACTCATAGCCGTCGATCGGGAGGGGATTGAAGGCGTCGGGATAAGTGCTTGTCGTCGGGCTGTAGGCATTTATCGGGAAGGCGACGACGCCTGGCGTCGAACTGGAGAAAAACGGATTCACAAACAGCGTGAACGCATCGCTGTACTGGTGGTTGTAAGCGGGATCCACGTTTCCGGAGGAATCCAGCGTGAGGAAGTTCTCGAGGACGTAGGTCGTGCTGTTGTAGATCGGAGAATCGAACGTTCCGTCGCTGACCCAGGTGTTGGGCTCGGTGGCGGCACGGACGACGGCAGCATCCTCCGATCCGGTCAGCGGCGCCTGGGACAGGGACAGGAAAGGAAAGGTCGGGAAGACTTCCGTATTTCCTTCGTTCGCGGCCGTGCGGTCGATGCGCAAGAACGTCATCGCGTTGTAGAACTGGCCGGTCGAATTGTAAGGAGTGGGCGAGCCGCCGGTGCTGCAGGCGATGCGCCAGATCGTCACGCCAACCTGTTCGGGGTCGTGGGTTGCTCCACTGATGTCGCGCGTGTAGAGCGACATGACCGTTGAATAAATTTCACTGCTTGGCCCGCTCGCCTTGTCCGGCAGTGGATACGCGGCACAGCTGGGCGGATACGCGCGCACAGGATTGGGCACCGGCGAACCCGGATACGTATTGGTGCCTTGCGCCTTCGTGTTCGACGCGGCAGCACGTGCCGCTGCCGCGTTGGATTGCAGTACGCGCGCGGTATCCGCTTTGATCTGCGCCAGTTTCGCCTGCTTCGCGGCGACGGCGGCGGCGTGCTCGGCAGCGTTAGGTGCGGCGGGCGCATCGGCAGCGCCGGCGGACAGGGACAACGTGCTGGCCGCAACGACCAGCACCAGGGTAGACAACGTCTTCATGGAGATTTCCCCTTCAGGAGTGAAGTGATGCGAGCATGCTTGGCGATGCGTTAATTGCGAGTAAAAACCGATTGGGAACCGCGCCCGCCGGAGGCCGCATAATGGACTTTTTGCAGCGGCCGCGGGAGAGGGCTTGAGCATGCAACTGATCGACATCGGCGCGAACCTGACGCACGAATCCTTCCGCGCCGACTTCGACGCCGTGCTCGAACGTGCACGTGCGCATTCGGTTGACCGCATCATCGTAACCGGTGCGAGCGCGGGCGGCAGCCGTGCCGCGCACGAGCTGGCACGCTCGCATCCCGGCTTTCTCTACTCTACTGCTGGCGTGCATCCCCATCACGCACATGAGTACGACGACGCTACGGACGCGTTGCTGCGCGAACTCGTCGCAGCGCCCGATGTAAAGGCGGTCGGCGAGACCGGCCTGGACTACTTCCGCAACTACTCGCCGCATGCCGCGCAGGTCGCTGCGTTCGAGCGCCAGCTGGCAATTGCGGTCGACAGCGGGAAGCCGCTGTTCCTGCATCAGCGCGACGCGCATGCGGATTTCATCGCCTGCCTGGACCAGGTGCGCGGCCGTATCGGTCGCGCCGTCGTGCACTGCTTCACCGGCGAGCGCGACGAGCTGATCGACTACCTCGACCGCGACTGCTACATCGGCATCACCGGCTGGATCTGCGACGAACGCCGTGGCCAGCACCTGCGCGAACTTGTGAAACTCGTTCCAGCCGATCGCCTGATGATCGAGACCGACTCGCCGTACCTGCTGCCGCGCGACCTGCATCCGAAGCCATCGCATCGGCGCAATGAGCCGATGTATCTGGCGCATATCTGTGCAGCCGTAGCGGCGGCGAGAAGCGAACGCACCGAGCAAACGGCTGCGGCGACGGCGGCGACTGCGCGCGCGTTCTTCGCCATTGCATGAAACGGCCCGATGGCTGTCGACCTGCTCAGGGTTGCGCAGGAGGCATGTGAGTGCGGGCGTGGCGGGAATGCCCGCGCGGCAAGAGCGAAGCGGGTTGGATCGGTAGTGCGGCGAGGCCGCCGCGGCGTGCACCATCGATCATCGTAAAATCGCCTCCGACGAAAACCCGCCCTTCGGCATCAAGCAGCAAGGCGTTTGCGCCGGAGCCATCGGCCAACGGATTCCAATCGTCGGCGCGAAGACCGGTGGCGCCTGACAGCTTGACCAGCAACGGACGCATGGGCTCGACCCCGGAGTCGGACCCGCCGGCAAAGACGTCGCCCGCCTCGTCGATGACCAGGGCGAAGGTCATCGCCCTGGAACCGAACGTGCCCCATTGCCCGTTCACGGTTCCATCGCTGCCGATCTTGAGCACATAGCGCGCCATCAGCGGATCGTCGACATCGAAGGCGCCTCCTGCGTAGACCGTGCCGTCAGCGGCCGCCGCCATGGCATATGGATAACCGTTGATCGACGGATTCCAATGCGGATCCGCCGCGCCGCTGATACCGGAGAGCTTGGCGATCGACGTGCGCGCCTGCCCGCCTATCCGGCTGAAGTATCCGCCCGCATAGACCGAGCCGAGGCGGTCGATGGCGATCGCATTCACGCCGTGGTCGGCTGCCGCATCCCATGTCGCGTCAGCAACGCCATCGACGCTCGACAGCTTGGCAATGTTCTGTCGCGCTTGCCCGCCAATGCGCGTGAACGTGCCGCCGGCATAGAGCGCACCCTGCGCGTCCAGCGCGAGCGTCGTCACCGCACCCGTCACCGCCGGATTCCAGGCTGGATCAACCGCGCCGTTGCCGTCACCGATGAATTTGACGAGCGCCGTGGCTGCCGATGCCTGGTAGTCGTAGGCGGCGTAGACCTTGTTGTCGCCGCCTGCCGCCAGCGCGACCACCACATTCTCGGCGATCGGAGTCCAGTCCGGATCCAAGCTTCCATCCTCGGCCAGACGCAGGATGTATCGCCGCTCCGAGTTGCCTGCCTTGATGAAGTACCCGCCGACGATCGTGCCGCCGTTCGGTTGCCGTACGATCGCATCGACACTGCCGGGCAATTCGGCGTCGGCAGCGATTGCCACGGCACCGTCCAGCGGAGCCACGCGCGTGAGGCCGAGTGCGAGATGATTGTCCACGTGGTCGAACGCGCCGCCCGCGTAGAGCGCGCCGTCCGGCGATAGAGCGAGTGCCAACACCGGGGACTCGCCGGTTGCGACATTCCAGTCGGCTTGCGTCGTGCCCGTTGCGGTCGACAGCTTGGCGATGCCGCTGTCGCCGCCTGCGTAGAGCGAACCCATGGCATCGAACGCGATGGCTTGGACGCCAGTCAATGACGAGGGAATCCAGCCTGCGTCGACGCTACCGTTGCCGCCGGCTGCGAATTTGACCGTCTCGCGTGCGCCGCCTGGCAGCGTGAAATCGCCGGCAGCGAACAACGCTCCGTCTTGCGCGACCGCCAATACCGTCGCGGCGCCCGCAGCCGCCTGCACCCAATCGGCGCTGCGTTCACCGCTGCCGCTTGTCGAGAACTTGCCGATGCAGGAAGTATTGCAGCTGCCGTCTGGATCGCGGCTCGCGATGTAGATGGAGCCGCTGTCGTCGAGCGCCATGGCCGCAACCACGTTCGTCTCGGAACCGTTGAGCGGCGGATTCCACTGCGCATCCACGGTTGCGCCGCCGCTGCCGGACAACTTGGCTACGCAGGCTCGCTGCACTCCGCCGATTGAATGCAGGGCGCCCCCGACATACAGCGCGCCGTTCGTGTCGACGGTGAGCGCCGTCACCACATACTGGGTATCCCCGAACACATCCTCGGGGATCGTCGCATCCCACTCGGCGTCAGCGGCGCCATCGGCGCTGCCGGAAATCTTGGCCAGAAGATTGCGTGGCTGACCACCCATGGCGGTGAATGTGCCGCCGGCGAAGATGTCCCCATTTGCATTTGCCGCCAATACGGTGACGTAGCCGTTCGCTGAAGGGTCCCAGTCGAGGTCGAGTGTGCCGTCCGGCGCGAGCCGCGCGATGTTGTTCCGAGGCACGCCATTGACGCTCGAGAACTGGCCACCGAAGACAATGCCGCCATCGGGCTGTCGTATGACGGTCGCGACCACGCCGGCGAGTGCGAGCGGGACATTCGGCGCGGCAAGGGGTGCGGGTGTCTGCGCCGCTGCGACGGAGGCTGCAAGCGTCGCTGCGAGGCCGGCGGCGCGTAGGAGCTTGCATGCAATGTTCATGGTCCTCTCGCTCCCGGACACCTGCTGCTGGGCATTCGTGTTCACCGGCCTTGATCATGCTTCGCATGCCCGCTGGAATGCAATCGGGGCCTGGATGTGTTGCCGACTTTGACAATCCGCGATCGACCAACCACATCATGGCCGGCAGCCCGTACGTGACCGTATCGCGACAGTCCGTTTATGGGTGGCTTCCAAGGCCATCGCGCCCAATCCATCGTGCGAGCCCGTGGATTCTTCGGATTCGACGCAATCCCGCACGGGTCGAATGCGGCCGCGCGCCCGGAGTCGTGTGACGGGGCGGCGCAGGTGCGCTCTTTTGCCTGGCGAGAATGGTCATGAGCGGCGCAGTGCGCGCAGCCACCCAACCTGGAGCGATGCCGCCACCCGTTTGCTGCCGATCGGCGTCAAAACACCGCCCGCGTGGACCAACGGGCGAGGCGTCCCGCGGAGCGCGCGTGGAATCGCCGGGTTTCGACGAGCAGGTCTGCGCACGCGGTTGCGCGCAGACCTGTCGCAGACTCAAACGCTGTCGACCAGCACGATCTCCGCGTCTTCGAGTGCCGTCAGCTTGATCGACTGGGCGTCGCGGATCGCGACGCCGTCGCGCGCATCGATGCGCATGCCGTCGATCTCGATACTGCCAGCGGCCAGCACCAGATAGACGTAGCGACTTTGGCCGAGCGTGTACTCGGTACTTTCGCCCGCTCTCAACGTGGCCCCGAGCACGCGCGCGTCGGCGCGGATCGGCAACGCGTCGCCGTCGTCCTTGTGACCGCTGGCGAGCGCAACGAAGCGACCCGAGCGGTCGCCCTTCGGGAACGGCCGTGCGCCCCAGGAAGGCTCGCCACCGCGCGCGTCCGGCACGATCCAGATCTGGAAGATCTTCGTCGTCTCGCTCTCGGCGTTGTACTCGGCGTGGCGGATGCCGCTGCCGGCGCTCATCACCTGCACGTCGCCAGCCTCGGTACGACCCTTGTTGCCAAGGCTGTCCTCATGCGTGATCGCTCCGTTGCGCACGTAGGTGATGATTTCCATGTCGGCGTGCGGATGCGGCGGGAAACCGCTGCCGGCAGCAATCTCGTCGTCGTTCCAGACGCGCAAGTTGCCCCAGCTCATCCGTTCCGGGTCGCTGTAGCTGGCGAAGGAGAAATGGTGCTTCGCTTTCAGCCAGCCGTGGTCGGCGCCGCCAAGTTCGTTGAAGGGTCTGCGTTCGATCATTTCGATTTCTCCCGTGCCGCGATGGCACCCAAGGCGCCTAAGTTGGGGATGCGCAGTGCGAGGCACCAGCCGCGTGGCGGGAACGCAGCGTTCACGTCACGCGCCGCTGGACGATTCGCGATGGGATCGCGGCAAGGAAATTGTGAACAAGAAAAGAGATTTTTCAGAACTTCGTCAGGGCGTCTTGACCGGCAGGGCCACGAAACTGCCGGCCTCGCCGGCGAACACGACCGGGCTTGCATAACCTTCGGCCGAGACGGCGCTGACACCGAAGAAGAAGTCGTCGACGACGACGTCCTTCAAGGTGACCTTGGTCGCGTCGTCGACCCAGCGGCTCTGCTGCCATTGCGGCGCGGTGGTGTCGCGCCACCAGACGCGGTAGCCGGCCGCGTCGGGAACGGCCTGCCAGTGGATCGTGGTGTCCGTGTTGACGGCGCCGTCAATCTCGACCGTGCTCGGCGGCGCCGGTGCGTCCGCCATCGTGGCGAGACCGAGCGCATTCAGGCGCGTCACCTGCGCGAGATAGGCGAAGTCGACACCATCGATCGTGTCGCCGTAACGGATACCGTTCTCTACGCGCAGATTCTGGTGCTGGCGCGTGTAGTTCTCGTGCGCTTCGGTCACGCGCACGGACGGGTATCCGGCTTCGAGGAACGGCACCTGGTCGCCGCCGCGCCCGTAGCGGTCGGTGCGGTAAACCATGCGCACGTGGAAGTTCGTCAAGTAGCGCTCGGACAGATCCGCCAGCAGGCGGCCGACGTTGCGCGAGGGCGAATCGGCGAAGCTATTGCCATCGTCCTTGATCGCGGACGTCAAAGTGCGGCCATCCACGGCCGCACTTTTCATCGAAAGCAGGCTTCGCTTGTAGCCCTCGGAGAACACGCGCACGACGGTGTTGTCGTTGACGCCGTCCTGGCCATGCGTATTGCCGACGATGTCGTTGTTGAGGTCGGCCTCGACCTGCCAACCCTGCGCCTTCGCATAGTCGGCCAGCACCTTGCCGCCGTACAGGCCTTGTTCTTCGCCCTGCAACACGCCGTAGACGATCGTCGCGGCGAACTTGTGCTTGGACAGCACGCGCGCGGCTTCGATCACCGCAGCGGTGCCGGAGCCGTCGTCGTTCGCGCCGGGCGCATCGCTTTTCGCGTTCATCACGTCGGTCACGCGCGAATCGAGATGACCGGTGATCAGGACGACGCGATTCGGGTCGGATGTGCCGTGCTGGACCGCGACGACATCGACGATCTCGGTCGGCTGCGGGATGCGCTTGCCACTGACCGTCTGCGCCGGTGTTTCAATCTGCAGGCAGCCGCCGCAATCCTTCGAGAACGCCTCGAAACGCGAGTGCACCCAGCGCCGCGCGGCGCCGATGCCGCGTTTGTCCGACTTTGTGTCGGACAACGTGTGCCGCGTGCCGAAGCCGACCAGTTTCGTGATCGTCGCCTGCAGTTCGTCGGCACTGACCTGATCGGCAATCTCGCGCAGCGCGGCAGGCTCGGACGGAGGCGGTGCTGCGCTCGCGGCCGCGCCGCCAAGCGTCAACGTCGTCGTCAGAATCAGCCAGTGGATGGTGCGCATCGAATCTCTCCTCGCGAAACGGGAAACTGCAATGCCGAGGTCGCGGCCGTCAGGTACGCAGGCCGATACCGCGCTCGAGCAGCATCATGCCGATCGCGCCGAGCACGATCGCCAGACCGAGCATCACCGCGTAAGCGACGCCCATCGAGATGTCGCTTACGCCCAGCAGGCCGTAGCGGAACGCGTTGACCATGTACAGGATCGGGTTTGCATGGCTGATCTCGCGCCACGGCGAACCGAGCTGGTTGACCGAATAGAATACGCCGCCGAGGTACGTCAGCGGCGCCAGCACGAACGTCGGCACCAGCGCGATGTCGTCGAATTTCTTCGCATACACCGCATTGGCGAAACCGGCCAGCGAGAACACGATCGAGGTGAGCAGGATCGTCGACAGCGTGACCCACGGGTGATACAGGTGGATGCGTGTGAAGAACAGCGAGATGATCAGCACGATCACGGCGACCAGCAGGCCGCGCAGCACGGCGCCGGTCACGTAGCCGGTCAGGATCACCCAGCTCGGCATCGGCGAGGCGAGCATCTCCTCGACATGGCGGCCGAACTTGGCGCCGAAGAACGACGAGGAAATGTTGCCGTAGCTGTTGGTGATCACCGCCATCATGATCAGGCCCGGCACGATGTAGTCGATGTAGCCGATGCCCGGGACGATGTCGCCTATGCGGCTGCCGACCATGCGGCCGAAGATGACGAAGTACAGCGTCATCGTGATTGCCGATGGCAACAGGGTCTGCATCCAGATGCGCAGGATGCGCACGACTTCGCGGCGCGTGATGGTGCCGAGCGCGATGAGGTTGGCGTTGGTGCTCATGCGGCCGCCTTGCCCGAGCTGGCCGAGCCCGTTTCGACCAGCCGCACGAACAGCTCCTCGAGGCGGTTGGCCTTGTTGCGCATCGAGCGCACGGTGACCCCCTGCGTCGACAGCGTGGCGAACAGCGAGTTGAGATCATGCTGGCGCGACATCTCGGCTTCGAGGGTGACCTCGTCCACGCGTGTCAGCTTCACATGGGGCATCGCCGGCAGCGCCGCGATCGGCTCGGCGAGATCGAGCACGAAGGTTTCGACATCGAGCTTGGACAGCAGCAGTTTCATCGAGGTGTTCTCGATGATGCGGCCCTTGTCGATGATCGCGATGTTGCGGCACAGCTGCTCGGCTTCCTCGAGATAGTGCGTGGTCAGGATCACCGTGGTGCCGGCGGCATTGATCGCGCTGATGAACTTCCACATCGAACGGCGGATCTCGATGTCGACGCCGGCGGTGGGCTCGTCGAGGATCAGCAGTTTCGGCTCGCTCATCATGGCGCGCGCGATCATCAGGCGCCGTTTCATGCCGCCGGACATCGCGCGGGCCGGCGCGAAGGCCTTGTCCCACAGCACCAGCTGCTTCAGGTATTTCTCTGCGCGTTCGGCCGCGACGCTGCGCGGGATGCCGTAGAAACCGGCCTGATTCACGCAGATGTCGAACGGCTTCTCGAACATGTTGAAGTTGAGCTCCTGTGGCACCAGCCCGATCAGGCGCATCGCGGCGCTGCGCTGCGTGCGGATCGAGACGCCGAAGATGCGCGCGTCGCCGTCGCTGGCGTTGACGAGGGAGGAAAGGATGCCGATCAGGGTCGACTTGCCGGCGCCGTTGGGGCCGAGCAGGGCGAAGAAATCGCCGGGTTGCACGGTCAGGGAGACGCCTTTCAGCGCTTCGACGCCGTTTGCGTAGGTCTTCTTCAGCTCGACGACATCGAGCGCGGCAACAGTGCTCATGGATCTCGCAGGGGAGGTGGCGCGCGGAGCAGCCGCGGCAGCCTGCTAGTATAGCGGGCTTGCCTGCCGCCTGACCCGCTGCCAGAAGTCTCGATGGACCATTTCACCCTCCGCCTCCGCGCGAGCCACATGCTCGCCCCGTCCGTGCGCCATCTGTCCTTCGAGCGCGCCGACGCTGTCCCTTTTTCATTCGTGCCCGGCCAGTTCCTGCAGGTGCACTTCCACTACCCCGACGGCAAGGCGACCAAGCGCAGTTACTCGGTCGCGACCATCGGCGTTGGCGACGCCACGCCGGTTGCGCGTATCGAGATTGCCGTGTCGTATGTCGACGGCGGGGCTGCGACCGAACTGCTGTCGCAGATCGACGAGGGCGGCACGATCGAGGCGAGCGGGCCCTATGGCCGCTTCTGCCTCGGCGAGGCCGATACGAACCGGCGTTACCTGCTCGTCGCGACCGGCACCGGCGTAACGCCATACCGGGCGATGCTGCCGCAGATCCGCGCACTGACCGCCGCGCGCGGCTGCACGTTCGCCCTCGTCTATGGCGCGCGCAACGAGGCGGAGCTGCTCTACGGCGACGAGTTCGAGGCGTTCGCGCGCGAGGTGCCGGGCTTTTCGTTCCATCCGTGCTTCAGCCGCACGCCGCGCGCGGTCCCGCGTCCGCACGACCGCAACGGCCGCGCCCAGGCCGCTCTTGGCGAACTCGGTCCGAATGCGGAGCACGATGTCGCCTATTTGTGCGGCAATCCGAACATGGTCGACGAGACTTTCGCGATGTTGAAGGAAGCGGGGCTGCCGGTTGCACACATCCGGCGCGAGAAGTACGTCTCTTCGCGCTAGCGCCGCGATTGGGCATTGGCAAAGAGGGAGCAGGAAAGAGGGAATCGGCCAAAGCGCCTTGCCAGCTTTTCCGGTTCCCAGTTCCCCATTTTCCATTCCCCCGTTCCTACTTGACATACCCTTCCGGACTCGTTTAGGGTCGGGTCATGTCGCATCGCAGCAGCCACCGTTCGACCTCGATTCGCCGCTTTCCCGCGGCGATCGGTCGCACGCTTGTCCTGCGTGGTGCACTGCTTCTTGTACCCGTACTCCTTATTACCGGCGGAGGTGCGGGTTAAGGGCACGTGTCCCAGGCAAGAGCAGCTAGGACTCCTTAAAAACCCCGCACCTGGCAACGGATGCGGGGTTTTTTTATTGGTTTTGGTTTTGGTTTCCATTGCGCCCCGTCCTGGCTCGCTGCCACCTGGACAGTTGCCATGGGCGGGGAAGCTTTGACTTCGGATGCTTCACCCGTGGCCATCCGTGGCGTTTGTTTGCTGCGATCCGTCCGGGATCGCCGTGACCTGGATGGTCGCAAAGGTTGAGAAGCTTCGGCTTCGGAGAGTCCACCAGCGGCCATCCGTGGCCGCACTTTTCAAAAGAAGATAGGCCTCACATGAACCCTGAAAACGCCACCAACGATGCCGACGTAGCCGACCGGCGCGTATTGATCTTCGACACCACCCTGCGCGATGGCGAGCAGGCGCCGGGTTTCTCGATGAGTCGCGCGCAGAAGCTGCGCGTCGCGCATGCGTTGGCCGACCTCGGCGTCGACATCATCGAGGCCGGCTTCCCGGTCGCCTCGGATGGCGATTTCGAGTCGGTGCGCGCGATCGGCGCGGAGATCCGCAACGCGCGCATCTGCGGCCTCGCGCGCGCGCAGGCCAAGGACATTGAAGCCGTCGCGCGTGCGCTCGAAGGCGCCGCTCGGCCGCGCATCCACATCTTCCTCGCCACCAGCCCGCTGCATCGCGAGCACAAGCTCAACATGAGCAAGCAGCAGGTCATCGATACAGCAATCGCGGCGATCCGACGCGGGCGCGAACTCTGCGACGACGTCGAGTTCTCCGCCGAGGACGCGATCCGCACCGAACCGGAATACCTTGCCGAAGTGTTCGGCGCCGCCGTCGCGGCCGGCGCGCGTACCTTGAACACGCCGGACACGGTCGGCTACACCACGCCGGCCGAGATGAGCGAACGGATCGCCTACCTGCGCCAACACGTGCCGGGCATCGAAAGGGCCGTCCTCTCCGTGCACTGCCACGACGATCTCGGCATGGCGGTCGCCAACAGCCTGGCCGCGATCAGCGCCGGCGCCGGCCAGGCCGAGTGCACCTTGCTCGGCATCGGCGAGCGCGCCGGCAATGCATCGCTGGAAGAGATCGTGATGGCGCTGCACACCCGCCGCGATCTGTTCCGCGCACACACCGGCATCCGTACCGAGCGCCTGCATCCGACCGCGCGCCTGCTCGCCAACGTCGTCGGTGCGACGATTCCACGCAACAAGGCGATCGTCGGCGACAACGCATTCGCGCACGAATCCGGCATTCATCAGCACGGTGTGCTGAAGCATCGCGCGACCTACGAGATCATGCGTCCGGAAGACGTCGGTTGCGCGCGCTCATCGCTCGTGCTCGGCAAGCATTCCGGTCGGCATGCACTGCGTGAACGCCTCGTCGCGCTCGGCCACACGCTCGCCGAGCCTGAACTCGACGAGCTGTTCGTGCGCTTCAAGACGCTGTGCGACAAGAAGAAGGAGGTGCGCGACAGCGACCTCGAGGCGCTCGCGGTTGGGCGCGATCCGGATGCTGCCGGTCCCTGGCACTACACGCATCTGCATGCGAGCAGCCACCTGGGCGGCAGTGCCTCGGCCAGCATCCGCCTGCGCCACGACGACGGCCGCGAAGTCGGCGGCGAAGCGATCGGCGACGGTCCGGTCGATGCGCTGCTGCGTGCCGTCGGCAATGGCGTCGGGCACGAACTCGGCATCGACTCGTTCCAGATCCGCGCGCTCGGCGAAGGCGGCGACGCGCAAGGCCAGGCCGCGCTGTCGATCACGCACGAAGGCCGCGAGCTGCGTGGCTCGGCCGTCTCCACCGACATCATCGAGGCGGCCGCATTGGCGGTACTCGAAATCGTCAACCGCATCGAACATGCCACCGAACGCAGCGCGCCCCGCGCGCTGGCTGCCGCAGCCCTTTAAGGACGACACGATGAGCTATGCCCCTCTGATCTGGCACAACGGACGCATGCAGCCCTGGGCCGATGCGACCGTGCATGTCAGTGCGCATGCATTGCACTACGGCTCCTCGGTGTTCGAGGGCGAACGCGTTTACGCGACGCCGCATGGCCCGTGTTATTTCCGCCTGCAAGAACATACGCACCGTCTGTTCGAGTCGGCGCGCATCTACGAAATCGACATCGGCTACAGCGAGGACGAAATCAACGAGGCCTGCCTCGAACTGATTCGCGCGAACGGCATGGCTTCGGCGTACGTGCGGCCGATCGTGTTTCGCGGCGCCGGCGCACTGGGCGTGCTGCCGGTCGACGGTTCGCCGGTCGATGTGTCGATCATGGCGCTGAACTGGGGCGCCTATCACGGCGATGCGCGCGAACACGGCGCCGACGTCTGCGTTTCCTCGTGGAGCCGGCCGGCGCCGAACACGCTGCCGACCTGGGCCAAGGCCGGAGGCAACTATCTTTCGAGCCAGCTGATCGCGTTCGAAGCCCGCCGCGGCGGTTACGCCGAAGGTATCGCGCTCGGCTACAACGGCCTGCTCAGCGAAGGCGCCGGCGAGAATCTCTTCCTGCTGAAGAAAGGCAAGCTGCTGACGCCCCCGACGAGTGCCGGCATTCTCGCCGGCATCACGCGCGACAGTGTCATCGCCCTGGCCGGCGATCTCGGCATCGCGGTCGAGGAACGCGACTTGCCGCGCGAAGCACTGTATTCGGCCGACGAGGTGTTCATGACCGGCACCGCGGCCGAGATCACGCCGATCCGTTCGGTCGATCGCAAGGCGATTGCGAATGGCAAGCCCGGCCCGATAACGCGCGCGCTGCAGGATGCATTCTTCGGTTTGTTCGAAGGGCGCACGCCGGACAGGCGCGGCTGGCTGACGCCGGTCGATTCATTGCTCGAAAGGGTCGCCGCATGACGCTGCGGACCTTGTTCGAAAAAATCTGGGACGCGCACCTGGTCGCACCCGAGTCGGCGTCCGCGCCGGCGGTCGTCTACGTCGACCTGCATCTCGTGCATGAAGTCACCTCGCCGCAGGCGTTTGCCGAACTGCGCGAACGCGGCCTCAAGGTCCGACGCCCGCAGCGCATCGTCGCCACGCTGGATCATTCGACGCCGACGCTGCCGGCCGACGCCGCCGGCCAGCGCCCGTATGCGACACCCGAGGCTGCCCAGCAGGTCGCCGCGCTGGAAAACAATGCGCGCGAGTTCGGCGTCGAGCTGTATGGCTGGAACAGCGCGCACCGCGGCATCGTGCACGTGATTGGGCCGGAGCTGGGCGCGACGCAACCCGGCATGACGATCGTCTGCGGCGACAGCCACACCTCGACGCATGGCGCATTCGGTGCGCTCGCGTTCGGTATCGGAACGACCGAGGTCGGCCATGTGCTGGCGACGCAATGCCTGCTGCAGCGCCGACCGAAAACATTGGCGATCCACGTTGAAGGAACGTTGGCGCGCGGCGTCGGTGCGAAGGACCTGATCCTGCATATCATCGGTCGCATCGGCGTCAACGGCGGTACCGGTTACGTGATCGAATATCGCGGCAGCACGATCGACGCGCTGACGATGGAAGAGCGTATGACGGTGTGCAACATGTCGATCGAAGCAGGCGCGCGCGCCGGCCTGATCGCGCCGGACCAGATCACGTTCGACTGGCTCGAGGGTCGACCGCGTGCGCCGCAGGGCGAAGCATGGGATCGTGCGCTCGATCAATGGCGGAGGCTGCGCAGCGACGACGGCGCGCGCTACGACGCCGAGGTGCACATCGACGCGTCGACGATCAAGCCGTCGATCACCTACGGCACGCATCCTGGCATGGTGGTCGATCTCGATGCGAATGTGCCGGCCGCAACGAGTGCGCAGGAACGCCGCGCGCTCGACTACATGAAACTCGAAGCCGGTCAGGCGCTCGTCGGCACGCCGGTCGACATCGTCTTCGTCGGCAGCTGCACCAACTCGCGCCTGCCGGATCTGCGCGCAGCCGCCTCGCTGCTGCGCGGACGGCATATCGCCGAAGGCTTGCGCATGCTGGTGGTGCCAGGTTCGGAGCAGATCAAGCTCGACGCCGAGCGCGAAGGCCTGCACGAGGTGTTTCGCGCTGCTGGCGCCGAATGGCGCGAACCGGGCTGCTCGATGTGCCTCGGCATGAACGGGGACATCGGCCAGCCGGGGCAATTGATCGTCAGCACATCCAATCGCAATTTCGAGGGACGCCAGGGGCCCGGGGTGCGCACGATCCTGGCGAGCCCCCTGGTCGCCGCGGCGACGGCGATCGCCGGACAGATCGCCGATCCGCGTCAGTACATGGCGTCGGAGGCCGCGTGAGGCGCCCTCTCCGTCTCATAAGGCATCGTTCCCGCGAAAGTGGGATGCGTTTTTCAACGGCGAATATCGGTCATCCAAAGGCCGCTGCCGTCACGAAAGCACAATGGATTCCCGTTTGCGCGGGAATGACGACAACTTTTTCCGGCGACTCCCGCAGCACATCCGGTGCCCAGCATCCATGAAACCCCTGACCACGATCCGCTCGCGCACTGTCGTGCTGCCGTTCGAGAACATCGACACCGACCGCATCATCCCGGCGCGCTTCCTGACCACCACGCAGCGTACTGGCCTCGGCCGTGTGCTGTTCAATGACTGGCGCTATCGCGACGATGGGAGCGACAACCCCGACTTCGTGCTGAATCAGCCGCAAGCGAAAGGCGCCGGGATTCTCGTCGCCGGGCGCAATTTCGGCTGCGGCTCGTCACGCGAGCACGCGCCATGGGCACTGGCCGACTACGGCATCCAGGCGGTGCTGAGCTCCGAGATCGCCGATATCTTCCGCAGCAACGCGCTGAAGAATGGTGTGCTCGCCGTCGTGCTCGCCGAGGGCGAACATCGTTACCTGATCGAACACCCGGGAATCGAACTGACGATCGACATCGCGGGTGGCTTCATCGAACTGCCGGATGGTGGGCGCTTCACCTTCGAGCTCGACGCGTTCGCGCGCCACTGTCTGCTCGAGGGTGTCGATCAGCTCGGTTTCCTGCTCAAGCATGAAGCGGCGATTGCGGCGTTCGAGAAAGCGCGGGAGGCTGCGTAGTTTTGGTTTCCCCTCGACCATCCGGAGATGGCGGCCCGAACGGCTGTGCGAGGAAAAAGCAAGGCAATGTATCCCAAGCATTCGTCCATGAAACGTCCTCCAGTCGGCTTGCTGCCTCTTCCTCAGCCGACTGAGGACGGCTTCGATACGTATCCGCCCTTCGGGCTCCTTCTCCCGAGGGGAGAAGGCACAAAAAGAGAAACGAGATGAAAGCAAAGATTGCAGTTTTACCCGGCGATGGTATCGGCCCCGAAGTCACGGCCGCGGCGGTCGAAGTGCTGCAGGAGATTGCGCGCCGGCACGGCCACGAGTTCGCCTTCAGCGAGCATGCGATCGGCGGCAGTGCGATCGACGCGCAGGGCGAACCGCTGCCCGCCTCCACGTTGACGGCGTGTCAGGCGGCCGATGCGGTCTTGCTGGGTGCGGTCGGTGGGCCGAAGTGGTCCGACCCGACGTCGAAAGTACGTCCGGAGCAGGGCCTGCTCGCGCTGCGTGCGGGGCTGGGCGTGTTCGCGAACCTGCGTCCGGTCAACGTGCACCCGCGTCTGGCCGGTCTGTCGCCGCTCAAGAACGAGAAGCTCGCCGGTGTCGATGTGCTGTTCGTGCGCGAACTGACCGGCGGTGCCTACTTCGGCGCGAAGACGCGCACGTCCGACACGGCAACCGACGAGACGAAGTACACGGTCGCCGAAATCGAGCGCGTCGCGCGCCGCGCATTCGACCTCGCTCGCGGCCGGCGCAAGCACGTGACCTCGGTTGACAAGGCGAACGTGCTCGAGACCTCGCGTCTGTGGCGCGAGACCGTCACGCGCGTCGCTGCCGACTACACGGACATCAAGCTCGAACACCAGCTGGTCGATTCGATGGCGATGTTGCTGCTGACGCGGCCGTCGGCCTACGACGTCGTCGTCACCGAGAACCTGTTCGGTGACATCCTCACCGACGAAGCGGCCGCGCTGGCCGGTTCGCTCGGCTTGCTGCCATCGGCTTCGCTCGGCGCCGGCAAGGTCGGGTTGTATGAGCCGATCCACGGCTCGGCGCCGGACATCGCCGGCCAGGGACTCGCCAATCCGCTCGGCGCGATCCTCAGTGCGGCACTGCTGCTGCGGCATTCGCTCGGACTCGAGGCCGAGGCCGCAGCGGTCGAGGCCGCCGTCGAGAGCGTGCTCGCCAGCAGCGAACTCACGCGTGATCTCGGCGGCAGCGCGAGCACACGCGAAGTCGGCGACTCCGTACTCGCCGCACTGGCGGCGCAGCAGCGGGCCGCCGCATGAGTGACACGCGCAAGATCGACGCGGTGGTGCATCCACCGATGCGCAGCGACGCGATCAAGACCGGCCCGGATCGCGCGCCGGCGCGCGCGATGTTGTATGCGACCGGACTCAGTCAGGCCGAGATTCAACGCCCGCTGGTGGCGGTGGTTCACACGTGGTCGAACATCTCGCCGTGCAATCTGAATCTGCGCGATCTTGCCGCAGCGGCCAGCGAGGGTATTCGCGCAGCCGGCGGCACGCCGATCGAGTTCAACACGATCGCGGTGACCGACGGCATCGCGATGGGCACGTCGGGCATGCGCGCTTCGCTGGTCAGCCGCGAGGTCATCACCGACTCGATCGAACTCGCCGTCGATGGCCATTGCCTCGATGCGATGGTCGTACTGTGCGGCTGCGACAAGACGATTCCGGCTGCGGCGATGGCACTGGCGCGGCTCGACATCCCAGGCGTCGCGCTATACGGCGGCAGCATCGCGCACGGACGTCTGGACGGCCAATCGATCACGATCCAGCAAGTATTCGAGGCCGTCGGCGCGCACGGCGCCGGCAAGATCGATGACGCGCGCCTCGGTGATGTCGAGCGCAAGGCCTGCCCCGGCGCGGGCGCCTGTGGCGGCCAGTTCACCGCGAACACGATGGCGATGGTGTTGACTGCGCTCGGCCTGTCGCCACTCGGCCTCAACGATATCGCCGCGACCGATCCGGCCAAGCGCGACGCCGCACGTTGTTGCGGCGAGCTGGCGCTGGCGGCGTTGGCCGCGAATCGCCGCCCGCGCGAGATACTGTCGCCGACCGCATTTCGCAACGCAGCACGCATCGTTGCGGCGACAGCCGGTTCAACCAATGCGGTGCTGCACCTGCTCGCGATCGCGAACGAAGCCGGCGTCGCGTTGACGCTGGAGGATTTCGAGGCCGCTTCGGTGGCGACGCCGGTGATTGCCGACCTGATGCCGGGCGGCCGCTACACCGCGATCGAAATGACGGCGGCGGGCGGCCTCGCCCAGGTCGCGCGCGAGCTGCGCGCGGCCGGCCTGATCGATGACGCACCGACGGTAACCGGGCGCACATTGTTCGAGGAACTCGATGCGGCGCCGCCGGCGCCGCAAGATCAGCAAGTCGTCGTGCCGGTCGCGCGCGCATTCAAACCGCGCGGCGGCTATTCGATCCTGTACGGCAACCTCGCGCCGGAAGGTTGCATTCTGAAACTCGCCGGCAAGGGCCGCCTGCACTTCGAAGGGATTGCGCGCGTGTTCGAAAGCGAAGAGGCGACGTTCAAGGCAGTGCAAGGCGGCGTGATCCAGCCGGGCGACGTCATCGTGATCCGCAACGAAGGTCCAGCCGGCGGCCCCGGCATGCGCGAGATGCTCGCCGTCACTGCCGCCCTGGTCGGACGTGGGCTCGGCGACGACGTTGCACTGATGACCGACGGCCGCTTCAGCGGAGCCACGCACGGTTTCATGGTCGGGCATGTCGCGCCCGAAGCGGCGCGTGGTGGGCCGATTGGATTGCTGCGCGAAGGCGACCGCATCGTCATCGATGCGACGCGTCGCGTCGTGGAGACGGACGCGGATCTGGACGCCAGGCGACGCGACTGGGTCGCGCCGGTGCCGAAGGTTGTGCGTGGCGTGCTCGCGAAATACGCGCAGTTGGTCGGTTCCGCGGCGAAAGGTGCGGTGACTTCCTAGCGAATCCAAAGTAGTTGCATCGAATCGATGTCCATCATTCATCAAGAAGCAGTCACAGAACGGAGTAACCGCATGTCCGCCACCGTCACCACGCAAGCCCTGCAAAACTCCCGCATTGCGATCCTCGGCTACGGCAGCCAGGGTCGCGCGCACGCGCTGAACCTGCGCGACTCCGGCCTCGACGTCGTCGTCGGCCTGCGGCCGGGTGGCCCGACCTCGGCGAAGGCCACCGCCGATGGCTTCGCGGTGGCGACACCGGAAGAGGCGGTACGCGGTGCCGACCTCGTCGCCGTGCTGACGCCGGACATGGTGCAGCCCAAGCTCTATGAAGACGTCATCGCGCCGAACATCCAGCCGGGTGCCGCGCTGCTGTTCGCGCATGGCTTCAACGTGCACTTCAAGACGATCGCCCCACGCAACGACATCGATGTAATCCTTGTCGCGCCGAAGGGGCCGGGTGCGCTGGTGCGCACCGAATACGAGATCGGTCGTGGCGTGCCGTGCCTGTACGCGGTGTACCAGGACGTGACGAAGAACGCGAAGGACCGTGCGATGGCCTACGCGGCCGGCCTGGGCGGCGCACGCGCGCTGCTGATTGAAACCGACTTCAAGGAAGAGACCGAGACCGATCTGTTCGGCGAACAGGCCGTGCTCTGCGGCGGCGCCAGCGAACTGGTGATCAAGGGCTTCGAAACGCTGGTCGAAGCGGGCTACCGGCCCGAGATCGCGTACTACGAAGTACTGCACGAATTGAAGTTGATCGTCGATCTGCTCTATCAGGGCGGCATCACCAAGATGCTCACCTTCATTTCCGAGACCGCGCAATACGGCGACTACGTGAGTGGACCGCGCATCGTCGATGCGGCGACGAAGGAACGCATGAAGGCGGTGCTGACCGATATCCAGGACGGCACGTTCGCAAGGAATTGGACCGCGGAATACAAGGCGGGCCTGCCGAACTACAAGCGATTGAAGCAGGCCGATCTCGATCATCCGATCGAGAAGGTTGGCGCCGAGCTGCGCAAGAAGATGACCTGGCTCAACGAGGCTTGATCGCAGCCGAATTGTCCGTGCAACCGATCTCGTCATCCCGGCGCAGGCCGGGATCCATCGAGCTTGAAGATCAAAATGGATTCCGGCGTTCGCCGGAATGACGAAGTAAAACCCTGTGGAGTGTCGTTGCCGTGAATGCCGTGATCGAATCTCCCCGCGAAATCGACGTCGCTCGCAGCGGGCACCCGCTCGCCGGCGCCACCTTGTCCGGCGCCGACATCGTCGTGCAGGTGCTCGCCGACGAGGGCGTCGACGTCATCTTCGGGTATTCGGGTGGCGCGATCCTGCCGGTCTATGACGCCGTGTTTCGTTACAACCATGCGCATCCGCGCAGCGACGGCAGCGAGCCGCTTCCATTGATCGTGCCGGCGAACGAGCAGGGTGCCGGCTTCATGGCGCAGGGTTACGCGCGCGCGTCCGGCAAGGTCGGCGTCGCGCTCGTCACGTCGGGACCGGGTGCGACCAACACGGTCACTCCGGTGCGCGATGCGATGGCCGATTCGATCCCGATCGTGGTGGTGTGCGGCCAGGTGCCGACTGCGGCCATCGGCACGGATGCGTTTCAGGAAGCGCCGATCAGCAGCATCATGGGCTCGTGCGCGAAACACGTGTTCCTCGTCACCGATGCATCCAAGCTGGAGGCGACGCTGCGTAGCGCGTTCGAAATCGCACGCAGCGGCAGACCGGGTCCGGTCGTCGTCGATATTCCGAAGGACGTGCAGAACGCGAACCTGCTGTTCGCCGGCACCGGCGTGCTGCCGGTGCCGGGCTATCGCGCACGCCTGCGTGCGGTCGCCGAAGCCACGCTCGCCGATGCCGACTGTGCGCGACTGTTCGATGCGCTCGTGCGCGCCGAACGCCCGCTGATCTATGCCGGCGGCGGCGTCATCGCGGCCGAGGCCGCGCAGGCCCTGCGCGATTTCGCGCACGCGTTCGGCATTCCCGTCACGACGACATTGATGGGCCTCGGCGCCTACGACACGACCGAGCCGCTGTCGCTGCACATGCTCGGCATGCACGGCACCGCGTTCGCGAACTATGCCATCGAGGATTGCGACCTGCTGCTCGCGATCGGCGCGCGCTTCGACGATCGCGTCGCCGGCGTGCCGCTGAAATTCGCACCGCGCGCGAAGTTCGTCGCGCATCTCGATGTCGATCCGGCCGAGATCAACAAGGTCAAGCGCGTCGACTGGCACCACCTTGGCGATCTTTCGCGCGCGCTCGAACGCCTGCGCGCGTTCGGCATGGCGAAGGGCGTCGCAGCCACCGCAGCGGCGCGCTTCGCGGCCTGGCATGCGCATATCGCCGAACTCAAGCAGACCTATGCGATGAACTACGATCGCGACGCTGCGCTGATCCAGCCGTATGCGGTGATCGAGGAAATCAACAAGCGCACCGGCGGCAAGGCGATCATCAGTACCGGTGTCGGCCAGCATCAGATGTGGGCCGCGCAGTATTTCGATTTCCGCGAGCCGCGCCTGTGGCTGACGTCGGGTTCGATGGGCACCATGGGTTTCGGCCTGCCGGCAGCGATCGGCGCGCAGTTCGCGCGACGCGATCGAGTGGTCGTCGACATCGACGGCGATGCCAGCATCCGCATGAACCTGGGCGAGCTCGAGACCGTCACCACCTACAATCTGCCGATCAAGGTCGTCGTGCTCAACAACTTCGGCGACGGCATGGTGCGGCAGTGGCAGAAGTTGTTCTTCAAGGGACGCTTCTCCGGCAGCGACAAGAGTCTGCACAAGAAGGATTTCGTCAAGGCGGCCGAAGCCGATGGCTTTCCATGGGCGCGACGCTTGGACAAGCGCGAGGATCTCGCGCGCGTCGTTGCCGAGTTTGTCGCGTTCGACGGTCCGGCGTTCCTCGAAGTCATGATCGATCCGGATGCCGGCGTGTATCCGATGGTCGGTCCCGGCGCGAGCTATGCCGAAATGATCACCGGCGACCACATCCCCTCACGCACGGCCGCGGTTGCGCGCGAGGCGGGGCCGGCGGAGATGTTTTGAACGACTCGAGCAGCAGCTACGAAGCCGACATCATTTCCGTGAACGCGGAAATCCATCGGCGTTTCGAGTCGCAACCAACGCACCGTGGATTCCCGCTTGCGCGGGAATGACGGCAGAGAACCCGGGACCACTGCATGCGTCGAATCATTTCCATCCTCCTGCAAAACGAAGCCGGCGCGCTCGCACGCGTCGCCGGCATGTTCGCCGCGCGCGGCTACAACATCGATTCGCTGACCGTCGCGGCGACGCACGATACGTCGGTGTCGCGCTTGACCCTGGTGACTGTCGGCGACGATGCGGTAATCGATCAGATCATCAAGCAGTCGCGCAAGTTGATCGACGTGATCGAGATCGTCGACCTGACCGGTCGCGAGCATCTGGAATCGGAGCTGCTGATGGTGAAGATCGACGTCGAGCCGGACGCGCTGACGCGTTTCGTCGCGACGATGCGGCGTCATCCGCGCGCGCAGGTGCTCGATATCAGCGCCGGCGTGCGCACGGTCGAGTACACCGGCACCGGCGCCGAGGTGAACACGTTCCTCGGCGAACTCGGCGACGTCGCGCGCCTGCTCGAACTGGCGCGCAGCGGGACGGCGGCGCTCGAGCGCGGCACAGCGGTGCTCGCCGTGGCCGGCTAGGCCATGTATCTCGTGCAGTGATGGCCCGCGCCTGGCTCAAAACCGCGTCGAAGCGTCCATGTGTAAAGCATGCTTGACTTAGCTGCCAGGGCTGAAATAGGGTGATTATGAGGAGTTTGCTTGACACGAGGGCGCAGAGGGTCCGCAAGGATTGTCGCTGAGCCGGAGTCGCGCGCTGCGATGGGTCGGCGGCGTTCCTGCGCACGTTCGCGCGCTGCGCCGCCGTCTCGCCCGAGGCAACGCTGCTGCTCGCGGCTCAAGGCTTGCGCAGGCTGGCGGCATCGTCCGTGATGTCGCTGCTTCGGCGACTTCGGCACCTGGCGTTCGGCCGCATTCGGCGCACGCATCCACCGCGTCAGCGCACGGAGCTGGAAGCAGGCAGGCCCGTTCTAGCCATTGCTCCTCGACTCACCACGGATTTCGACCTGCTCGCCCAAGTTATTCTGCTCGAGCGGCCGCTCATCGTTGCAGGACCGATCGTATTCGCAATGCAATCGGCGGCGCGATCCCCAGCTCCTCGGCACGATCGATGAACAATCGGATACGCGAGCTGCGCGAGGTCAAGGGCTGGTCGCAAGCCATGCTCGCCGAACATCTCGAGGTGTCGCGGCAGACGATCAACGCGATCGAGACAGGCAAGTATGATCCGAGCCTGCCGCTCGCTTTCCGCATCGCCAGGCTGTTCCGCAAATCGATCGAAACGATGTTCGATCCGGAGAATGGATTCCGATGAACAAGCGCACTCTGTTCCTCATCGTGGTGGTCGTGGTCGCTGCCGGCGCATTTGCCGGCAAGCGCTGGCTGTGGCCATTGCAGCAATCGACGCGGGCTGCGGTTTCGATGCAGGGGGCTGCCATCGTGCAGAAGAGCGGCGAGCGCGGCTTCACGCTGGGCACGCTGGCGTTCTCGCCGTGCGAACTCAATCAGCGCGATTCGGCAGCGACGACGGCGGCGTTCTGCGCGCCGTTCCAGGTACCGGAGAACTGGGATCGGCCCGATGGTCGCAAGATCGACCTGCATCTTGCGCTGATCCGCAGCGACGCGCCGGTGGCTGCACGCGATATCGTCGTGCTGCTCGCCGGCGGGCCGGGCCAGGCGGCAACGGGGGTGTATCCGCGTGCGGCGGGCGCGTTCGCGCCCTTGCTGCGGCATCGCAACGTGCTGCTGCTCGACCAGCGCGGCACCGGCGGTTCGCATGCGCTGGAGTGCAAGCAGGATCTCGACGACACCGACGCGCAGTCCGCCGGCAGCATCGATTTCGAGAAGATCCGTGCAGCCACGCGTGCCTGCCTCGCCGAGGTGGCGAAGAATGCGGATCCGGCGCAGTACACAACGACCGCCGCGGTGCGCGATCTGGAGGCGGTGCGCCAGGCGCTCGGCGCGCCGCAGTTCGATCTGATCGGCGTCTCCTATGGCACGCGCGTCGCGCAGCAATACCTTCGCAGTCATGCGGAGGGTGTGCGCAGCATCGTGCTCGACAGCCCGGCGCCGAACGAACTGGTGCTGGGTTCGGAGTTCGCCAGCAATCTCGATGCTGCGCTGAAGGCGCAGTTCGCCGACTGCACGCGCACGCCCGCTTGCGCCAAGGCATTCGGCGATCCGTATGCGAATCTTTATCGCCTGCGCGATGCGCTCGTCGCGCAGGCGCAACAGGTCACCCTACGTCATCCACGAACCTACGCGAGCGAAAGCAAGCCGCTCGGGGCCTACGGTCTTGCCTCGCTGGTACGGCTGTTCGCCTATTCTCCGGAGACGAGTGCCTTGCTACCGTTGGTCATCGATCGAGCGCTCAAGGGCGATACCGCGCCGCTGGTCGGTCAGGCCGAACTCATCGCGGACGAGGTTTCCGATATCGCTGGCAGCGGCATGCAGCTGTCGGTGATCTGCGCCGAAGATGCCGACCTGCTCGTCGACCGCCCACAGGATGCTGCGTTGCTGCTCGGCGACGCACTCGTGCGCGTGCTGCGCGAGCAGTGCGGGATCTGGCCGCGTGGTACGCGGCCGACCGATTTCCATGTGCCTGTGCAGAGCGACAAACCCGTGCTGATCCTGTCCGGCGAATTCGACCCGGTGACACCGCCGCGCTATGGCGAGGCGATCCTCAAGGGCCTGCCGAACGGTCGCCAGCTCGTCGCCAAAGGGCAGGGCCACAGCGTGATGGGGCGTGGTTGTCTGCCGAAGATCGTCGACCGCTTCGTCGATACGCTCGATCTCAAGAACCTTGATGCCGGCTGCATCGCGGACTTCGGCGCAACACCGGCCTTCATCGACTTCAACGGAGCCGCGCCATGATCGAGGTGAAGGACCTGCACAAGACGTTCGGCGTGGTCAAGGCGGTCGACAGCGTCTCATTCGTCGCTCGCGACGGCGAGATCACCGGCCTGCTCGGCCCGAACGGCGCCGGCAAGACGACCACGCTGCGCATGCTGTACACGTTGATGAAGCCCGAGCGCGGGCAGGTGCTCATCGACGGCATCGATGCCGCCGTCGATCCGCTCGCCGAGCGCCGTCGCCTCGGCGTGCTGCCGGACGCGCGCGGGTTGTACAAGCGCCTCAGCGCACGCGAGAACATCGACTACTTCGGCCGCCTGCAGGGACTCGACGCGCCGACGCGCCGCCGACGCGCAGACGAGTTGATTGCCGCGCTCGACATGGGCGACATTGCCGAGCGCCGCACGGAAGGCTTTTCGCAAGGCCAGCGCGTCAAGACCGCGATCGCGCGCGCGCTGATCCACGATCCGCGCAACGTGATCCTCGACGAGCCAACCAACGGCCTCGACGTGATGGCCACGCGCGCGATGCGCACCTTCATGCGCAAGCTGAAGGACGAAGGCCGCTGCGTGCTGTTCTCCAGCCACATCATGCAGGAGGTCGGCGCGTTGTGTGATCGCATCGTCGTCATCGCGCGCGGTCGCGTCGTCGCCGACGAGACGCCGGCGCAGCTGCTCGCACAGACCGGCGAGTCGAGTCTCGAGGATGCGTTCGTGAAGATCATCGGTTCGGAAGAGGGGCTGGCGGCATGAGCGTGCAACGGCAACGAACCATTATCCCTTGCCGTCATTCCCGCGTCCGCGCGAATGACGGCGGAGGGAAAAAATGAACTCCGCCCTCACCGTGTTTTGGAAGGAAGTGCGCGAGAATCTGCGCGACCGCCGCACGATCATCAACACGCTGCTGACCGGCCCACTGTTCGCGCCGCTGGTGTTCGTGCTGATCATCAATACCGCCGTCACGCGCGAGATCGAGAAGGCCGACAAGCCGCTGCCGTTGCCGGTGATCGGCGCCGAGCGTGCGCCGAACTTGATCGACGCGCTGAAGCAGCGTGGGGTCGAGATCAAGCCGGCGCCCGATGATCCGGAACGCGCCGTGCGCGACACCGACGCCGACGTGGTGCTGCGCATTCCGCCGACCTATGCCGAAGCCTGGAACAAGGGCGAACCGGCGCAGGTCGAGTTGATCTACGACCAGTCGCAGCGCGATGCGCAAGGCTCGGTCGGACGCCTGCGTGCGCTGCTCGAAAGCTACGGCCAGCGCACCGGCACATTACGCCTGGTCGCGCGCGGCCTGTCGCCCGACGTGATCCGGCCGCTCGCCGTTGCCGATCGCGATCAGTCCACCGCGCAGTCGCGCAGCGGCACGATGTTCGGCATGTTGCCGTACTTCTTCATCCTCGGCGTGTTCGTCGGCGGCATGGCGCTGGCGATCGACACCACCGCTGGCGAGCGTGAACGCCAGTCGCTGGAACCGCTGCTGGTCAATCCGGTCTCGCGCAACCAGATCCTCGCCGGCAAGCTCGCCGCGACCAGCGTGTTCGCGCTGACGACGTTGCTGATCAGCATCGTCGCGTTCTCGGTCGCCGGTCAGTTCCTGCCGACCGAGAAGCTCGGCATGACCCTGGAAATCGGTCCGCGCTTCGCCGTGCTGACACTGTTCGCGATGCTGCCCCTGGTGTTTCTGCTGGCAACGCTGCAGACGCTTGCAGCCGCGTTCGCGAAGAGCTTCCGTGAGGCGCAGACTTATCTCTCGCTGCTGATGTTCGTACCCGTGATCCCGACACTGATGCTGTCGGTGTTCCCGATCAAGACGCAGGCCTGGATGTACACGGTGCCGCTGATGGGACAGCAGATCGCGATCACGCGATTGTTGCGCGGAGATGCCGTCGGCATGATGCAATTAGGTCTTTGCTTCGGCTGCACCGCGGTTGCCGCGCTGCTGATGTACCTGGTCACTGCGCAGATCTATCGCAGCGAGCGCTTGGCGATTTCGGCGTAAGCACTTTCGAACGCTGGGCAACGCGCACGACAGGAGCCGTCGGCGCCCACTCATCCGGTGGACGCAGATGTTGCGAAATCGATGTCGGCGGCGCAGTCGAAGATCGCCGAAGCGAGCCAGCCAGCGCTGTCGATGCATACGCCCGTCTTGCCCAGCGCGCTCAGGATGCCGGCGTGCACCTGTTCTCGCGAATGCAGGCGACGCTCGGCTTCTGCGGCCGCCGGCGGGGTATAGCCGAGCCACGCGCAGATATCGCCGAAACGGCTGCCGACCCGACGCTGCGCCTCGTCGTCGCAATGCCGTTGGTACTCGCCGGGTGGCTCGCCGCGCACGATCGTCGAGGGCACCACGCCGATCTCCTGCAGACGCCTGTCCTCGACTTTCAGGCGCTCCACCGACGACGCCGCCACCGCAGCCTGCACGGCTTGCGAGCTCGCATCGATGCCGGCATGACGCTGGGCGGCGAGCAGGGTGCCAATCGGGTCGCGCCGATAGTCCTCGAAGCGCGTGACATGTCCCGTTGCAGAATCCAGGGCGCGGCGCCATACGCGCAGGAAGAGCAGCAGGTGATCCTGCCGAGAAATTGGAAAGTGGAAGAACGGACTGCTGCAGAACGCGACGAAATCCTGCTCGGGCGGGATCGCGTCGAGGCGACGCGACCGTTGCCAGGCGGAATACAATGCGTCGCGCGGATCGCGCACGAACAGAAGCGTCAGTCGCGTGGCTGGATGCGCGTTGGGCCATGCGTGATGGGCACGCACGCAAGGTTGCGCACGAAATGCGAACTCGCGTCCGTCGCGCAGTGCGGGCAAGACACGCGACCAGCCGTTGTCGCCGCCGACATAGCGATGGCGCAGTCCGCCCAGGGACAGCCAGTGTGCGCGGTCGTCGCTGCCCCACGGCTTCCACACGCTGACTCCGAGTTCGAGCAGGCAATTGGCCAGCCATGCAGCGCCGCTCGGTACCTCGGGCGACACGAGATCGACATCGTAGTGAGGATGGCCCAGGCGTTCCGGGCTGTCGTGGAACAACGCCCTAGCGCTCATGCCGACCCTGCCAACGCTGCGCGATCGCCAGAGCGATCTCGTCCGGCAACGCGGCATCGCTATGCAGGGTCAAGTCAGGAGCGGGCGGAAACTGCGCCTCGACCTGGACGCCCACCTGCAAGCCGTGCAGCATCCGCCTTTGAAGGCGCGTCTTCTCGTCGCAGATCAACAGGACCTCCATATAGTCGGCGAACCTGCGCCGATTCTCCGCGTGGATTTCATGCAGCAGGGATACGGTCGCGATGATGACCGTCAGCTCCTGTGCTTCCAGAAGGCTGGCCAGCTCGCTATATGCATGCGCGAGGCGACGGCGCGACTCGAAGTCGTAGCCGCCGCCCAGTGTAGCGAGTGCGAGTCGCAACGAATCGCCGTCGAGCAGCACACACGCTTCACCGCGCGCACGCAATTGCCTGCACAGCAACCCGGCGGTGGCGGTCTTGCCGACACCAGGAAGGCCGGTGATCCAGATCACGGCCATCGTGGTTCGTCCGCGCTATCGCGCCAGTCATGACTCCAGCCCGTCGCGTCGCGCAGGCGACGCCGGCACAGACGCAGATCGTCGGCACTGTCGATCTCGCACCAGCGGCCATGGATGGGTACGTCGGCAATGCGTTCGCCACGGCCAAGGAGCAGGGCCAGCAGACCCGTCATGTCGGTCGGCGGTGATGCGCTCTGTGTGAGCGCGCGCTCAGCGCATTGCCAGCCTTCCTGCGTGAAGCGCAGCAGGCCGGCGAATTGAGCGTCGATCTCGTCGAGGTGGCTCGGGCGAGCGCCGATCGCCTGCAGCAGGCCGCCTGCACCGCGATAGGATTCCGCGTCGTCCAACGGTTGCGCGTGCCGCTGCTGCCAGAGCGGTCTCCAGGCGCGGTCGCCGACGACGGCGATGTCGTCGGTGACCGTCAACAGTCGCCGCAGATTCGACGCATGATGTGGGCAGTCGGCATACACGACGAGAAAGTCCTGCCCGAGCCGCGCCGGTTGCGTCGCGCGCAGCGATGCCAGCGGGCCGGTTTCGCTCCAATGCGGCACGTCCACAAGCTCGAGCTGCGCATGCTCGATGCGCTCACTGAGGTAGCCACCGGCAACGATCACCGGCGACACGCCGCATTCGCGCAGGGCATGGCAATGCCAGCCCAGCAACGAGCGGCCGCCCGCGCGCACCAGCGCCTTGGGAAGATGCCGCGTGTATTTGCCGAGCCGCGATCCACGACCTGCGGCGAGGATGACCGCCGCGGTCATGCGCGATGCTTCAGACGCGCCGCATAGATGCGCGTGATGAAAGGGACCGTGATGTGGGTGCGATCGTGCAACACGGCTGCCAGCGCTTCGAGGACGTCCGGCAGCGCGGAACCGGCCTGCCTGATGAGCGTTGCGTGTGCGCGGAAGCCGTCGACGAAGTCGGCGCACGACAGCGTATGGAGCACGCTGCCGCAGAGGGGAACGATGTCGCCGAAGAGGTTGCCTGCGAGCAGCTGCGGGGTCGGATCGTCGCGACGACGGCCGTGATCGTACCCGGCAACGCGGCCGCCAATCACAGCCTGCAACTGCGCCTGCAACGGGTCGTCGAGGTCGCGGTGATTCCACAGGCAGACGAGCCAGCCGCCGGGCCGCAGCAGGCGCGCAGATTCGCGCAGCGCCGCATCCGCGGCCAGCACGTTGAATGACGAGCCGAACGTGACCAGCCGGCAGCAGCGGTCGGGAAGCCCGGTCGCTTCGCCGCGCGTCGGCAGCCAGTGCGCCTGCGGACACTCGTCGGATCCGATCGCGCGCATCGCGGCATTCGGCTCGATCGCCGTGACCTGCAGGCCCTCGGCGAGCAGGCTCGCGGTCAGGCGTCCCGTGCCCGCGCCGATGTCGATGCAGGCCGATCGTGCCGGAAGGCCGATCGTGGCGAACAACTCGTGCAGCGCAGACGGCGCGTAGGGCGCACGTTGCCGATAGTGTTCAGCCAGCGCGCTGTAGTCCCAATCCAACGTTGCCACGGAAGGTGCTAACCGATGATGCATGTGCGTGCGTCGAAGTTGATGGTGATGCGGGGCGCGTCGGCGAGCCGGCGGAACCGTTCGGGCCCGACGCCGAGGAGTGCCGGAACTCCACTTTCCGCGCAACGGATGGCCATGTGCGAGTTCGGCCCTCCGAACGCGGTTACCAGGGCGGCCGGTCGACGCAGGAAGATCCAGTCGAAGCCCGGATCGGCGCTCGCGATGACGATGATGGCGTGCAGGGGAACACTGTCCGGATGCGTGTGCGCGTCAACCCGGATCGGCGGCCCGCCATGCAGTCCATTGCCAAGATAGTTTGCCTGGCCGGGTGCGTAGTGGATGCTATCGAGCGCGAAGCGGTCGAGCAGTAGTGGCATGCGCAGCCGGCTTTCCAGCTGATGCTGCTGGCGTGCGCCGACGATACGCGTCTGCAGCACCGCTGCCGGCATGTCGGCGTCCAGCAGATCGCGCAGCGGCAGCCAACCGGCGTCCTCGCGCCCGATGTCAAGGCTCGCCGCGTGTGCCTGGAGAGCATCCAGCAGCAGCGATACGCCGCGCGCGAGTGCAAACTTGCCGAGCTCGCGCAGCTGCAACAAGCGGCGATAGTGGACGAGCAGCTCGACCGGCGACATGGCGATGTCGAGCGGCTCGAGCATGCGTTGCAGATATGCACTTTCCTGCGCGGTCGGCGCCAGCGCGGCAGAACCGGCTGGTAGCAGCGAAGACGCGGATGCGAAAGCGTGTGCCAGGATTTCGCGACGTGCAGGCACCGCCAGATCGAACGTTCCAGCGCGGATGTGGCCGAGTGCCGCGTTGCGTGTGAGCTGCATGTCGCCTTCCGCGCGCAGCCATGGCAAGGCCGGGTCGACGAGCGCCGACTGCTTGAAGCCGGTAAGGCGGGTCGCATCGAGCGCACCCTCATCGACCGCCGTTCGCAACAGGGCCTCGACCGCGAATGCCATGCGCGCCGCCGTGGCGAAGCGGACGGCGCTGCGCAGTTCCAGGCGCGCCAGTGCGTGGCGAAGTCGCGCCGGATGTGCCCGCGGCACCGGCGAGTGCAGGTCGCGCAGAAATCCGCCACGCAGGCGTTGCACCCTCGGGCCGTCGAGTGCCGCCCGCGTCGGCGCGCGCAGTGCGTGCGCAAACGCACTGCGCTCGCGCGCATCGAGTACGCCGGGATAGCGCGACTCGATCCGATCCTCGATACCCGGGTGTGCGGCCGTGAAGGCGATCTCGAATTCGATTTTGTCGTGAAGCACGGGGTACGCGCGCAAACGTCGGCAATACGCATCGACCATGCGTTCGCCGATTGCGGCGGCGACCGATGCCGGCAACAGCGAACGCAGACTCGTCCGCACGTCGACATACGGCCGACCGGCATGGATCTGCAACAGGCCGACGTCGCCGACATCGGCGTGGCCAAGGGCGCTGCGACCGATGCGCCAGGCGCGGCGCGTGATCAACGCGTCGAAGAGGTCGCGCGCGAGCGGACGCGGGTGCTCGCCGAGAAGTTCGGCAGGATTCCAGTCGGGCATCATGCCGAGCAAGGGCGATGCCTGCGACCGCGCGCGCAAGCCGGCTTCCGTCGCCTGGCGCAGCGCGATCAACGCAGGCTCGACCTGTGTGCGCACGATCAGCGGCCGTACCTGCAGCAGCCAGACGTCGCCGTCTTGGTCAGCCACCATCTCGACTTCGCAGGGTTGCGTACCGACGATGTGCTCGACCTCGAGCAGCGTCCGCAGATAAGGGCGCCAATGAGCTGGCAGGCTGTCCGGACGAGTGCTGTCGCGCGCCAGGTACCAGGTGTCGACATCGGCGGCACCGCGCGTCACTTCATCGCTGCGCGGTCCGGCCGCGATGCTGAGGACACGATAGGCGGCGCCGTCGGGCAGCGCGTGAGTCGATGCCACGATCGCATCGCGCACCGGCGTGATCTGGCGTTGAATGAAGACTTCGTCGGCAGCGCGGGCGGGCGCGTAACTCGCGAACACGGCATCCACCGCCGCTGCGATCCGCCGTCGATCGGAGCCATCGACGTCGAGGCAAGTGCGATAGCGGCCGGCACTGGAGACGCTCGCTGAATCCTCGCCGGCGCGGTCGCTGCGCACGGCCAGCTGCATGTGGCTCGAGCGGTTCGCGATCCCCTCGACCGTCGCTGCGCGTCGATCGCGCCAGCGCGCGAAGCTGACCGGGAATCCGTCGGGCACACGCGCCGTTCGAAGAGACGGCCGCAGGCCTTCAAGGGTCGCGCGCTTGCCGCTCCACGCGACAAATTCGCGATCGCGCCGCGCGTGCTCGTCAACTCCGGACATTCGATCGCACGCGTAGCGGATGTGCCGCAAGTCTAGCGAACTGCGCAGCGGGCGACAAAATCGCGCAACAGGCGGTCGCCATCCAAACGATCGGGTATGGCGATATCGAACTCCGGGTGCCACTGCACCCCGAGCACATGGCGATGAACGCGCGAGCGCAACGCCTCGACGCTGCTGTCGTCTGCACACACCGCTTCGATGCACAGCGACTGGCCGATTCGCTGCACGGCCTGGCGATGTGCTGTGTTCACGCGGCCGCGGCGGCAACCGTACAAGATGGCAAGGTAACCCGCTTCGGTGAGTTCGATCGGGTGTGCATGCGCTGTATATATAGAAGGATCGCTGTGGCGAGATGCCTGCGCGTCGGACATCGCGACGAGCGAACCGCCGAATGCAACATTGATCAGCTGCATGCCCCGGCAGATGCCGAGGATGGGCTTGTCGAGCTGCAGGAACGCTCGCACCAGCGCGATCTCGAAAAAATCGCGGGAAGTGTCGTGCGTGGACGATGTGTTCGCGCTGGATGCGCCGCCGATGTCGGTGCCCCCTTGCAGGATGAGGCCGCTACACTGCCTGGCATAGGCAGACGCCAGGCGCGTTGCAACATCCGCCTCGGCAGGCAGACAGGTGCCGATCACCAGGCCGCCAGCGGCGGTCAAGCGCTCCTGCAAGCTGCGTTCAAAAAAAGTCTGTTGCTTGCGCCACGCGCCGGCAGCGTCGACATCGCCGGTGTACGAACGCGGCGCGAGCGCAATGCGCGGCAGTTCCGCATCCGGATGGGCCGCGTCGTTCACACGAAGACTTCCGCTGCAGGCATGGCGGGATCGGTCAGGCGCGCAGCAACAGCCGATAAGCCGGATTGTCGCTTTCGTCGCAATAGGCGTAGCCGAGCCGCGTGAGGAAAGCGGCGAACGCCGTCCGATCCGCATCCGGCACCTGGATGCCGACCAGGATGCGGCCGTAGTCGGCGCCGTGGTTGCGGTAGTGGAACAAGCTGATGTTCCAGGCCGGATCGAGCACCGCGAGAAATCGCGCGAGCGCGCCGGGGCGCTCGGGAAAGTCGAAGCGATACAGCAGTTCGTGTTCGGCCAATGCCGAGCGGCCGCCGATCATGTGACGCAGGTGCAGTTTCGCCAGTTCGTCGTGGGTCAGATCGAGCACGTCGAAGCCGCCACGCCTGAAGTCGCGCGCGATGTCGGCATTCTCGCCGGCGCTTTTCGTCTGCACGCCGACGAACAGTCGCGCGCTCGCCGGATCGCCGATGCGGTAGCTGAACTCGGTGATGCTGCGCGCGCCGAGCAGGGCGCAGAAGCGGCGGAAGCTGCCGCGCTCCTCCGGCATCGTGATGGCGAACAACGCCTCGCGCGCCTCGCCGACCTCGGCGCGTTCGGCGACGAAACGCAGGCGGTCGAAATTGAGATTGGCGCCACTGGCAATCGCGACCAGGGTGGTGCCGGCGATGCCCTCGCGCTCGACGTAGGCCTTCGCGCCGGCCACCGCCAGTGCGCCCGCCGGTTCGAGTGTGCTGCGCGTGTCGGCATAGACGTCCTTGATCGCCGCGCACAGCGCATCGGTATCGACGCGCAGGATTTCATCGACGTGCTCGCGGCAGATCGCGAAGGTTTCGGCACCGACGAGCTTGACCGCAGTGCCGTCCGAGAACAGGCCGACCTCGGCCAGTTCGACCCGCTCGCCGCGCTCCAGCGAGCGCGCCATCGCATCGGAATCCTCGGTCTGCACGCCAATCACGCGAATTTCCGGCCGCACGGCTTTGACATAGGCGGCGATGCCGGCGATCAGCCCGCCACCGCCGACCGGCACGAAGATCGCGTGAATCGGAGCCTGGTGCTGCCGCAGGATTTCCATCGCGATAGTGCCCTGGCCGGCGATCACGTCGCGGTCATCGAACGGGTGCACCAGTGTGAGACCGCGCGCATCGCCGATGAACAGCGCTTCGCGATAAGCGTCGCTGTAGGAGTCGCCGCTGAGTACGATCTCGACCGCATCGCCGCCATGGGCGCGCACGGCATCGATCTTCACCGCCGGTGTCGTCACCGGCATCACGATGACGGCGCGCGTGCCGAGCTTGCGCGCGGCGAGCGCTACGCCTTGCGCATGATTGCCGGCGGAGGCTGCGAACACGCCGCGCGCGAGTTGCTGCGCAGACAGCTGCGCCATCTTGTTGTAGGCGCCACGCAGCTTGAACGAGAACACCGTCTGGTTGTCCTCGCGCTTGAGATAAATGCGATTGCCGAGCCGGTCGGAAAGGTGCGGCGCAAAATCCAGTTCGCTCTCGCGTGCGACGTCGTAGACGCGCGCGGTCAGGATGCGGCGCAGGGTGTCGTTGACGCGGTCGGGCATGAGCGATCGCAGGCGCGTGGGGCGGCCTCGATCATAGACGATCGGTTGCAACGGGAATGCGCGCCAGGCTGCGGCGTGAGTCCAATCCCACGCGCCGGCCGACGTTGGGCGGCCGGCGCGTGGTTTGGATTCGGGGCAGTGCTTTTTCTCGGGCGCGTTGTCGAGCGATCAGAAGAAGATGATGCCGCCGATGTCGCCGCCGTACTGCTTGGCGGTGTTGCCGGCATAGTCCTTCGAGCGCAGCTTCACCAGTTCGGCCGCCAGCGTGACGCTCTTCGTCAGCTGGTAGTAGAGGCCGCCGGTGATGTTGTCGTTCGACTTGAAGTTGAGGTTGTAGAGATCGTTGTAGACGTCATTGTCCTTGTTCTGGCTCTTGCCGTAGTTGAGGCCAAACTTCAGCTTGTCGGTCAGCTTGTAGCTGCCCTGCACGAGATAGTTGAAACCTTTCTGCGCGCCCTGGTCGCCGTCGGAGAGGATGCCGATGCCCTTGCCGTACTGCACGTTGGCGAGCAGGCCGAATGGACCCGTCGTCAAGGACGCGCCGACTTCGCCGGCAACTTCGTTGAAGTTGGTGTTGCTCGGCACGCTGCCGGCGGGTGCCGAGTCGGACAGATAGAACTTTTGCGCCTTGGCGCCGGCCCAGACCTTGAGGCCCTCGACGTTGTAGGCAAGCTGCGCCTGCAGCTGCGGGTAGGCCTTCGAGACATAGGGGCCGGCATCGACCGGACTGAATACGCCGCCGGTGAAGGTGAAGCCGCCGCCGAGGGTCGGCGAGGTGTAGGTGAGCTGGCCGTAGTTGTCGAGATAGGTATAGCCCGAGCCGATGTGACCGAGTGCGACTCGGTTGCGCTGGCTCGCTGCGGCGGGTGCACCCGCACCGAGCAGCGTCATGTCGCTCAGGATCGCATTGGCGCCGAACACGCCATAGTCGCGTCCGACCTTCAAGCTGCCCGCTTCGGCGGTGCCGAGGGTGAAGAACGCCTGGCGCACGTCGACGCCGGAGTTCGGCGCGACGCCCGACGAGGTCGCGGCATGCACCATGATGCCGATGGTGCCGCCGATGTCGATGCCGTCCTGGGTGGTCTTGAACTTGGTGATCAGGCCGCTCGGCAACAGACCGTTGCCGATGGTGGTCTTGTGGCTCTCGCCGGCGCAGCCGAGTCCTTTGCCGGCCATGGCGACACCGCTGGCAAGCTGGGTTCCCGAGCAGCTGGCTGCGGTGTAGTAAGCGTTGACGATGCCGCCGACGTCGAGTTCCCAGTCGCCGCCCTGGATCGACACCGCACTTGCGTCGGCCGCGAACAGCGCGGCGCCGGCCATGCCGCAACTGAACAGCGCCGTGAACAGGCGTGAGGTGCGGGCGTTGCTGCGGGACACGGCTGGGCGTCGAGACATGGCGTACGACCTCGTTGATATTGGATGCATGGCTTCCTCCTCCGCTGATGGAGCACCACGTAAGAGCAGGTTGTGTGCCACACCGGGACATGCTGCGCCGAAGCACGCGGCAAAATGACGCGCTGGATAGGTTCTCCGGCAAAGTTGTTGCGGCGCAATATCGAAAATTGTCTGCAATGCCGGCGCCAAAGCTGAACAGGCGTTAGTTTTTCATTACAGATTGCCCGGGCGCTGTTGCCGGAACGGAACAGTTCGCTGCGCTGACCCGGAGCGGGCGAGGTACCGCGCCATCGCGCCGCCGCTTGCATCGGCGCCGGCCCGCTACAATGAATGGCTCCTCTCCCACGTATTTCCGGCAACAGCATGAAGTGGCTGATCCTCCTGGTATTCCTGGCATCGGCCGCCTACGTCCACTTGCGCGGTCGGGTACGCCTGCGCTTGTCGCGGCAGATTACCGACCACTCGACATTCATGGCGCCGTTGAACGTGCTGATGTACGCCTGCTCGCGCGTGCCGGCGAGCCGTTATGTCGAGGTCGAGCGCTTCCCGGAGCTGGCGCCCCTGCGCGAACGTTGGCAGGACATTCGCGATGAGGCGCTGGCGTTGCGTGCGGCACAGCAGATCAAGGCCTCGGACCAGTACAACGACGTCGGCTTCAACTCGTTCTTCCGGCGCGGCTGGAAGCGGTTCTATCTCAAGTGGTATGACGACGCGCATCCGTCCGCGGCCGTGCTGTGTCCGCGCACGACCGAGCTGCTGCGCGGCATCCCGAGCGTCAAGGCGGCCATGTTCGCCGAGCTGCCGCCCGGCAGCGAGCTGCGCAAGCATCGCGACCCGTACGCCGGATCGTTGCGCTACCACCTCGGGCTGGTGACGCCGGGCGACGACCGCTGCTACATCGAGGTCGACGGCGAGCGCTACAGCTGGCGTGACGGCGAGAGCGTGATGTTCGACGAGACATTCATCCATCGCGCCGAGAACGCGACGCAGCACGACCGCATCATCCTGTTCTGCGATGTCGAACGACCGATGAAGTTTGCCTGGGCCACGGCGCTGAACCGCTTCGTCGCGCGCCGCTTCGTCGCGGCCGCCGCGTCGCCGAACATGGAAGGCGACAGCACCGGCGGCCTCAATCGTGCATTCGCTTCGTTCTATCGCGTGCGCCAACACGCCAAGCGCCTGCGCGATGTCAACAAGACGCTGTACTACACGCTGAAGTTCGGCCTGCTCGGCGGGATTTTCCTGGCGATCTTCTGGCCGTATTGAATTGCGACCGAGCGACGTGGATGCCTCAGGCGTCGGCGAGTTCCAACGCGCCGACCCACTGGTCCTCGATCCACACGCGGAACAAGCCCGCTGCACGTCGCGCGACGGCGTCGATAGCATGCCAGTCGCACAGCAGCTCGCACAACTGCGTGAACGTCGCACCGTGCGCGATCAGATCGAGCGCGGCGGCCTCGTCCTGTTCGAGCCGGCGATAGCGCACGCTCGAATCCTTGCGCCAGATGGCGAAAACCTGCGGTGATTCCAGCGCCTGCAGCGGCGGCACGGGTTCTTCGCCGTCGACCGCGCGGCGGATCGCATTGACGTTCCAGCGCAAGGTCTGGCGTTGCAGCGAGGCGTGCAGGCGCAAACCGAGACGCGGCCAGTCCTGCGCTGCGACGGCGGCGACTTCCGCCACATCGACGACGCGCGCGTCGGTCGCGTCGAATGCCAGGCCCATGCTCCATTCGAGTGCCGCCATTTCGACGAACTCCGGCCGTACCGACCACGACGCCGTCTTGCCCAGGTAGTCGGCCAGCCTGGCACCGTACCAGCGCACGTTGTAGTACGGCGACGGGTTCGCTTCGATATAGCCGAGACCGAGTTGTTCGAATGTTTCAGCACCGGCCAGTGCGCGCAAGCCAGGGAAATCGTTGCCGAGCACTTCGAGCAGACGCGCACGGTAGGCATGTGAGTAGATGCCGAGTCTTTGCGCGCTATCCGCCGCCGCGCTGTCGATGACGGCCGCACGCGCGACGGCGGCGACGCGCGTGGACTGCGGTCGCAGCACGTGCGTCTGCAGGCTTCGCTGCAGTTCGGCCAGCGCGCTCATGCGGCGATGGCGCGCACGATGGGTGCGGCGATCGCCCGCGCCGTGTCGAGTTCGGCGAGCAACTCCGCCAGCGGTGGAATGTGATCGTCACGCTCGATCATCGTCGTGACGGGGCCGAAGCGACGCAGCGCGTCGGCATACAAATCCCACACCGGATCGACGATCGGCGCGTCATGCGTGTCGATGATCAGTGCGCCATTGTTTTCGTGGCCGGCCAGATGAAACTGCTGCACGCGTTCGAGCGGGATCTCGTCGAGATACGCGCGTGGATCGAAGCCGTGATTGTGACTGCTGACGTAGATGTTGTTGACGTCGAGCAGGATCAGGCAATCCGCGCGCCGTGCGATCTCGGCGAGGAACTGCGATTCGCTGAGCTGCGAGGCGTGGAAGGCGGTATAGCTCGATACGTTCTCTAGCAGGATGCGGCGCCCGAGAAAATCCTGCACCTCGCGTACACGAGCGGCGACATGATCGATCGCTTCTTCCGTGTAGGGCAGCGGCATCAGGTCGTGCAGGTTGCTGCCGTCGACGCCGGTCCAGCACAGATGATCGGAAATCCACGCAGGCTCGACGAACTCGGCGAGCTGCTTCAGACGTACGAGGTAGTCGTGGTTCAAGCGATCACTGCTGCCGATGGAGAGTGATACGCCGTGCATGACCAGCGGATAGCGCTCGCGAAAACGCGCCAGGAATTGCAGCGGCCGCCCGCCCGGCACCATGTAGTTCTCGGAGAGCACTTCCAGCCAGTCGATGGCCGGCGTGCCCGCCAGAATTTCTTCGTAGTGATTGACGCGCAGGCCGAGGCCATAACCGAGTGGCGGATAGCGCGGATCGGAACTCGACATCGTCATCGTCTCGCCTGAAAAGTCCACGACCCGAGGCATGAACCCCGGGTCGCGGACGGATACCAGGCTGGACTTACTTGCTGCCCTTGGCGTCCTTCTGCGCGGAATCACACGCTGCCTTGTCCTTCTGCATCGTGAAGCCTTCGCCCTTGCATGCGTTCTGGCCCTTGCAGGAATTGCTCGCCTGCTTGCACGCGCCCTGGCCCTTGCAGGACGAGGAGTGTTCGCACTTCACCTTGCCCTCGTCAGCCGCGAAAGCCGGCGTGGCGCTGGCGAGCGTGAACAGGCCGGCAACGGCCGTGGCAAGAGCGATACCGGTCAGCTTGGAAGCGTTCATTTGAAGTACTCCGTTTGTGAGTGTGATAGTGAGTGCCGCGCACGAGTTTCGGTTTTGCTCGTGATGTTTCGCTTTTCCCGGCGGGCACATGACAGGAACGGGGCAGTGCGCGGATTCTTGCACGCCTTTGTTGCTGCTATGCAGCGAAACATGAATGCCGCGACGAAGCGAAAGAAATTCGCGACGGCGACGGTCATGTACGCATCGAACGCGCAGAAGGATGCACGGCCCGCATCGGGGAGAGATGATGCGGCTGCCGCGAAAGTTCCATCCCATGTTGCGGTTCGATGACTATTGTGTCTCCCCACCCTGCCAACCGGAGCCAGCCGATGCGCGATGTGATTGCCCGAAATTGCGAAACCGCGTTGCGCTTGCTGACGCGCATGAACGGGTTCGGCCCGCTGCTGGTGCGCGTGGTGTTCGGATATTTCTGGCTGGAAACCGGCTGGGGCAAATTGCACAACCTCGATGGCGCGATCGCGCGCTTCGTCGACTGGGGCCTGCCGATGCCGACGTTCACCGCGCCATTCTCGGCGAGCGCCGAACTCATCGGCGGCGCGCTGCTGATGCTCGGCCTGCTGACGCGCTTCACCACGATTGCAATGACGATCAACATGATCGTGGCGATCGTCTTCGTCGCGATCAAGAACGTCGGCAGCCTCGACGATTTCGTCGAACTCGATGAAGTCGTCGACATCCTGATCTTTGTCTGGTTGTTCATTGCCGGCCCCGGCAAGATCAGCCTCGATACCCTGGTTGCGCGCTGGTTCGGTATAACGACGCCGATCACGTTGATGTCGGACGAAGTCGCGCGGCGCTAGAACAGTTCCTGCTGCGGCGACGCTGCGCGCGGCGGCGCAAAGGCGGCACAGTCGAGCTGCACGTCGCGGCCACGGCTGATGCCGTGCTTGCGACAGGCGAGTGCGAAACGCTGGCGGATCAGCTCGGCCAATTCGCCCTCGCCGCGCATGCGCGAGCCGAAGCGTGCGTCGTTGTCCTTGCCGCCGCGCATCTGGCGGATCAGGCTCATCACGTGTTCCGCGCGCTGCGGCACGTGCAGATCGAGCCATTCACGGAACAGATTCTTCAACTCGTACGGCAGACGCAGAATCGTATAACCGGCGCGCGTCGCACCGGCAGCAGCGGCACGTTCGAGGATCTGCTCCATCCAGCGATCGGTCACCATCGGGATGATTGGCGCGACCATCACGCCGCAAGGCACGCCGGCCGCGCTCAATGTGGCGACCGCTTCCAGGCGCCGATGCGGCGCACTGGCGCGCGGCTCCAGCGTGCTGGCGAGGCGGTTGTCTAGCGAGGTGACCGAGACGAACGCATGCACGAGGTTCGCACGTGCCATGGTTTGGAGAATATCGAGGTCGCGTTCGATCAGCGCGTTCTTTGTGATGATCGTGCACGGATGCTGGAACTCGGCCAGCACCTCGAGGATCGAGCGCGTGATGCGGTAGCGCCGCTCGATCGGCTGGTACGGATCGGTGTTCGCGCCGAGATTGATCGGCGAACAGACATAGCCGGGCTTGGCGAGCTCCTTGCGCAGCAGTTCGGCCGCATTCGTCTTCGCGAACAGCTTGGTCTCGAAATCGATGCCCGGCGACAGATTCATGTAGGCATGTGAGGGCCGCGCGTAGCAGTACACGCAGCCGTGCTCGCAGCCCTTGTAGGGGTTGATCGAGTGATCGAAGCCGATATCCGGCGAATCGTTGCGGCTGATGATCGAGCGTGCACGTTCCTCGGTCACCTGCGTCGGTGGTCGCGGCGCGGCTTCTTCCTCCCGATTCCAGCCATCGTCCTCGCGGGTTTTCTCGATCGTCTCGAAGCGGCCGTTCGGGTTCGAGGCGGCGCCGCGGCCTTTGATGCGCATTGGTGCATCGAGGCGACTCGAGTCGGCTGGCAACGCTGGGGATTTCATCGCCGCAAGTATGCGCCTGAGCGTCTCAGCGATTGCGATGATCGAGCGGCTGCGGGGCCGGTGCGACGCTGGGCCGCGCCGCTTCCTCTGCGAATGCCGGCGAAGCGCACGCGTGGGACCGGCCGAAGGCAAATTCTACAATTGGGTTCGAAGAGTGAGGATCGAATTCGTCGCATGATGGAGTGGCTTCACAGGGAGGCTTAAAGGCGGGCGTTCCAACACCCGCTATCGAACGGCAATCGGGACGGAGCTTCTCGGCTGGCCTCTGGCGGGAAACGGAAGCTCGGTTGGGGGCCGACATTCCATGCTTCGCCTTCTCATGGGTTCGACGATGGACGTCAAGACGGATGGACGGCTCGAATGGAGTTAAGGCAACGCTGAATAAGTCGTCATCCCCGCGAAAGCGGGGTATTCAACGGCCGAATGGCCGGTCATCCATCTTGATCTTAGCCCCTTGAAACAAAAGCAAATTGGATTGACCAGCTTCGCTGTTGAAAAGCGCTTCCGCTTTCGCGGAATGACGTCAGTTGGAGACTTATTCAGTATTGCCTTAATTCAAACAGCGTGAGGGAGAGGGATCATGAGCCAGTCACCAAAGCTTCTTGTTCGAACGATCATTCTGATTGCGGCTGCGGTTTTCACGGCCGGCTGCGCTTCGTCGCCGCCTGCCGCGAAATTTTCGCAAAGGGCGGCGGCAGGTTCCGTCGTCAAGGCGGCGGATAGGGCGGAGATTGGCGTTACGTCGGCGGCGGGCGTTGCCATCGCCGATTACGAGAAGGCACGCGTCGTTGCGCGCATCAAATTGCAGCTGGCGTCGAAGCAGGCGCTTAACGAGGCGGCGACTCCGATCGACTACCAGGTGGACGTGAAGATCACGCGCTACGAAAAGGGCAACGCGTTTGCGCGGGCGATGCTGGCCGGGCTTGGCCAGATACACCTCGACGGCGAGGTCGAGGTCTACGCGATGCCCGCGCGGGAGCGGGTCATGGCGTTCACCGTGCAGAAGACCTTCGCCTGGGGCGGCGTATACGGAGGCACCACGACGATGGAGGATGTTGAGCAAAGCTTTGCCGAGGGCGTGGCCAATGCACTGACGGGGCAAGGAGACAAGCAAAGCGGACGCGTCGCGACTACGGCGACCTCCAGCCGATGACGTGGCGCAATCGCACGAGCGAGAGACTCGGGAGATCTCGCGTGAATGGCGCGGTTGCGTCAAACGAGAGGTGCAACTGAGTTTCGTCTCGACGCCGACAACGACACCCGCTCCTCGTTGAAGGGAATCTGGAACACCGGGGGCGTCAAGACAGCGGACTCGACCGAGAACCGCCGCCAACTCGGCGGTGGAGAATTCCGCTACACCTGCGGTGCGGAGTGATCAGGCAGCACCAGCTCGGCGGCAATGGCCTCCGGCGTTTTTTGACGCGCATCGATCACCGCGTCGCCAGCGCCGTAAGGCCCCCATTCGACGGGATCCGTCACCGCAAAGATGCCCCGCGTAGGCGTACCCGCCGCGCAGGCCAAGTGCATCACGCCGCAGTCGGCGCTGATGAAGACGTCCAGTGCCGCGATCGATTGCGCGAGTTTGCGTACGCCGCTGCAGTAGACGGTCGGATAGCGATTATCGAGCAGCGATCGGCCGGATGCGGGAATGATTTCCACGATGCGGTCGTTGGGGAAGCGTGCGGCGAGCGTGCCTGCGAAGCGCAGCCACCAGTCGCTGCCGAAGTTCTTGACGCCGGTCGCGTTGGCGAACACGCCGATGATGCGGGGTTTGGCCGTTTCCCCCTCGGCCGTTGCGAGAACGCGCGCGAGCGTCATGTGGCCTTGCTCGCGCTCGTCTGGCGTCAGCCCGATGTCGAGCGGCGGATACTCGGCTGGGGCGGTTTTGCCAAGCGCGCTGCGCAGCAGGTACACCGGCAGCTGGCCGACGTGGCGCACGTTCGCCGGCACCTCCACGCCATGCGTCAGCGTGCCGCTCTTGCGCGGGTCGATGTAGCCGAGCTTCCAGGTCGCCTTGGCGAGCATCACGCCGATACGGTCGGACTGCGAGCGCACGCAGGAGTCGATCGCGAGATCGAAACGTTCGCGCCGCAGCAGGCGGATGAGGCGCAGCAGCTGCCAGGGTGCCCTGAAACCGTGCCGCGGCAGGCAATGGATGCGGCGCACGTTGAAGAACGCGCCGTAGATGTCTTCGGCAACGGGCGAGCGCGTGAGAATTTCGATTTCGGCGCCCGGATAGGTCGCCTGGATTTCGCGCAGCAGCGGCGTCAACAGCAGCGTGTTGCCGAGCGTATGGCTGATGCGGCAGACCAGGATGCGGTGGATGCCGCGCGTTGACAGCGGCGCGTTGGCCGCGGACGTGCGTTCGGCCTGGCCGAAGACGCGCCGCAGCAGCGCGCGCGCAACGCGGCGGCGCAATTCCTGTATGGCTTCGCCCGGCGCGGCGGGCAACGGATCACTGAGCAGACTCAAGCGTCGATTCCGGAGTGGACGCACCGTGGAGGTCCACCGCGCGAGCGTCGACTATGCCTGCCAATACTTAAGGCATGCTTTCATCGGCGTGACGGATCGACGGCGGTCAGGCTCCGTTTAGATTCCAGCGCCGGCAGCCGGATTGCGCTGCACGAGCAGGCGGTCGAGCTGATTCGCGAACGCCTGGCGGTCGCGCTGGTTGAACGCGTCGGGTCCGCCGGTCTGCACGCCACTGCCGCGCAGTTCGTCGAGGAAGTTGCGCATCGACAACTGTTGGCGGATGTTCTCGGCGCTGTACAGCTCGCCGCGTGGATTCAGCGCGAGCACGCCCTTGTCGACCAGCTTCGCGGCGAGCGGAATGTCGGCGGTCACGGCGAGATCGCCGGGCGAGGCCCAATCGACGATCGCATCGTCGGCAACGTCGAAGCCCTGCGCAACCGCGCGACTGCTGATGAAGGCGGAACGCGGCACGGCGAGGGGCTGATTCGCGACCAGAATCAATTCGATCCGCGTCCGCTCGGCAGCGCGGTAGAGGATCTCCTTGATGACCTTCGGACACGCGTCCGCATCGACCCAAATCTTCATTGCACGGATACGACGCGGCTGCCGCGCCGCGGTCGCGCTGTCGAGAGGAAGCCGCGCAACGCCGCATACACGTCGCGATCGTCGAGCAGATCGAGGTGATTGATACCGTAACCGACCCATTGCCGTTGCGCAGGGAGCGTGAGCGCACGTGCGGGATCGGCATGCCGGCCGAGTGCGCTGGCGACCGGCACGAGACCGTCGCCGAGCAGCCGGTCGCTGAGGTCATTCGCGCGTTCGCCGGTACTCGCGGCAATCGCCGCGCAGGCGACGGAGCGTGGCAGCGGAACGTGCTGCGGTCGTTGCGCGCTGCGCTCGAAGCGATCGTCACCGCGTCCATCATCGTCGAGCAGGCTGCCATGGCGCAGATCGGTGATGCCTGCGCTGCGCACGCGGCCGAGCGCGGCGAGTGGCGCGCTGTAGCGGCTCAGCCCCAGCACGAGATCGATACCGTGGCCGCCGCGTTCGAGCGGAGCGCCGTGGTGAGGTGTACCGAGGAAGACCAGCTGTTTCAGCAGTCGCGGCCAGCGATAGCCGGCTTGCTTCGCGTAGTAACAGGCGCTGCGTGCAACCAGGCCGCCCAGGCTGTACCCGACGATCGCAAGTTCCGTCACCGGTTCGCGTGCACCGTCGATCCAGTCCTCGAGCCGGCGCGCGAGTTCGCGCCCGTTCGCCGCCACGTGCAGGCCGGAGTTGTAGCGCAAGTAGGCCGGTCGATAGTCGAGATCGCGCGCGAGCGCTGCGCCATGGTCGTGGTCATGGCGCAGCCACTGCCCATCGTGCATGCACAGACCATGGATCAGCAGCAGCGTGCGGCCGCCTTCGGCAAAGGGTTGCACGCGGCCCGCGTTACGAAATTGCATCGGTATCGCCAGCGGGTTGTCGCTTGCGACCAGATGATCACCGAGGATGCCGTTGAGCGCTGCCACCAGCGCCTCGCGCGCAGGCCCCACCGCTTGCGCAGCGACGCGGTCGAGCAGGGGCTGCAGCTGGGTGGTCGCCTGGTCGAGGCCGAAGCCGACCCAGCCGGCCACGCGGCGGATACTGCGATAGATGAAGGCGGTCAAGCCTTGCGTGCGGGTGGCTGCAGGCGCGCGCTGGCCCGGAATGCGCGCAATGTTCGCGTGCATGGCCTCGACGATATCGGTCACGGCAACCGTCGCATCGACCGCCAGCTTTGCCGCGCCTTTGATGTCCTTCGAGAGAATCGTGGTTCGCCTGACGTCCGGGAATTGCCGAGTGTCGAGACGCACACGCTCGCGCGCAAGTGCGCCGGACGCTGGCGCGACCGGCGCCGTGCGATCAGTGTGCCGCGTACACCCTCATCACGTCCTGGCGCAGTGCGGCCTGGCTGTCGCCGCGGCTGTAGAACATGTGGCCGCCCGCATATTCCTTGACCTGCACGCGGTTGGGGTCGCCCATCAGCGGCATCTGGTCGACGATCAGCTTGGAGGCCATGAACGGACAGGACAGGTCGCCCCAGCCGTGCGCGATGAGTACCTGCAGCTTCGAGTCGATCGCTACCGACTGGCGCAGCTCCTGAACCGAGCCCTTGTTTTCCACGTCGCCGCGCTCCCACAGGCGGTTCACTTCGTAGCTCAGCGCGTTGTAGCGGCCGCTGTATTTCCAGCCGACCGTGTGCGTGATGAAGTCGACCATCGCGGTCGTCGTCGGCGCGATGATGCCGTCGAGGATCGGGTCATTCGTGCGCTGCTCGGGAGAGAACGGGAACGGGTCCCATGCGGTTACGTTGGAGTCGTAGCGGCTGCCGAGCTTGCCTTCGGCACGGAATACCTCGCGCAGATAGGCCTGAGTCTCCAGGCGACCGCCGGCACGACGAACGAACTCGGGTTCGAGGCCAGACAGTTCCGTCACGCGCTTGACGATGCGATCGACCGCCTGCGGATCGCTGCGGCCCTTGAGCAGATCGGTGACGTAGTCGCCGCGCGTGTAGGCGATGATGTCGGCCATCGCCGCGTCGGTCAGCTTGCCGTGGCGTTCGAGGTTGGCCGCCGAGATGCTCGGCAGGGTCAGCATCCACGGCAGCGGCGACAGGTCACCGTTGTCGTTCGCGGCGGGATCGAGGTAAGGCGACACCAGCACGATGCCGTTCATCGCGACGCCGAGGCGCGTCTGCAGATAGTGCGTGATGCGTGGACCGCGGAAGCCGCCGTAGCTTTCGCCGACCAGGTATTTGCGCGACATCAGCCGATCGTTCTTGACCAGCCAGTCATAGATGATGCGCGACAGATAGTTGATGTCGGCGTCGGTCGTATAGAACTTCTTCTTCGCCTCGTCTTCCGGGATGCGCGCGCGGCTGAAGCCGGTGCCGACCGGATCGATGAAGACGATGTCGGTGAAGTCGAGCCAGGTGCCGGGGTTGTCGCGCGCGACGGCCGGATCGGACGGACTGTTGCCTTCGGCGCCGAACTGCACGCGCTTGGGTCCGAGCGCGCCGAGGTTGAGATACACCGACGACGCGCCGGGTCCGCCGTTCAACGCGAACGTGACCGGACGATCCTTGCCGGGCATCGTGTAGGCGATGAACATGACGTCGGCAATCGGTTTGCCTTTCTCGTCCTCGACCGGCAGCGAGCCGACGGTCGCGTCGTAGCTGAGCTTCTTGCCGTCGACAGTGGTCGTCTCGTGTACGGTCTTGTCGGCCGGGAACGGCGGCAGCTTGCCGAAGTCGTCCTTGCCGGCATCCTTGGCGCTCTCCTTGGCGGAATCGTCTGCGGCAAAAACCGCGGGCACCGCCGATAGGCCGAGCAGCATCAGGCATGCCGCGAGCAGCGCGGTCGTCGAACGTTTCAGCATGTCAGCGCCTTGTCGTTGCAGGGAGAGTGCCATCGAAGCGGCGCAGCATAACCGTGACGTCGAAGGCGGCGATGTGCCGGAAGTCTTGCGCGCGCGCTTGCATCCGCGCCGACCGCCACAACCTCGTTCGCGCCGCGTGCTTTTTGGATGACACGCGGCCGCCGTTCCGGCGCCCATAAGAACGCTTCCAGGAGATTCGCATGTCCCATCTGATGTATCAGGCCTCGGTACCGGTTTTCGTCCGCACCCTGACCAATCTGGCCGAAATCCTGCGCAAGGCCGCCACGCACGCGCAGGCGAAGAAGATCGATCCGGCTGTGTTGGTCAGTGCGCGCCTGTTTCCGGACATGCTGCCGCTGTCGCGCCAGATCCAGATTGCGAGCGATCACGCGAAGAACGCCAGCTCGCGTCTGACGGGTGTCGAGCGGCCGTCGTTCGACGACAACGAAACGACGTTCGACGAACTGCAGGCGCGTATCGCGAAGACGATCGCATACGTGCAGACGATCGATGCGGCAAAGTTCGACGGCAGCGACCAGCGCGACATCAGCATACCGATCAGGGGCACCGATGCGCACCTGAAGGGGCAGGACTATCTGTTCGGCTTCGTGCATCCGAACTTCTATTTCCACGTGACGACTGCCTACGCCATCCTGCGCCAGAGCGGCGTCGAGATCGGCAAGACGGACTTCATCGGCACCCTGCCGACCTGAGCCACAGCACTGTCGCGCGCCTGCGCGCGGCAGTGATCGGAAAGGCGGTCAATCCGGCATCGCACAATCTATGCGACGGCCTTGGCAGCTTTTGCGCGCCGTTCTCGCCTGCGCGCGTCCCTTGTGCACATGATTGCGCCGTAAAGGAGCGCGGTGATGCTGCAGCGATTGATTCCGAAGATCTTCTACGACCACCTCGACGAGGGGATCGACTTCTTCGTCGACGGCCTGGGTTTCGAGATCCTGCATCAGGACGAGGACCTCGCCGTCATCGCGCGCGACGGCGCCAAGGCATATCTGGTCGCGAGTCCCGAATTCGCGGCCAGGGATCGTCCCGAAATCGCGATCGAAACGGATGCGATCGGCGTACAACATGTGGAAATCCGCTCGCGTCGCCCTGATCTGCTGCATCCAAACGGCCGCGACGTGACGAAAAAGCCCTGGGGCGCCCTCGAATTTGCGGTGCGCGACGCCACGGGCGTCTGTGTGATCTTCCGGCAGTGGCCCGCAAGCCAGTGAATCGCCGCGGGTCGCGCGCCCTCACGGCGCCTGGAAACCGTCTAGCCGGCTAAGTGCGTCGCACTGCCGCATCCTTAGGCTATTCTCAGCTTATTGATTTTCCTTTGTATACGGTGCATATAAGAGCGTAATTGCTGCGTCGCACAAAGGATTGTTCCGCCGACAAGTCCACTCCTGAGGCGATCGCGGCAGCAAGCTTCCCAACTGCCCGGAGATTCACCCATGAAGAAGACTGTCCTGAGCCTGCTTGCGCTGGCCGCGCTCGGAGCCGCCTCGATCGCCTCGGCCGCTCCGGCCTCGGCTTGCCCGGTTTCGTTGACCAACGATCCGGTCGTGATGCGCCTCAACAAGGATGAGTTCCGTATCGTGTTCGGCGTCAACGGCGATCAGTGCGTCGCCGATGGCTGCAGCGGCGTGATCCACTACAAGGCCGCCTGGAAGACCGAAGACGGTGCCACCAGCACCGACAGCAAGCTGCTCAATTACACCGTGCCACGTGGCGCGAGTCGCACGATCGCCGTCGACCGCCACTACTTCGACACCGCGGAAGGTCAGCACACGACCGAGATCGTCAAGGTCAGCGTCGATGACGTGAGCTGCACCGATCGCGTCGCGATGCGCTGATCGAAGTTGCGAGCGCGGCCGGCAACGCCGGCCGCGTTCGCTGGCGGCGGCGTTACAATCGCGGCATGGTCGAGTTGTGGTCCCATGCCGTCGACTGGCTGAACGCGAACGCGGTCACGCCATCGCTGACTTTTATTCATCTGAACGGACTGGCGGGCGATCCGCGTGAGATCGCCGAGGCGCTGCTGATTGCGCTCGCGCAGGTTCTTGTGATCGGCCTGATCTTCCGTCCGCTCGAAACACTGGCACCGGCGGAGCGGTGGCAGCATCGCCGCTATGCGCGCATCGACCGCACTTATACGCTGGTGATGCTGCTGGGCTTGAATCCGCTGTTCGCCTATCTCGTACTGACGCCATTGGCAAACTGGTTTGCCGGCGGCACGCCGGTTGCGACCGGCAGCGACGCCGTCGCCACCGGCTTGGCGCACTGGATCCCCTGGTTCGATCAGCATCCGCTGGCGCTGTTCTTCGTCTACTACCTGATCTACGACTTCGTCTACTACTGGATGCATCGCACCCAGCATGCGATCCCCTGGTGGTGGGCGCTGCACAGCATGCATCACAGCCAGCGCCAGATGAGCTGCTGGACGAACGACCGCGGCAGCTATGTCGACGGTTTCCTGCAGTCGATGGTACTGGCCACGGTCGGCCTGTTCATCGGCGTCGAGCCGGACCAGTTCGCCCTGCTGATGTTCATTGGCGAACTGGCGCAGAATTGGTCGCATGCGAATGTGCGTTTCGGTTTCGGTCGCCTTTCGCGTTTCTTCGTCGACCCGAAGTTTCATCGTCTGCATCACATGATCGTCGACCCGGACCGGCCACGGCTGCATGATTGCAACTACGGTCAGGTGTTCTCGATCTGGGATGTCGTGTTCGGCACGGCGTTGTACGGTGAGCCGCCGCGATTGACCGGCGTCGGCGATCCGATGGTCGATATCGACAACGAGCGAGGTCTGATCGCGATGCAGTGGGGCGCCTTCCGCCGCTTCTGGGGAGCGCTGTGGACGCCGGCCGGCTGGCGCTTAGGCGACGTCGCGTTCGATGAGAACTACAGGCCGGTCGCAACGGCACACGTGGACCTGCACCGGTTCGATCGCGAGCCGACGCGGGAGTCGGTTGAAGGCGCTCCGGCAGGTTAGCGCGCGAATCCGCCTCGGCTGGGGAGCCGTTTGATGAACGAAAAGATTCGGGTATGTGATGTGCGTCACCGTGGCGGTGCCCGCCCGCGTGCCATGCTGGTTATTTGGTCGACCTTGCTTGGCGCTGCGCGGATTGGATTCCGCAGGTCCACTGTGACAGGGACCAGACGCTTGAGGGGCGCGCACGCGCGACGGAGATGACCGAAGTCGGTTCCAGTGAAAGTCTGCTGCATCTGCAGAGCGAGATCCTGGAAGCGGTCGCGCGCGGCGAGAAGTTGGTGACGATCGCGCAGCGTATCTGTCTGCGTGCCGAGCAGCTCGCGCCGGACACGATCTGCACGATCCTCACCATCGATGCGCAGGGTCGCCTGCATCCGCTGGCGGCGCCGAGCCTGCCCGAGCACTACTCGCGAGCGCTGGAAGGGGTTCCGATCAGCGCCAGCTGCGGTTCGTGCGGCACCGCCGCGTTTCGCCGCGAAGCGGTCGAGGTCTGCGACATCGAGACCGATCCGTTGTGGGCCGACTACAAGGCGCTGGCGCTGCCGATCGGGCTGCAAGCGTGCTGGTCGAGTCCGATCAAGTCGCGCGACCAGCGCGTCGTCGGCACGTTCGCGTTTTATTACAGCACACGGCGCGGGCCGGCCGAGCTCGAACGCCAGATCGTCGAGAAGTGCGTGCATCTGTGTGCGATCGCGATCGAGCACGACGAGGTGCAGTCGCGCATCAACCAGCTCGCGTTCTACGACAGCCTGACCGGGCTGCCGAACCGTGCGCAATTCCAGGAACTCGCGGCGGACGTGTTGGCCGCGCTGCCGCCGGATCGCGCGGTCAACATCCTGTATATCGATCTCGACGACTTCAAGGGCGTCAACGATACGCTCGGCCATCGCGTCGGCGACCTGCTGCTCGAGGGCGTGGCGCGACGTCTGCTTGCGTGCATGGGCGACAGCGCCTTCGTTGCGCGTCTGGGCGGCGACGAGTTCGCGGTGATCCAATCGTGTCCGGCCGGCCCGCTGGAGGGCTCGCTGCTCGCGCAGAAGATTCTTGCCGTGCTCGACGACCCGTTCGACATCGACGAGCAACGCGTGAGCATCGGCGCCAGCATCGGCATCGCACAGACCGCCGATGCGGAGATGCCGCTCGCCGATCTTTCCAAGCGCGCCGACATGGCGCTGTACGAGGCGAAAAGTGAGGGCCGCAAGACGTATCGCTTCTTCGTGCCCGATATGGAAATCGCGGTGCAGTCCCGCCGCAGCATGAAACAGGATCTGCGCAACGCCGTCGACAATGGCGAGTTCGCGCTCGTCTACCAGCCGATCATCGTGCTGGCGACAAACGAGCTCACCGCGGTCGAGGCGCTGCTGCGCTGGCGACATCCGGTGCATGGCGCAGTCTCACCGGCCGTGTTCATTCCGATCGTCGAGGAAATCGGCCTGATCGGCCCGCTCGGCGACTGGGTCCTGCGCGAAGCCTGCACGGCCGCGGCAAACTGGCCGCGCGCGATCAAGGTCGGGGTCAACTTGTCGCCGCTGCAATTCAGGAAAGCGGGCTTCGTGCTCGATGTGGTCAGCGCGCTGCATCAGGCCGGGTTGCCGCCGGAGCGGCTGGACCTGGAGGTGACCGAGAGCGCGCTGCTGTCGCGCGATCTCGCCACGCGCACCGCATTGCACGAACTGCACGATTACGGCGTGCGCCTGTCGCTCGACGATTTCGGCACCGGTTACTCTTCTCTGCAGTCGCTGCGCTCGTTTCCATTCGACCGTATCAAGATCGACATGTCCTTCGTGCGCGACATCGGCATGGACGCGGATTCGACCGCGATCATTCGAGCGGTGATCCGCCTGGCGCGCGAACTCGGCATCCGCACTACCGCCGAAGGCATCGAGACGGCCAGTCAGCTGGACTGGCTGGCCGGCAATGGCTGCACCGAAGGGCAGGGCTACTGGTTCAGCAGGCCGATCAGCGGCGCGGAATTCCAAGCCTTGCTCGAATCGCCGGCGCGCAACGAGGAACTGATCGTGACGCCGACCGCGCTCGCGCAGGACAGCGGCTAGTGTCCTGTCTCACAAGTACCATCAAATACTTCCGGCGTATTTCGCCGCGATACCGCGTTGCTCGTCGTCACCATAGCCCCGCTATGGCTCCTCCTCGCGCCTTGTCTCGCGCCGAAATCCATCCGGAATTTCTTCGCGCTACTTGTGAGACAGGACACTAGCACTCCAGGCCCAGCAGCTACCGCGTGGTTCCGCAACGCCGCCGCTCGTCGATACCGCACGAACCCGGCCTGCACCGCAGGACTAGAATGCGCGGATGTGCGGCCGGCCATCAAGCAAAGTCCCAGCTCGCCGGCCCGCGCGCGATATCGGCGCGTTGGCCAAGCGATGCATCCGCGCGACGGAATGCCGAGGTCGCGCGCGGTCGCATCGATGCGGAGAGGTTGCGTCATGAGCGCCCAGCGTGTCTGCGTCATCGGTGCAGGTCCCAGCGGCATTACGGCAGCGAAGAACTGCATCGAGGCCGGACTCGATGTGGTCGTGTTCGAAAAGAACGACAAGGTCGGCGGCAATTGGGTGTTCAATGCCGGCACGGGTCATTCCAGCGTCTACGAAAACACCCACATCATCAGCTCGAAGCGGCTCTCGGAGTACGAAGACTTTCCGATGCCGGCAACCTATCCGGACTATCCGGATCACCGTCAGCTGCAGGCCTATTTCGAAGCCTACGCGCGACATTTCGGCGTGTACGAGCGTATCCGCTTCCGGCATGCCGTCGAGAAAGTGACGCGCCTGGCATCCGGCGAGTGGACGATCGCTTTCGTCGATGAGAGCGGCTCGCCCGCAACGGAAAACTTCGATGTCCTGATGGTCGCCAACGGTCATCACTGGAACCCGAAGCATCCGCAGTACGCGGGAACCTTCAGCGGAACCTACCTGCACTCGCACGACTTCAAGTCGGTCACCGACGCCTGGCGCGGCAAGCATGTGCTGGTGATCGGCGCCGGCAATTCGGCCTGCGATGTCGCGGTGGAGTCGGCGCGCGTCGCGGCGAAGGTCTGTCTGTCGATGCGCAGCCCGCAATGGTTTCTGCCGAAATTCCTGTTCGGCAAACCCACCGATGTGTTCGCGCTGCGCAGCAACTGGCTGCCGCGCCGACTCAGGCAATGGATATTCACGCGGCTGCTGACGTTTCTGCAGGGGCCTTACAGCGATTACGGCTTGCCGACGAACACCGAGCCGGTGCTGGCCCATCATCCGACCCTCAATTCGGACCTGCTCGACTTCATCCGCCATGGCCGCATCGATCCGCGTCCGGGGATCAAGCGGTTTCACGGCGACGAGGTCGAGTTCCTCGACGGCCGCCGCGAGAAGTTCGATATCGTCTGCGCCTGTACGGGCTTCTGGATCAGCTTTCCGTTCTTCGATCCATCGCTGATCGATTTCCAGCATGCGCCGAAGGTGCCGCTGTATCGGCGCATGATGCACGCCGACTACGCGAACCTGTACTTCATCGGCTTGTTCCAGCCGACCGGTTGCGTCTGGCCGTTGGCCGACTATCAGGCCAAGCTCGCCTGCGCCGAGATACGCGGGCGCTATCGTCGACCCGCCGACCTCGCGGCGGCCATACGCCACGAAATCGACCGTTCGCATTTCGCGCGTGCCAGCGGCCTGCGTCATTCGACCGAGGTCGACTATCACGGCTTCCGCGACGAGCTCAAGGCCGAACTCGCAACGACCGGCATCGATATCGGCCAGCCGCCGCTCGGGGTCGCGTCGCGCTACAAATCCTTTCGGGTGACCGGAGCCGCTTGAGATCTGTGCGCGCCGGGATCGCGCAGCGGTCCCGCGTCGCCTTCAACCGGCGTACTTCTCGCGCAGCAGTTTCTTGTTGAGCTTGCCGACGCTGGTCTTCTCGATCGCCTCGACCAGCAGCACGCGCACAGGAACCGCGTAGCGCGAGATCACGTCCTGCTCGCACAAGTGCAGGAGATGCGCCTTGATCTCGTCCTCGCTGGTGTGGTGACCCGGCTTGGTCACGACCAAGGCCAGCGGACGCTCGCCCCATCGCTCGTCCTTGATTGCAAAAACGGCCGTTTCGAGCACCGCCGGATGTTGCGAGATCAGATCCTCGATCTGCACCGACGAAACCCATTCGCCACCGCTCTTGATGACATCCTTGATGCGGTCGGTGATCTTCAGATAGCCGTGCTCGTAGTAGCCGATATCCTGCGTATGCAGGTAGCCGCCCTGCCAGAGCTGCTCAGACGCTTGCGGCATGCCGAGATAGCCCTGCGTGAGCCATGGCGCGCGCGCGACGACCTCGCCGCCGCTGTGGCCATCGAATGCGACCTCTTCGAGGTCGGCATTCACGGTGCGCAGATCGACCAGCGGGATCGGAGCGCCGCCCTTGCAGCGAACCTTGAGATCCTCCTCCGGCGTGAGTTCGCCGAGGTTCGGGTGCACTTGCGCGAGCGCGAGGATCGGGCAGGTCTCCGACATGCCGTAGCCGCCGAACAGATCGACGCCGCGATCACGCGCGGCCTGCGCCAGACCCGGCGACAGCGGCGAACCGCCGATCACCGCCTTCCAGCGGCTGAGGTCGACCTCGCGCGCCCTCGGGGCGGAGAGAATCATCTGCAGGATCGTCGGTACGCAATGCGAAAACGTCACCTGTTCGCGCTCGATCAGATCGAGCAGGGCATCCGGCAGATAGCGTCCCGGATACACCTGCTTGACGCCGAGCTGCAGAGCGATGAACGGAATCCCCCACGCATGCACATGGAACATTGGCGTGATCGGCATGTAGGCGTCGCCGTTGTGAAAACGCTGCTGCGTCGCCGGACTGGCGAACGCGGCCATGCCGGTGATCGTATGCAGCACGAGCTGACGGTGGCTGAAGAACACACCTTTCGGCAGACCGGTCGTGCCGGTGGTGTAGAACGTCGTCGCGCGCGTGTTCTCGTCGAAATCGGCAAACGCGAAATCCGGCGCAGCGGCCGCCAGCAGGCTCTCGTACTCGCCGGCGAACCGCAGCGTCGGCGGCACCGGCTGTTCGTCGTCGCTGATCCAGATGAAGTGTTTGACCGTTTCCAGCCGCCCTGCGATCTCGCGCAGCACGGGCAGGAAATCGCTGTTGACCAGCAGCACCTTCGGGCCCGCGTGGTTGATCGTGTAGAGGATCTGCTCGGGCGACAGGCGCACGTTCACGGTCAGCAGCACCGCCCCCATCATCGGCACCGCGTAGAAACTCTCCAGATAACGATGGCTGTCCCAGTCCATCACGCCGACGCTGTCGCCGAATGTCACGCCGAGTCCGGCGAGCAGCGACGCCTGGCGCCCGACGCGCTCGCGCAACGCGCGATACGTGAAGCGCTTCAGCTCCCGATAGACGATCTCCTGCTCCGCGAAGCGAACCAGCGGCGCGTTCCACAGCTACTTGATCAGCAGGGGAAACGCATAGGCGTTCGCGGCGGAAATCGCGGGATCGCTCATCGATGTCGCTCCATTGTGCGCACAGGTATGACGCAGTTTCCGGCGCACCGCAATGCGGCGCTGCATATTTTTGTTGCGAAGGCTGCGCGCTTGCGTCGAGCCGGACACTGCAGCACTCGACGTCGGCCGCGGCCTCGACTTAGCATCGCCGCGACAGCGGAGGAACCTCACCATGCGAAACCATCTGATTGGCATCCTGTGCGGTGCCTTTGCAACCAGTGCGCTGGCTGCGTCCGAGATACCTGCGCAAACTGCGGCGCCCGCGCCCGATCTCTCGCTCGACCTCTATGCAGCGCCCGGCCAGCTCGTCGACATCGGCGGTGGCCGCCACTTGAACCTGCGCTGCAGCGGCAGCGGCGCACCCACCGTGATGCTCGATGGCGGCCAGGGTTCGACCTCGATGGCCTGGCGCAAGCTGCAGCCGCTGCTCGCGAAGAGCCATCGCGTCTGTTCGTACGATCGCGCCGGCTACGGCTTCAGCGATGCCGGACCGCTGCCGCGCACGGCGCAAGCTGCAGCGGATGATTTGCATGCGCTGGTGCGCGCGGCGAAACTGCAGACGCCGTTGATCCTGGTCGGCCATTCCCTGGCGAGTTATATCGCGCGGTTGTACACGAGCGCGCATCCGAACGAGGTCGCCGCCCTCGTCCTGGTCGATCCGGTGTCCGAAACGCTGGCCCAGGACGCACCGGCATTCGCTCAACTGGAAGCGAAGATGAGTGCGCAGAACACCGACTATGGACGCAGCTGCGCGCAGGCCGCACGCAACGGCGAACTCGACAAGGCGACGCCGGCGGCAGAGGCGTGCGTGCCGCCGCCATTCGCCGGTCTCAGCGAGCGTCTCAGCGACAGCATCCGTCAGCGTTATCGCAGCGCGGTGTACTGGGATACGGGGGTGTCCGAGCGCGAATCCGACGCTGCGAACATTGCGGCGATCCAATCGATATCGCTGGCGGATACGGACCTGCCGCTGATCGTGCTCGCCGCCGACGGTACCAACGACTGGTTGCCGGCCGATCAGGCGGACCTGCGCAAGGCCGCTGACGCCGGCTATGCCGCGGGACGTGCGCGCATCGCCCGGCAGTCCAGGCGCGGCAACGTGGTGGCGGTCGCACATAGTTCGCACAATATTCCGGAAGAGCAGCCGGCGGCGATTGCGCGAGCGGTCGAACAGGCGGCGGCGCAGGTCAAGGCGGCCTCGGCAAAGTGACACGATGTCGACTCACGGCGGCACGATGGCCTCGTGCACGCGCTCGCGCCGCAGCAGGTAAAGTCCGGCCGCAATGATGACCGCGGCGCCGAGCAGCATCGTCCGATCCGGCAAGGTATTCCACAGCAGCCAGTCGAGGCCCAGTCCCCATGCCAGGGCCGTATATTCGAGCGGCGCCAGCAGCGACGCCGGCGTGCGCCGGAACGCCTCGGTGAGGCCCCACTGGCCGAGCGCGCCGGTGATGCCGAGAGCCGCGAGCAGCCAGCCATGTTCGGCGCGCAACGCGATCCAATCGGGCCATGCGAGCAAGGTCGCAAACACGCTCAGCAGCGCGAGCATCCAGAACACCATGCTCTGCGTCGAGTCGGTGCGGCCGAGCACACGCACGACGATCGCCGACAGCGCATAGCCAACCGCCGCCGCAATCACCCCAAGGCCACCGAGTGAGAGCATGCCGGCGCCGCTCGGACGCAGCACGATCAGGGTGCCGACGAGGCCGAGCGCAATCGCGCTCCAGCGACGCCAGCCGACGTGCTCGCCAAGGATCGGTACGGCCAGCGCGGTGATCAGCAGTGGCGCGACGAAGAACAGCGAGTAGGCTTCGGCCATTGGCAGGGTCTTCAGCCCGAAGGTGAACGCAGCCAGCATCAGCACGGCCAACCCGCCGCGTAGCAGGTGCAACGGCCAGCGCACGCGCAGCAGCTGACGCGCGCCGCCGTCGAGCAGGGCCCACGCAGCGATCAACGGCAGCGATGTCAATCCGCGCAATGCGGCGATCTGCATCGCCGGATAGTGCGGCGTCAGTGCCTTCATGCTGGCATCCATCAGCGAGAACATCGCGACAGCAAACAACATCGCAAGCACGCCGCGGCGGTAACTGGCTGGCCCTTCGCTCATTGATCGTCTCGCAGAATTTTTCGTCGGCACGGCTGGTTGCCAACCAAGCCGCTGCATCGAACTGCGGCCGGGCTTGCTACGCTACCAGCTTGCGACCATGCCGACGCGTTGCCGATGCCCGACCTTCCGATCAGCGAGATTCGCGAGACGCGCCACCGCGAAGCAGACGACCTGCTGAGCGCGGGCCTGGGCCTCGAAGGTCTGCGGGCGAAGCCGCCGACCTTCGCCGACGCGAGCGCGCCGACCGCGCAGGAACTGCGCCTGCGTGCGATCTACACGAACTGGCACGGCATCGCGGACCTCGGGCCACTCGGCGGGTATGGCCGCGTGTACGGCAGCGTGCCGAACGTGCCGGGGCGCGAGTATCAGGCCTTCGCGAAGCTGGCCGGCGCGCACTCGCCGCACCGCGTGCTGGCGCAGATTCCCGACAGTTTCGATGCGAACGCGCGCTGCCTGCTGGTCGCGCCTTCGTCGGGTTCACGCGGCATCTACGGTGCGATTTCGCTGGCCGGGGCCTGGGGGCTGCCGCGCGGCTGTGCGGTCGTCTACACCGACAAGGGAACGGGCACGGGCTATTACGATTGCGCTACGCACACCGGCGTGCAGCTCGACGGCACGCGCGCGCGTCGCGGTGAGGCGACGCTCGAATTCGAACCGCGCGACGTCGGCGTCACGCGTGGCGTCGCCATCAAGCATGCGCATTCCGGCGACCACCCGGAGGCCAGCTGGGGGCGCCACGTGCTGCAAGCGGCCGCGTTCGGTCTGGCGATGCTCGATCGTGCTTATCCGCAGCATGCGCCGTTCACGCCGTCGAATACTCGCGTGATCGCGGTCGGCCTCTCCAATGGTGGCGGCGCCGTGTTGCAGGCGGCGGGTCTCGACGATGCGCAGGTGCTCGCGGGTGTCGTCGCGCTGGAGCCGAACATCCATCTCGAAGGGCACGGTCGCGCGTTGTACGACTACGCGACCGAGGCCGCGCTGTATTTGCCGTGTGCGTTGGCCGACGCGCGTTTTGCGGCGGTGCCGTTCGCTCGTGCGCAGGGTGCGCTCGCAGCGACATGGAGCGCGCGCTGCACGCGTTTGCGCGACGCCGGGCTGGTCGGCGGCGCCGACACCGCAACACGAGCACGCAGCGCGCTCGACCATCTGCACGCAAACGGCTGGGACGAGCCGACGATTGAAACCGCGGCGAGCACGACGGCGTTCGATCTGTGGCGCGCGATCGCGGCGACCTATGCGTCCTCGTATCTGCGGGCATCGTCCGATGCGATGCCGTGCGGCTTCCATTTCGGCGCGCTCGACGCGAACGCTGCGCCGTTCGCGCCCGATGCCGCAACACGCGCGGCCTGGTGGGCGGATGCGAGCGGGATTCCCCCTGGGGCCGGCATCCTGCTGCTCGGCGGCACTGACGGTTCAGGCGATCCGACCGCAGTCGGCGTCGACGGCTTGCGCGCGCTATGGAGCGGCGACGGTTCGGATGCGATCGCGCTGCGCACGGCCGTCACCGCGACCGCAGCGACGATTCCGCGTGCGGACTTGCCAATCATCGTTGCGCATGGTGAGCGCGATGGCCTGCTGCCGATCGCATTCACCAGCGTGCCATATGTCGCCGCGCTCGAAGCGGCTGGCCGCACGCCGGTCTATTGGCGCGTGCCGCACGCGCAGCACTTCGATGCGTTCCTCGCGCTGCCGGGGTTCGGCGATCAGCGGGTACCGTTGATGCCGTATGGTTATGCCGCCCTCGATGCGTTGTGGGCGCATCTCATGCAAGGTGCGGCGCTACCCTCGTCGCGGCGCTTCGAGACTATGCCGCGCGGCGCTGGCGGACTCGAGCGGAGCGCGCTCGGTTTCTGATGCGTCCGCGCGCACCGCGCATTGCACGCGGCTCCGTCGGCAACGGCGATGGTCAATTCGGCGGCTTCCGCGAGCAGCGCCGCGACGAGGTCGTGATCCGGAGCGACGCGCGCAAGTCGCCGTGGCACGAATGGGCAAGCGGGCGGACCCTCCCCTGGTGTACTGGCGCGCTGCTGCCGCCGCGCCGCCGTGCCTATACTGCGCGGTCATGAACACACCGGCACCCGATCGCGCCGATCCGTCGTCGCAGCCTTTGACAGACGCCGTGCTCGCGCTGACGTTCCGGGCGCAGCAGGCGCTCGAGCGCGGCGACTTGGCGGCAGCCACACTGCCGCTGGAAGAAGCGCTGACCTTGCAGCCTGGGCACCCGGAACTGTTGCGCCTGTGCGGCTTGCTGGAGCAGCGGCGCGGCAATCTGAAGACGGCGATCGCGCTGTTCAATCAAGTGCGCAAGCTGCGTCCGGCCGACGCTGGCGTCGCCAACAACCTCGGCGCCGCGCTCGCATTGGCCGGACAGGAATCTGCCGCGGTCGCCGCATTCCGCCAGGCGATGCGGCTCGATCCGAGCCTGCTCGATGCCTGCTACAACCTGGGGCGCGCGCTGGAACTGTCCGGCGACGCCGCTGGCGCGTGTGCGGCGTTCGATGCTGCGCTGAAACTCGATCCACGGCATCACCCTTCACGCGTCCTGCGTGCGGAAAGCCTGAAGACGCTCGGACGCCTCGCCGAGGCGGAGGCCGAGCTGCACGCGGTACTGGGCGAGGACGCCGAATGCGCGTCGGCGTGGGTCGCGCTCGGTAATCTGAAGGCGTTCCGGCCCGATGGCGGCGATCTCGCCGCGGTCGCGCGCGCCTACGCGAATCCGCAACTCGACGACACCCAACGCATCGATCTCGGCTTCGCCTACGCATCGATGCTGGAAGTAGCCGGTCGCTATGCCGAAGCGTTCGAGCTGTTCCGTACCGCAAATGCGGCCAAGCGCAAGTTCGTGCGCTGGGATGCGGCGGCGGTCAGCGGGCTGGTCGACGATATCCTCTCAGCATTCCCGGCATCGCCAACCGTCGATGCGCACGCACGCCGCGGCAGCGCAGCGATCTTCCTCGTCGGCATGCCGCGTTCGGGCTCGACCCTGGCCGAGCAGATCCTCGCGGCGCACCCCGAGGTCGATGGCGGCGGCGAACGCGGCGACATCTCGTGGATCCTGCAGCAGGAATCCAAACGGCGCGGACGCGGTTTTCCCGCCTGGGTTGCCGAGGCGACTGCGCAGGACTGGACGCGTCTGGGCGAAGAGTACCTGCAGCGCAGCTCGGTCTGGCGCGGCAGCCGAGCGCATTTCACCGACAAGACGCTGCACAACTGGCAGACACTGGGCGCGATCCGGCGCATGCTGCCCGGCGCGCGGATCGTGCATTGCGTGCGCGATCCGCTGGAAACGTGCTGGAGCTGCTTCAAGCACCACTTCGGCGACGCGCAGTTCTTCACCTACGATCTCGCCGAACTCGCCGCGTTCGAGCGCGATTGCACGCGCGCGATGCATGCGTGGAACGCGCGCTTCCCCGGCTGGATCCACGCACACGTGCACGAAGCGCTGCTCGACGATCCGGAAGCGGAAGTGCGCGCGCTACTGGTGCACTGTGGGCTCGCGTTCGACGCGGCCTGCCTGCGCTCGCACGAAGTCGAACGCGAAGTGCGCACGGCGAGCGCGGCGCAGGTACGCAAGCCGCTGCAGCGCAATACCTCGCTGGCGCAGCGTTACGGCGCGCTGCTCGATCCGTTGCGGCGGTTGCTGGCTGCGGAGTAAAAGCGCAATGGGGGCCTTTCGATCTTTTTGCGGCGCCGCTCGCTCATGAGCGCAGCGGCTGGGCAAGCGCTGGAGCAGGGCCTGAAATAGCAAGAACACGAAGAAAGAAAAGAAAAATGGAATGGATGTTCTGATCAGTAGCGCTTCGTGTCATTCGTGTTCAATCTTTCGTTTGAGGAACGTTACACGCCGCTCGGTTGCAGCCGAGCGAGACGGGCCGCCTTGCGCTCGCGCCGGCGCGCGCTCATGCGTGCGAACAACAGGTAGATCGCCGGCGTCGACAGCAGGGTCAGGGTCTGTGAAACGAGCAGGCCTCCGATCATCGCGATGCCGAGCGGACGGCGCAGTTCGGCGCCGACGCCGAATCCGACCGCCAGCGGCAGCGCCGCGAAGATCGCCACCATCGACGTCATCATGATCGGACGGAAGCGCACCAGCGAGGCTTCGCGGATCGCCTCGAGCGGGCTGAGGCCGTGTTCGCGTTCGGCGACGAGGGCAAAGTCGACCATCATGATCGCGTTTTTCTTGACGATGCCGATCAGCAGCACGATTGCGATCATCGATACGACCGATAGCTCGGTGTTGGTGACGACCATCGCAAGCAGCGCGCCGACGCCGGCCGACGGCAGCGTCGACAGGATGGTAACGGGATGGATCAGGCTCTCATACAGCATGCCGAGCACGATGTAGACCACCACGATGGCGCCGATGATCAGCAGTGAGCTGTCGCCCTGCTGCTTCTGGAAATTGCGGAAGTCACCGGCGAAATCCATGCGGATGTCGCCGGGCATGCGCATGCCGGAGATCGCGTCCTGGATGATCTTGGTCGCCTGTCCCATCGTCGCGTCGGGCGCCAGGTTGAAACTCAGGCTGATCGTCGAGAACTGGCCTTCGTGGTCGATCTCGGTCGGCGCCACCGTGTTGACCATCTTCGCCACCGCGGTGATCGGCACCATCGTGCCGCTGCTGGTGGCGACGTAGATCTTGCTGAGCGAACTCGGGTCGGTGGCCTGGTTCGGCAGCGCGCTGACGACGACCTTGAACTGGTTGATGTCGGAATAAATCGTCGACACCTGGCGTTGGCCGAAGGCGTCATACAAGGCACTGTCGACGGCGGCGACACTGACGCCGAGGCGCGAGGCCGTGTTGCGGTCGACCTGCAGCAGCTGGCGCGGGCCCGCTTCGTCGATATCGCTGCCGACGTCGCGCAGCTGCGGAATCTTCTTCAGCACCTCGACCAGCTTCGGCGCCCAGGTTTGCAGTTCGACGCTGTCGTTGCCCTTCAGCGAAACCTGATACTGGCCGCCACTGCCGCCGGATCCGCCGCCACCGCCGCTCGGCAGATCCTGCACCGGGCGCAGGCGCATCTGGATGCCGGGCACGGCCGCGGCCATCTTGTTGAGGCGCGTCATCACCGCGAAGGTCGATTCGCCGTTGCGCTGCTCGAGCGGTTTCAGGCTGATGTAGAGCTGGCCGCTGCCGCCACCGCCGCCGCCCCAGCCACCACCGAGGCGCGAGCCGACGCTTTCCACCGCGGCGTCCTTCATCACGAGACCGGCGAGGAGTTGCTGTTGCGTCATCATGCGCGAAGGCGATACGTCGGAGCCCGCGCTCGTGCGTCCCTGCAGCATGCCGGTGTCCTGCTGCGGAAACAGCCCAGACGGGACCAGGCGGATCAGGAACATCGTGATGACGATCAGCAGCAAGGGCTGCAGCGCGGTCAGCCGCGGCCAGCGCAACGCCAGGTCGAGCAGCTCGCGATAGCCATTCAGCATGCCGGCGTGGAAGCGGTCGAGCCAGACGCCGAATCGCGTCGACTTGGCCGCATCGTGTGGTTTCAGGAACAGCCCGCACAGCGACGGCGTCAGCGTGAGCGAAACAATCGCCGACGTGATGATGGCGGCGATCAGCGTGACGGTGAATTCCTTGAAGAACATGCCGGTGATGCCGCTGGCGAAGATCACCGGCAGGAACACGGCGACCAGCGAGACGGTGATCGAGACGATCGTGAAACCGATTTCCTTGGCGCCGAGGAAGGTCGCCTCCATGCGCGGCATGCCGGCATCGAGGTGGCGGATGACGTTCTCGATCACCACGATCGCATCGTCGACGACGAAGCCAATCGCCACGACCAGCGCCATCAGCGACATGTTGTCGAGCGTATAGCCGAGGATGTACATCACGATGAACGCACCGGTGACCGACAGTGGTACCGCGGTCGCCGCGATCAGCGTCGGTGCAAGGCGGCGCAGAAACAACGCCATTGTCAGCACGACCAGGCCGAGACTGATCATCAGGCTGACCTGTACCTCGTCGATCGAGGCGCGGATGATCGGTGTGCGATCGAAGAACGGCGTCAGCGTGACGCCGGAAGGCAGCCACGCCTGCATCAGCGGAATATCCGCCTTGACGCTGTCGACCGTGCCGATGACGTTCGCGTCGGGACGCTTGCGCACGAACAGCAAGATCGCGCGGCGCGTGCCGAACCAGGCGGCTTGGTACTGGTCTTGCTGGCCGTCGTAGACCTTGGCAACGTCCTTCAGGTGCACCGGCACACCATTCTTGATCGACACCACCAGATCGGCGAAGTCCGCCGCCACGTGCAAGCCATCGTTCGCCGACACCGCCATCGTCGTCTTGCCGTCGGACAGGAAACCGAGCGGCGACGTCACATTGGCAGCGCTCAAGGTGTTGCGGATCTGGTCCGGCGACAGGCCCATCGCATTCAACGCACGCAGATTGAGATCGACGCGCACGGCAGGCGTGGCGCCGCCAGCGACATCGACATCGCTGACGCCGGGCAGTTGACGGATGCGTTGCGCGAGCAGCGAATCGGCATAGTCGTACAGTTGCGACAGCGGCGCGGTGTCCGAGGTCAGCGCAAGGATCAGCACCGGTTGCGCGTTCGGGTTCGCCTTGCGATAGGTGGGCGCGTTGGTGAGCCCCGACGGCAGATCCGGTGCGGCTGCATTGATCGCTGCCTGCACATCGCGCGCATAGTCATCGACGCTGCGGCTGCCGTCGAACAGCAGGATCACCGAGGCGCTGTTCTCGGTGCTCGACGAATTGATCGTGTCGATGCCGGGAATCTGGCCGAGGTGGCGCTCCAAAGGCGCGGCGACCGTCGAGGACATCACGTCGGCACTACCGCCGGGTTGGCTCGCGGTGACGAAAATCGCCGGGAATTCAAGATTCGGCAGCGCCGCCACGCCGAGCAGGAAGTAGCAGATCATGCCGAGCGTGAACACGCCGATCGCGAGCAGCGAGGTTGCGATCGGGCGGCGGATGAAGGGCGCGCAGATGTTCATGGCCGGTTCCCCTCCCTCCCGGAGAAGGTGCCGAAGGCGGATGAGGGGAGGGCGTGGAAAGTGAGGGCCACCGCATACGATCGCGACGCCTCTCCCTCATCCCGCGCGGCCGCGCCAGCTTCTCCCGCGGGGAGAACGAATGCAGACGGAATCATGCCAGGCGCTCCCGCGCGTGCGCGATCGCCCGCCGCTCGCGCCGGGCCTTGACCCAGTCCGACAGGCGCTCGAAGTACAGATAGATCACTGGCGTCGTGTACAGCGTAATGAGCTGCGACAAGAGCAGGCCGCCGACGATCGACACGCCGAGCGGCTTGCGCAGTTCGGAGCCGATGCCATTGCCGAGTGCGAGCGGCAGCGCTCCGAGCAGGGCGGCGGCGGTGGTCATCATGATCGGGCGAAAGCGCAGGATGCAGGCGCGTCGGATCGCCGCACGCGCGTCGAGACCGCCGCGCTGCGCCTCGATCGCGAAGTCGATCATCATGATCGCGTTCTTCTTGACGATGCCGATCAGCAGCACGATGCCGACGATGCCGTCGACCGACAGGCTCATGCCGCAGAGCATCAGCGCGAGCAAGGCGCCGACGCCGGCAGGAGGCAGCGTCGAGATGATCGTGATCGGATGGATGTAGCTCTCGTACAGCACGCCGAGCACGATGTAGATGACCACGATCGCGGCGAGCAGCAGCAGCACTTCGTCGGTCAGTGAGGCGGAGAATTCGGCCGCCTTGCCGATGAACTGGCCGCGCACCTGCGGCGGGAATTTCAGGCTCGCCTCGACCTGGCGGAACGCATCGACGGCATCGGACAGCGAATAGCCGGGTGCGAGATTGAACGAGATCGTGACGGCCGGCAGTTGGTCCTGATGACTGACCACCAGAGGCGCGTTTTCCTGCACGGCCGCGGCCAGCGCAGAGAGTGGAATGGTGCCGCCGGCGCCGACCCCAATGCCGATGTTGCCGGTATTGCCGATGCCGGACGGTGTCGCCGAGTTGCTCGACGTGGACTGACCCAGTGTGGTCGCATTGCTGCCGACCAGTGCGCCGTTGCCGTTGCCGCGCACCGTCAGCTGATTGAGCAGGGCAGTGCTGGTGCGGAACTCCGGCGCGACTTCGAGCACGACGCGATACTGGTTCAACTGCGTGAAGATCGTCGAGATCTGACGCTGGCCGAACGCGTCGTACAGCGTGTCGTCGATCGTCTGCATCGGCACGCCGAGACGGCTGGCCTTCTCGCGATCGATGGTCAGGTTCAGCGCGTTGCCCTTGTTGGCGAGATTGTTGTCGACATCGGCGAGCTCACGCCGCTGACGCAAAGCATCGGTCATGCTCGCGGCAAACGTGGCGAGTTCCTTCGAGTTCACTTCGGACAAGGCGTATTGGTATTCGGTTGGCGCCACGCGCGTGTCGAGCGCCACGTCCTGCACCGGTTTCAGGTACAGCGCGATGCCGGCGATCTGCGCGGCCGCTTGCTGCAGCTTCGGCAGCTCGACGTCGAGGCCGCCGCGTTCGCTGCGCGGCTTCAGCACGATGCTGAGCTGGCCCTGGTTCAAGGTCGGATTGATCGAGCCGGCGCCAACAAAGGCGGCGACGCCCGCAACGCCGGGCGCCTTGCGCAGCGCTTCTGCGACGGTCTTGGTGCGCTCCTCCATGGCCGCGAACGCGATGTTCTGGTCGGCCTGCACGACGCCGGTGACCAGACCGGTGTCCTGTTCCGGCAGCAGTCCTTTCGGGATCACGATGTACAGCGCGATCGTGACGATCAGCGTGATCGTGGCGACCAGCAGCATCAGCGGCTGCCGTGCGAGCACCCAGTCGAGGCTGCGGCCGTAAGTATCCAGGATGCGCGTCCAGGTGTTCTGTCTGGAGTGCGTGCCGCTGCGCTCGTCGACGTGATCGCCTGCCGGCAACGCGTCGGCGCTGAGCAGGTAGGCGCACATCATCGGCGTCAGGGTCAGCGAGATCAGCATCGAGATCGCGACCGCGATCGTCAGCACCCAGGCGAACTCGTGGAACAGGCGGCCGGTCACGCCGGGCATCAGCAGCAGCGGCAGGAACACCGCGATCAGCGACACCGTCAGCGAAAGCACGGTGAAGCCGATTTCCTTGGCGCCGAGCTCGGCCGCTTCCTTCGGCTGCTTGCCTTGTTCGATGTAGCGCACGATGTTCTCGATCATCACGATCGCATCGTCGACGACGAAGCCGGTCGCAACGGTCAGCGCCATCAGCGAGAGGTTGTCGAGCGAGAAGCCGGCGAACGCCATCACGCCGAAGGTGCCGAGCAGCGACAGCGGCACCGCGACGCTGGGTATCACCGTCGCCCACAACCGGCGCAGGAACACGAAGATCACCGCAATCACCAGCAGTACGGTGAGCCCTAGGGTGAACTCGACGTCCTCGACCGAAGCGCGGATCGTGATGGTGCGATCGGAGAACACGCCAAGATGCACGTCGGCTGGCAGCAGCGCCCGCAACAACGGCAACTGCTTGTTGATCTCGGCCACGGTTTGCACGATGTTCGCGCCGGGCTGGCGGCGGACATCGAGCAGCACGGCCGGCTTGCTGTTCGCCCAGGCGGCGAGCTGGTCGTTCTCGACGCCGTCGATGACCTGCGCGATATCGGACAGGTGGACCGGCGCGTTGTTCTTGTAGCTGATGATCGTCGAGCGATAATCGTCGGCATCGGCAAGCTGGTCGTTGGTGCCGATGCTGAAGCTCTGCACGGTGCCGTTGAGGCTGCCTTTCGGCGCATTCACGTTGGCCTGGGTCAGTGCCGAACGCACGTCCTCCATGGTCAGGCCAAGGCCGGCGAGCTGGGCCGGATTGACCTGCACGCGCACGGCGGGGCGCACATTGCCGGCGATGCTGACCAGGCCGACGCCGCTGATCTGCGACAACCGTTGCGCGATGATGCTGTCGGCGTAGTCGTTGACCTCGCGCAGCGGGCGCGTGTCCGAGGTCAGCATCAGGGTCAGGATCGGCGCATCGGCCGGGTTGACCTTGTTGTAGACCGGCGGATACGGCAGGTTCGACGGCAGCGTGCCGCGTGCGGCGTTGATCGCCGACTGCACGTCCTGGCCGGCCGCGTCGATTGCGCGGCTCTTGTCGAATTCGATGATGATCGTCGACAGACCCGCCGAGCTGTCCGAGCTCATCGTCGTGATACCGGAGATCTGGCCGAATTGGCGCTCCAGTGGCGTCGTCACCAGCGCAGCCATCGTCGATGCGCTGGCGCCGGGATACTGCGTCGTCACGACCAGGCTGGGCGCGTCGATATCCGGCAGCGCGGCGACCGGCAGCTCGCGATAGCCGATCAGGCCGAGCAGCAGCAGCGCCACCATCAACAGCGAGGTGGCGATCGGGCGCTGGATGAAGATCGAGGAAAAACTCAAGGGAAGGTCCTGCCGTCAGTCACGCGCGGACTAGCCGCCGCGCCGTCCGCCGCCGCGCCGTTGCGGCTGGCTCTTGTCCTGCTGCTTCAGCTTGGCCAGTTCCTCCGCGCTGGTCGCCGGCGGCGCCTCGCCCGGAGCGAGCGCCTGCACCTTGCTGCCGGGCTTCAGGCGGAACTGGCCTTCGGTGACGACGCGGTCGCCGGCGGCGACACCGCCACCGATCAGGGTGCCGTCGTCGCCGGCATCGCCGATCAACGTGATCGGCTTCATCGCGACCGTACCGTCGGCCTGCAGCGCGTACACGTAGCTGCCGTCGGGGCCGCGCTGCACCGAGGTGGCCGGCACCACCAGGCCGCCCTTCATCGTCTTCGTGCGTACCCGCACATTGACGAACTGGCCCGGCCACAGCGTGTTCTTCTCGTTGCTGAATTCCGATTTCAGCTTGAATGTACCGGTGGCGGTATCGATCTGGTTGTCGATCACCTTCAGCTCGCCCTCGGCAATCACGTGCGAGTCGGTACGATCGAGCGCGGTAACCGCAAGCGGCGACTCGGTCTGGCCGCTGCGCACCTCTTCCAGGTTCTGCTCGGGCAAGGTGAAGATCACGTTGATCGGATGCACCTGGGTCAGCACGACAAAGCCGGTGCTCGCATTCGCCGTGACCAGATTGCCGACGTCGACCTGGCGAATGCCGGCGATGCCATTGATCGGCGCGACGATGCGCGTGTAGCCGAGCTGCACGCGCGCCGAGGCGACCGCGGCCGCGTCGGCGGCGACCAGTGCCTGCTGCTGGGCGACGGTCTGAAGCTGATTCTCGAGGTCCTGCGCGGCGACGAAGTGCTGCTTGATGAGGTCCTGGTAGCGGCGCAGCGTGCTTGCCGATGCCGATAGCTGCGCGGCATCCTGCTTCTGTTTGGCGACGGCCTGGTCGAGCGCGGCCTGGAAGGTGCGCGGATCGATCTGCGCGATGACGTCGCCGGCCTTGACCTCCTGGCCTTCCTTGAAATTGATCGTCTGGATCTGGCCGCTGACCTGCGCATTGATGGTCACCGTATTGAGCGCCTGCACGGTACCGAGCGATGTGAGGTAGACCGGCACGTCCTTCTGCTCGACCGGCATCACGGTGACCGGTATCGGCGCATCGGAGGCGTCACCAGCGCGACCACCCGGACGGCCCTGGCCCTGCGCCGCATACGACTGCCACACGCGCCAGCCGATCACGCCGGCGACGACCAGAACGAGGATGAGGAGCGCGAGCTTCCAACGCGACATGCAGGCTAGTCCTTGTGACACGGGGAGCGCGCCGACGATCGGAATCGCTGGCGCGGACATGTAAAGGCTAGCAGCAGCACGGATACGCCGGCGTTGCTGCTGCGTAAATGCGTCTTTACATGCACATTTACGCCACGCCGCGCGCCTTGGACGTGAGCCGGGGAGGTGAGTTCCGCCTTTGCCCCGCCACCGCCTCGAGTGTGCGCCGGTGGATGCCCGTTGTGAGCCTGTGCGTGCTCTCTCGGTGCGCGCCGTTCGATCGGCCACAGAGATCCACGAGATCAGCAACGCGAGCGATGGCAGCACCCGCGTAGAGATCCGCCGTGCACACCGTGAGTCACCCCGGCCATGGGTTTTCCGATGGTCCGCCGCCGACGTGGCTGCGTTATAGCCTGGATTCGACGGCTCAAAGTGTCGACGCCTGCCTGAGGCAGCTCTCCAGGGAGGATCAGAGGCAGCGAAGGCGGGACAGCAAATACGACGTGACGCCCGATTTATGTTGCGTTGCGGTTTGCGAAATCGGGCTGATCGGACCACGCTTGCGCCCCTGGCAGGAATTTCTCCCGGTCCCCGCTTCCGATGGATGAAAGCGGGTGGCCACAGCGTCTCATCGACGCACTGTCAGCCAAATCAAGAGGACTTTCCATGGGCGACTCGGCACTGGCCGTACGGCACGCGTCCCGCGTGATCAAGTCCGTTCGCGGCGAGCATTCGACCGCGCTGGCGCCGCATGTGGTGCGCTCGTGGAGCCGCTGCCTGACCGAATACGGCATGGAGCCGACCGGCGCACGCGCGACCCACGTACTCGATGCCGCGCACCTGCGCGAGCGCCAGCAGCGCATGGGCGAGCTGCTCGGCGTGGCACGGGCCGAGATGGAAAGCCTGTACGACCAGATTTCCGGGTCCGGCTATGCGGTGATACTCGCCGATGCCGACGCGACGATCCTGCACACGATCACCGACCCGACGCTGAAACGTGAATTCCGTCATGCCGGCCTCTGGCTAGGCGCGCTCTGGGACGAACGCCACGAGGGCACCAATGGGCTCGGTACGGCGGTCGCCGAACGTGCCTCGGTGACCGTGCATCGCGACGAACACTTCATGGGCTACAACGTGACGCTGTCGTGCTCCGGTGCGCCGATCATCGATGCGCACGGCGGCGTGCTCGGCGTGCTCGATGCCTCGTCGGCCAACTGCAGCGATACGCGCCTGATCCAGCGGCACACGATGGCGCTGGTCGCGATGTCGGCGAACCTGATCTCGCGGTTCCACTTCCTGCGCGAATTTCCGCAGGGCTACATCCTGCAATTCCACAGCCGTCCCGAATTCGTCGGCCTGCTGCACGAGGCGCTGATTGCGATCGCCGGCGACGGCATCGTACTTGCGGTCAACGACAGCGCGCTGGCCCAGCTCGGCCATCCGGACCGCAGTCGCCTGATCGGCCGTTCGATCGAGTCGGTGTTCCAGTTCGCCTACTCGACGCTCGAACAGCGCGCTGCGACCGACGCGCGCACGATCTGGCCGATCCGCGACGTCGAGCACGGCCGTCGTTTCTACGCGCTCGTGCGCGCACCACAACAGTCCGGCACACGCGCCGTGACGAACGGTCCCGGCGTCGCGCGCACGGTTTCGCTCGGTGCCAGCGAGCACAGCAGTCGTCGTCACGTCGGCAACGATCCGTCGATGCAACACAACCTCAATTGCGCGCAACAGCTGTTCAGCAAGCGCGTGCCGATCCTGTTGCAGGGCGCGACCGGTACCGGCAAGGAAGCATTCGCACGCGTGCTGCACAACTCCGCCAGCTGGTCCGGCAAACCTTTTGTCGCGGTCAACTGCGGTGCGATTCCGGAATCGCTGATCGAAAGCGAACTGTTCGGCTATACGCGCGGCGCGTTTACCGACGCGGACCGCCATGGCCGTCCCGGCAAAATCCTGCAATCGAGTGGCGGCACCCTGTTCCTCGATGAAATCGGCGACATGCCACTGACCTTGCAGACGCGCCTGCTGCGCGTGATCGAGGAATTCGAGATCGTGCCGCTCGGCGGCGACCAGGCGATCACGGTCGACCTGCACGTGATCAGCGCAAGTCATCACGATATCCGTCAGATGGTGCAGGACGGCGAGTTTCGCGAGGACCTCTACTACCGCTTGAACGGCACCACGCTGAACCTGCCGCTGCTGCGTGACCGCGCCGACCGTGCGGAACTGGTCGACGTTCTGCTGCGCGAGGAAACCCGCGATGGCGACCCCGTGCGCATCCAGCCGGATGCCCTGCACGCGCTGCTGTCGTATCACTGGCCCGGCAACATCCGCCAGCTGCGCAATGTGCTGCGCACTGCGGCGGCGTTGTGCAGTGACGGCGCGATCCGCTTGTCGAACCTGCCGCAGGAACTGCTCGACGAAGCGGCCGAAGGTCTGCCGGCGCCGGATCTGCCGATCACGATGAGCCTGTCGGCGACGCTGGCGGCCAGCGCCGGCGATGGTTGTTGCCGCACGCCGCTCGACACCGCCGAGCACGCGACGCTGCTGCGCGAACTCGAGCGCAACCGCTGGAACATCACGCACACGGCCGATTCGCTCGGCGTCAGCCGCAACACGTTGTATCGCAAGATCCGCAAGCATCAGATTCCGCTGGCCGAGTAACTAGCCGCGGTCGCGCCGCATGCCCTGATTGCCGTTGCGGCAGTCTGAGTATCGTTCACGATTTTCGCTAGACCGGCCGCGCTCGGGCGCCTGCTAGCATCGTTGGCCTGACGGAGCGCGCGCATCGCGCGGGCGCTCGTCGTACGCAAAGTCATCGGGCCAGGGCGCATGCATCGATTGAAATGGGGCGCGGGTGCCCTTTTGTGGTGGGCAGGTTTCGGATCGGTCGGAGCAACAGCCGCCGTTGCCGAGTCCAACGCAGCGGACGCCAACCTGCCGACGGTCGTGGTCACCGCGACGCGCACCGAACAATCCGCCTACGACGTGCCAGCTTCGATCGATTCGGTCAGCGTCGCCGACCAGCCGGACCGGCTCGGCGTGAACCCGTCCGAATACCTCGCCACGGTGCCGGGCTTGCTCGCGCGCGATCGGCAGAACTATGCGCAGGATGAGCAGATCTCGATCCGCGGCTTCGGCGCGCGTTCGACCTTCGGCGTACGCGGCGTGCGCCTTTACACCGACGGCATTCCGGCAACGATGCCGGACGGGCAGGGCCAGGTGTCGAATTTCAATCTCGATTCGGCCGAACGCATCGAAGTGCTACGTGGTCCGTTTTCGGCGTTGTACGGCAACTCGTCCGGCGGCGTGATCCAGATCTTCACTGCCGACGGCAGCGATCCGCCCGAAGTCGATCTCGGCCTCGCCGGTGGCAGCTACGGCACACTGCGCGCGAGCGTGAACGCACGTGGCGTCGCCGGGCCGGTCAACTACAACCTCGACGTCACCCATTTCCAGACCGACGGCTACCGCGACCACAGCGCCGCCGAGCGTGAATCCGGCAATGCGAAGCTGGTCTTCAAGATCGGTGACGGCGGCAAGCTCACCTTGATCGCGAACACGGTGGCGCTGCCCAGCGCGCAGGATCCGCTCGGTCTCACGCATGCGCAGTTCAATGTGGATCCAACCGGCGTTGCGGCGGTCGCCAAACAGTTCAACACGCGCAAGAGCGTGCATCAGGAACAGGGTGGTGCGATCTACGAACAGGACCTTGGCGGCGGCAACTCGCTGCGCGTGCTCGGCTACTACGGCCATCGCGATGTCGAACAGTTTCTTTCGGTACCGGTATCGGCCCAAGCCAATCCGCTGCATTCCGGCGGCGTCGTCGATCTCGGCGGCGACTATGGCGGCAGCGACCTGCGCTGGATCTGGAAGGGCGATCTGGCCGGGCGTCCGTTCGAGATTGCTGCGGGCATCTCCTGGGACAAGCAGGACCAGCATCGGCAGGGCTTCGAGAACTTCGTCGGCGACGTGCTTGGCGTGCGCGGCGAGCAGCGCAGGAACGAAGACGACAGCGTGTTCGACTTCGACCAGTACGCGCAGGCGACCTGGCGCTTTGCCGAGGCATGGTCGCTGACGGCCGGCGTGCGTCACAGCGAGGTCAAGTTCGATTCGGTCGATCACTACGTCACCACGACGAATCCAAACGACAGCGGCCGCGTCGACTACGGCGCGACGACACCGGTTGCGGGGCTGCTCTATCGTGCGACGGATTGGGCCAACCTCTATGCGTCGTGGGGCAAGGCCTTCGAGACGCCGACATTCAATGAACTCGGCTACCGCGCCGACGGCGGCGCCGGTCTGGCGTTCAACCTGGTGCCCTCGCGCAGCCGCAATAGCGAACTCGGCGCGAAGATGCGCCCGAGCAAGGACATCGATCTCAACGTCGCGGTGTTCCGCGCCGACACGCAGAACGAACTCGCGATCGCGACCAGCAGCGGCGGCCGCACGACCTATCAGAACATCGGCAAGGCGCGCCGCGACGGCGCCGAAGTCTCGCTGGCCTGGCGCCTCGGCGAACTGTGGAAGCTGCAGCTTGCCTATACCTATCTCGATGCGACGTTCCGCTCGCCGTTCCTGACCTGTACGAGCTCGACCTGCACGACGCCGAACACCCCGGTTGCTGCCGGCACGCGCATTCCGGGCATCCCGAAGCAGGACTTCTACAGCGTGCTCAACTGGGGTCGCGACACCGGCTGGCGCGCGTCGATCAACGGCAATTACGTGAGTTCGGTGTCGGTGAACGATATCGGCAGCGATGCAGCGCCTTCGTATTTCATCGCGGGGGCGGATATCGCTTACGGATTCAACCTCGCTTCCGGCACGTTGCGCGCATTTCTGCGCCTGGACAACGCGTTCGACCGCCAGTACGCGGGGTCGGTGATCATCAATGATGCGAACGGCAGATATTTCGAACCCGCGCCCGGGCGGACGGTGATGCTGGGATTGCAGTGGGGTTGGTCGGGCTGAATTCCATGCGCATCGTCAAGCGCGATAACTTTACAATCAAGTGAGATAACTATCTAATAAGAGGGCGTTACTTTCGAGTCGTCCGATGCCTCGCCCCAGCCGTTCCGCCGAGATCGAAGCCACGTTGCTGCGCGACGCTCCGAATCATCCAACCGACCTCGTGCGCACGGTAGCCGATGCGCTCGGCTTGAGTCGCGCCGCGGTCGCGCCGCGCGCGCATTCATTGGTGGAAAACGGCTATCTGCAGAAAACCGGCACCACCAGGCCGCACTATCGACTGGGCAACCATCGCCGGGCCGAATTCGATCACGCGCTCAAGAATCTGGCCGAAGATCAGGTCTGGTCGCGCGATATTGCACCGCTGCTGGTCGGTTTGCCACGCAATATCGTCGACATCTGCCATCACGGCGTGACCGAGATGGTCAACAATGCGATTGATCATTCCGAAGGCCACAAGCTGCAGCTCTTCGTCGATCGCAACTCGGTGCATGTTGCCCTGATCGTCGTCGACGACGGTGTTGGCATCTTCCGCAAGATCACGCGCGCCCTGGCGCTGCCGGACGAGCGCTTGGCCTTGCTCGAGCTGGCCAAGGGCAAGTTGACCACGGACCCACGCCGGCACACGGGCGAAGGCGTGTTCTTCACCTCGCGCATGTTCGACGTGTTCCAGATCGTCTCCGGCGAACTCGTATTCGATCACGACGACGCGGAAGCGGACGATCTGCTCTACGAACTCGATCCGGACGCGACCGGCGCCGGCACATCGGTCGTGATGGAAATTTCGACCACGTCCACGCGGACGACGGCGGAGATTTTCGAGCAATTCTCCAGCGGCCCCGACGATTACACGTTTGCCAGAACGATTGTGCCGGTGCGCCTGGCGAGGATCGGCGATGAAAATCTCGTCTCGCGTTCGCAAGCCAAGCGGCTGCTCCAGAGAGTCGATCGGTTCAGCACAGTCGTCCTCGATTTCGAGGGTATCGCCAGTGTTGGACAGGCGTTTGCCGATGAGGTATTTCGCGTCTTCTCGACCGAGCATCCGGCGATCGAGCTGATCGCCGTGCACGCATCGCCTCAAGTGCAGCAGATGATCTGTCGAGCGGAAGTTGCGCGCGACGAAGACGCGCGACGAGCCAAGCCGTAGTGCGAGGTGGATGCGTGCGTCGATATCGCGTTGACCGGCTGACGTTTCAGCACGCGTGAAAACACATCGGCGAACTCGCCGTTAACTCGCAACATCGCGCAGAAACACCGGCAGATCGGTGGCCGGCGGCATCACCGGCACCTGATACATCATGTCGCCGACGAAACCGCGATGGTAGGTGCCGTGGTTGACGACGTGCAGGATCATCTCGGCGCGCGTCATCACGCCGACGCCGCCATCGACGAAGCGGAATTCGACGCGCTCGTGTGACTGCGCCTCGGACAGCGCTGCGGCGTAGTCCACATACCACTGATCGACCACCCTGACCGACTGCCACAGCTCGTGCAGCGGCGGGTGCGTTGGCGTATTGCGCGCGGTGAATCCATGCGCGCGCCCTTGCAGATGCGCCTGGAAAATACTGTCGATGACATGGACGTGATTCAGCGTGTGCACCATGTTGCCGAATCGAGTCGGGCGCGCTTTCGTCGCTTCTCCCTCGGGCAATGAACGCACGGCGGAGTAGGTCAGCTCGTCGGCCCAGATCTTGTAACGGGTCAGCATGCTCAGCTGCGACATGGCAAGGGCTCTGTGCGATTTCTGCATTTGAACGCGTGCGTCGTCGACCATGGCCGGAACGCCATCGAACGGACGGCGCGCCGGTGAGTTACTCGATGCCCCGCACTGGCAGCTCGACACGATCGCCGGGATCGTGATCCATGCGCACCTGATGGGTCGAGCCGAGGTATTCGTACACGACGTCGTAGGCGACGACTGGCTCGCCGGCTCCGCTCACCTTGCGGCAGCGGCGCTCGGTGGTCGTGTACGTCCGCTGGTTCTGTTGATTTTCCTGGATCTTCTTGCCGGCGATGCCGCCGCCGACCGCGCCGGCCACGGTGGCCAGATCGCGTCCGCGTCCGCCGCCGACCTGATGGCCGATGACGCCGCCGGCGACCGCTCCGAGCACGCTGCCGGCAATCTGGTTGTCGTCCTTCGGCTTGTGCCTGTGGACGACGCGCACATCCTTGCACTCCTCATGGGATGCGTTCGACGTCTGGTTGACCGGCTGCACGCTGATCACATCGGCATAGCGGGCGCCGGCAGCGCCAGCCGACGCGGGCGGCGACGCCGCGGATGCCGCGTCGGCCGCGGGCGCGGAAGCAGGCGCCGACGTAGCGGCCGCTGGTTGCTGCGCGCGCGCGTAGTAGCTGCTCTGGATCGGCCCGTCCGCGTCCGGCGCTGGTTTCGGATCGGCGGCTTGGCCGGCCTTGGCGTCGGTCGCGTCCGCGGGCGCTGGTGCTGAAGCCTGCTTGCCGGCTTGCGCCGGTGCGGTGTTGTCCGCCGGCGCGGATGCCTGTTGCGAGGGGCCGTCCGCTCCGCCGCACGCAGCGAGCACGCCCGCCAAGGCGACCAGCAGTGCGATCGCCATTCCACGTTCAATTCGTTTCATCGCCGTCTCCTGCAGTTCTGCCAACGATGGTAGAACGTGCGCGTGCCCAAGCGGGCGCAGGGAGCGTTTCCCGTTTGGCTGCGGCTCAGCGTTTCAGGGCGCGCGAGAAGGCGTCGGCGAACGCGCTGTTGGTGGCCGTTGGCGCGCTCGGCTTTTGTGCCGCCGTAGTGTGCGATGGACGGCGCGGACGTTCGCCGCGCGCCGCCTCCGCGGACACCCGCGCGCCGCCGCGGACCTCGCCGGGCACGTCGTCCAGACGCATGCTGAGCCCGATGCGTTTGCGCGGCAAGTCGATCTCCATCACCTTGACCTTGACGATGTCGCCGGCCTTGACTGCCTCGCGTGGGTCGCGCACGAACGTGTGCGACAGCGCCGATACATGCACGAGACCGTCCTGGTGCACGCCGATGTCGACGAAGGCACCGAAGGCGGCGACATTGGTGACGCGGCCTTCGAGCAGCATGCCGACGACCAGATCCTTGAGGTCCTCGACGCCCTCGGCGAACGTCGGCGCGACAAACGCAGGGCGCGGATCGCGGCCGGGCTTCTCCAGCTCCTTCAGGATGTCGCGCACGGTCGGCAGGCCGAAGCGCTCGTCGGTGAATTGTTCGGGTTTCAGGCTGCGCAGCAGTGCACCGTCGCCGATCAGTCGCGACGCCTCGCGACCGCAGGCCTGGATGATGCGCTCGACCACCGGATAGGCTTCCGGGTGCACGCCGCCAGCATCGAGCGGATTGTCGCCGTTGGCGATGCGCAGGAAACCGGCGCTCTGCTCGAACGCCTTGTCGCCGAGGCGCGGCACCTTCTTCAGCGCCTGGCGCGTGCGGAACGCGCCGTGTTCGTCGCGATGGCGGACGATGTTCTCGGCGACGCCCGCGGAAAGCCCGGCGACACGTGCGAGCAGTGGCGCCGAGGCGGTGTTGACGTCGACGCCGACCGCATTGACGCAGTCCTCGACACGCGCATCGAGCGCACGCGCGAGCTTGGATTGGTTGACGTCGTGCTGGTACTGGCCGACACCGATCGCCTTCGGCTCGATCTTGACGAGTTCGGCGAGCGGATCCTGCAGGCGTCGTGCAATCGAAACGGCGCCGCGCAGCGACACGTCGAGATCGGGAAATTCCTTCGACGCGAGTTCCGAGGCGGAGTACACCGAGGCGCCGGCCTCGCTGACGACAATCTTGGCCAGCTTGAGATCGGCATGTTTCTTCATCAGTTCGCCGGCGAGCTTGTCGGTCTCGCGCGAGGCGGTGCCGTTGCCGATCGAGATCAGCGCGACGCCGTGCTTCTTGCTGAGCACGGCAAGCTCGGCGATCGACTGATCCCATTGTCGCCGCGGTTCGTGCGGATACACAGTGCTCGTTGCGAGCACCTTGCCGGTCGCGTCGACGACGGCAACCTTGACGCCGGTGCGGATGCCGGGATCGAGGCCCATCACGGCCTTCGGTCCGGCCGGTGCGGCCAGCATCAGGTCCTTCAAGTTGTCGCCGAACACGCGGATCGCCTCGTCTTCGGCCGCCTCGCGCGCGCGTCCGAACAAGTCGAGCATCAGCGACAAGTGCAGCTTGACGCGCCATGCCAGCCGGCAGGTTTCCAGCAGCCACGCATCGGCCGCGCGTCCGCGCGAGGCGATGCCGGCGTGCACGGCGACGCGGCCCTCGGCCTCGGCATGGCCTTGTTCGACGTCGGCGCCGGGTGCAAGTTCGAGCGCCAGCACGCCTTCGTTGCGCGCGCGCATCAGCGCGAGCAGGCGATGCGACGGGATCTTCGCGATCGCCTCGGCGTGGTCGAAGTAGTCGCGAAACTTCGCGCCTTCGTTCTGCTTGCCTTCGATGACCTTGGCGCGAATCTGGCCGCGGCTCCAGATCCAGTCGCGCAGTTCGCCGAGCAGGCCCGCGTTCTCGGCAATCGTCTCGAGCAGGATCTGACGCGCGCCATCGAGCGCCGTCTTGATGTCGGCGACGCCCTTCGATTCGTCGACGTAGGCGGCAGCGCGCTGCTCGGGCGCGATCGTCGGATCGTCGCGCAGCGCGAGTGCGAGCGGTTCGAGCCCGGCTTCACGCGCGATCTGCGCCTTCGTGCGGCGCTTCGGCTTGTACGGCAGGTACAGATCCTCCAGGCGCGCCTTGGTGTCGGCTTCGAGCAGTTGCGCTTTCAATGCATCGTCGAGCTTGCCTTGTTCCTCGACACTGGCAAGGATTGCCGCGCGCCGGTCTTCCAGCTCGCGCAGATAGGACAGACGCTCCTCCAGCAGGCGCAGCTGCGTGTCGTCGAGACCGCCAGTGACTTCCTTGCGATAGCGCGCGATGAACGGGACGGTGGCGCCACCATCGAGCAGATCGACGGCGGCCTTGACCTGGGCGGGTTGCGCGGCGATATCCGCGGCGATGCGTTGTTCGATGCTGAGCATGCGTTTGATCGATTCCTGGCTAGCGCAAATGCGAAGGGCCGCACGTGCGGCCCCTCGTCATTGATTCTAGCAAGTTGAATCCGCAGCGTGGATCTTGCGCTTTTCGCGCGGAGCCTGTCTCAAAGCGCGACGCGGAAGCCGACCCAACCGGCGCGCGGCTGGCCCGGTCCATAGAAACGCGAATCGTCGAAGTTCGGATAGACATCGGTCGGATCGCCGAGCGTGCCGAAGGTGACATAGCGGCGGTCGAACACGTTGTCGACGCGCGCGAAGACGCTGAAGTGCTCGTTGAAGGTGTAGTTCGCACGCAGGTTCAGCAATGCGTAGCCAGCCGTTTTGCCGAGCAGGTTCGCCTCGTCGCTGCGCAGGAACTGGCCCGAGTTCGCGATGACGTCGCCGCCGACGTTGAATGACGACGTGAGCGCGAAGTCGGCGCCTACCTTGAAGCTGTGCTTGGGCAGCCCGGGAATATGATCCCCCTTCCGCACGAAGATCAGCCCGTCCTCATTGGCGTCCGGATGGTTCGCGCTGTTCTCGGAGAAGCCGCTCAGATAGGTCGCCTCGAGATAGGTGTAGTTCGCGTACCAGTCCAGGCGCCTGTCCAGCCAGGTGCCGGAAAGGCTCGCTTCGATGCCCTGCCGGCGCGTGTCACCGACATTGGCGAAAAAGCCCTCGTTCGACTGCGCGCCGCCGGTGGATTGGAACAGAATGTCGTCGGCGTTCGTGGTGCGGAAAAGTCCCAGGTGCCAGTTCACCCGATCGCTGCCGCCGTCCGTGTCGAATGCGCCGCGCAGGCCGCCTTCCCAGCTTTTCGCCACGACCTGCTTCAGCGGCGGATCGGACACGAAATCGTTCGGCAGCTTGCACGGTGCTTGCGGATCGGCACAAGTCAGCTCGACCGGCGTCGGCGCGCGCGTCGATTCGCTGTAGCCGCCGTAGAAGTTCAGCGCAGGGTTCCACTGGTAGGTGATGCCGGCCGCCGGATTGAAGCGCGAAAAGCCGTGCTTGCCGTCCAGATCCGGATTCACGCCGGTCGGATCGTTGATCGTCGTGCGCGTGTGATTGCTGCGGCCGGACAGAGTGAGAGCGAGCTTGTCGGTGATCGACAGCGTATCAGTCGCGTAGATTCCGGTGCTGCGCGTGCGGCTGTCGACGCTGAGGGCATCGTCGGGCACGAAAATACCGGGGTTGGTAGTGATGTGATTGGCCTGCAACACGGCGACTTCCAGTGTCGAGTGGTAGCTCAGGCGACCGTTCGTGTAATCGATGCCGGTGACCAGCTGGTTCTGCATGCCGGCGATCGGCTGGTCGAACGTCAATTGCACGGTGCCGCCATCGCTTTTCTGGGTGCGCTGGCCGATGTTGTTGATGGCGTCGTAGTCCGACGACACCGTATGGCCGTTCTGATCGAGGATTGGCTCGCCATCGTCGCCGCAGAGGATCTCGTCGTTGTCCTCGCACGCATCGAAGTCGCTGATGTCGCCGTTGTAGGACAGCGTCTTGACTTCGCGATGGAACAGCGTGAAGGACAGCCGGGTCGCTTCGTTGAAGTTGATCGTGCCCTGGCCGCTGACCAGATCCAGCTTGTTGTTGGTCTCGTCGGCGGTGAAGATGCTTCTCCAGTTTTGCGCGAGCGCTTGTGCGGGCGTTGCACCGCTGCCGGCGAGATCAGTATCGCCATGGCCGAGATGCAGATCGAACGAAGCGGTATCGCCACGCCAGGACAGCGTGCCATAGAAGTTGCGCGCGTTCGACGGCGACACGTCACGCCAGCCGTCTTCGTCGAAGCGGTTACCCATCAGGTACCAGCCCCACTGGCCGGAGTTGCCCGAAGTTTCGAATGTCGCATTGGTACGCCCGAACGAGCCGCCATAGAACTCGAAACTGGTGCCCGGATCGCTGAAGCCGGTCTTGGTCTGCAGGGAGATCGCGCCACCGAGCGTATTCAGGCCGAATACCGGGTTCGAGCCGGCAAACAGACTCATGCGTTCGATGGCCGCCTCGGGAATCAGGTCCCAGTTGACCGTATCGCCGAACACTTCGTTGACGCGCACGCCGTCGAGGTAGACCGACATGCCTTCGGAGCCGCCGAGCAGCGGCGTCGCGGTGAAGCCGCGGAACTGCAGATCCGGCTGCAGCGGATTGCCCGCCGCCGCGTTCGTCGTGACGCCCGCCAGATGACGATTCATGAAATCGGTAAGGTCGAGCGTTTGCGAGCGCCGCAGGGCCGAATCGTCGATCGACTGCACGTTGTACGGCAGCTTCGCCGCGGAAATTTCGGTACCCGCGACGGGGCTCACGCCGACCACGTTGACGAGGTCGAGCGTGGTCACGTTCTCACTGCCCGATAGCGGTGGTGCATCGGCTGGCGCGTCGGCGGCCCGGGCGGCACCGAAGCATACGGCCAGGGCAAGGCTGAGCGGCGCGAGCCGCAGACGGCGTGCGCATCGGGACGGCAGAATCATCGTTACACCCCTTGTACTTTTTTGGATATGGTGGCGTTGCACGCGAGTCGGCGGTGTGCGTCTTCGCGCACGCGTGCGATGGCTGCCACGTTAGGTGGCCGCCGCTGCCGCCACCATAGGAATCCTTCCCGAAAGCGGAGTCATCGCGTGGAGATGTCGCGTTACCTGATGGTGCGGATCGTCGCGGTCAGTCTGGCGATCCTGGTCGGTGCACTTGCCCTCGCACTGTGGCGCGCGCAGTTCGACGTCAAACGCGAGGAAGTCGGTGCCGTCGAGACGGTGCACCTGTTCGAAAAGCTGTTCGCATTGGAGAACGGACCGCATGCGCAGGTCGAGAGCCAGCTCGCGCAGCTCGAGCGCATCAATGGCTCGGACAACCTGCGTCACATCCAGCTCGACCTGCGCGATGCGCTCGGCCATGTCCTCGTCGCGCCGCGTGCGAACATGCCGGCCACCTGGGCCGAGCGCGTGTTCGCGCTGCTCGCGCCGGGTATCCGCAGCAGCCGCGCGGAATCCTCCGGGCCGTGGACGCTGCAGCGCGACGACGGCGAACTGTATGTCGCCACGCTCGCGCTCAATCCCGCCAGCGAGCAGCGCGAAGCACTCGACAATCTCGTTGGCATGCTCGGCGTTCTCGCCGGTTATGCGATCGCGGTGTTGTTGGCCGTGTATTGGACATTGAAGCGCGCACTGGCGCCGCTGCAGCCGATCCTCGGCGCGATCACCCACTACGAGCACAATGATTTCTCGCATCGGTTGCCGCCGCTGCGCCTGCGCGAGATGGACACGATTGGGCGCGCGCTGAACCATCTCGCCGCGGCGCTTGGTTCGGCGCAGGACGAGCGCCGCACGCTGAGCCTGAAGCTGCTGACTTCGCAGGAGGAAGAGCGCGCTCGAATCGCGCGCGAGCTGCATGACGAGTTCGGCCAGGCGCTGACCGCGATGCGCGCCGATGCACTCTGGCTGACGCATCAAACCGCCGCGCAACCAGCCACGCAGGCCGTCGCGCGCGAACTCGCCGGGCATTGCGAGCATTTGCATCTCGGCATCCGCGACCTGTTGCGTCAGCTGCGCCCGCGCGAACTCGATGCCGGTACCGCGCGTGTGTCGCTGCAGCGGCTGCTCGACGATCTGCTGCGCAGCTGGCGTGATCGACCGGGCCAGAGCGCGCAGCTGGAGCTCGACTATGCGATCGACGAGACGCTTCTGCCGGACGAACTTGCATTGACGCTGTACCGCCTGACCCAGGAGGCGTTGACCAATGCGATGCGTCATGCCGGCGCGACGCGCGTCGCGATCGCGCTGCGCCAGGCGACAGATGGCGGCATCGAATGGCAGTGTGAGGACGATGGCGTCGGCATCGATTCCGGCGCTGGCGCCGCACAGCGTGGCAATGGCCTTGCCGGCATGCGCGAGCGCGTCTGGGCGCACGCTGGGGAGCTCGATATCGAACGCGCAAACGCGGATGTGCGACGCCCTGGATTGCGCCTGCGCGCGCGCTTCGCCGTGTCTACTGCAAGCGCGCCGGCGCACTGACACGCAGCAAGCCGTGTTCCTGCGCGTAGCGGTACATTTCCAGTGCGTTGCCGAGGCCGGTCTTGTGCCGGATGGTGGTCTGGTAGTTCGCGGCCGTCTTCATGCTGAGACTGCGGCTCGCAGCGACCTGTTCGACGCTGGCGCCTTCGGCGAACAGCAGGAACAGATCGAACTCGCGTGGCGACAGCCGCCAATGCGGCAGCAGGTCCCGCTCCGCGCTCGATTGCAACGCGCCGGCGACTTCGCTCGATAGCGGGCAGCCACCCGCGTTGATCGTGCGGATCGCCTCGATCAGCGATTCCGGCGGACTGCTCTTGGTGATGTAGCCGCTGGCGCCGAGACGCAGTGCCTGTGCGGCCAGGCTCGGGCTGTCGTGCATGGTGAATACCAGCACACGCAAGTCCGGTACGCGATGGCGCAGACGCTGCAGTGTCGCCAGACCGCCGCGACCGGGCATCGAAAGGTCGAGGATCAGGATGTCGGCGGCGTGCCCGCTGAGCCAGCGGTAGGCGCTTTCGCCGTCGGCAAATTCAGCGACGACCTCGACCGCCTCGTCGAGCTCGAGCAGGCGCCGATAGCCACTGCGCACGACCGCGTGGTCGTCGGCGATCGCTATCCGCAATGGTCGCGATGGCGTGCTTGTCACGCGCATTCCCGGGGGGCTCTGTGCAGACGACGGATGATGAGTCATCAATTCCCTCGACGGCCGGGTCGTCGTCGACGACCCGGCTGTGCCGCGCGGTCACGCATCAGGACGATGGATGTCGCGATGGCGTGACCGTTCGGTAGCGGACAGAGCGGCGGGTACTCAGGACTTGAGGACGCCGGACAACTTGGCCGTGTTGGTCGCGATCGCGTCCATCAGCGGCGGTGACAGGCAGTCGTAGGGAGTCAGGCCGAGTTCGTTCAGACGACCGCGAACGGCGCCCATCGTCGACGGATCCGTGCCCGCTTCGATGATCGACGACACGAATGCGGCAAACGTCGGCTCCGACCAGCCCGATTCGTTCGACAATTCGGTGTGGACGAAATCCAGGCCATAGAAAGCGTGCTTGGTGTTCTCGATGCGGCCATACATGTGCGTTCCGCACACTTTGCAGGCGTGGCGCAGGATCGTCTTGCTCGGATCGACCACGGCCAGCTTCTCGGCGTGCTCGGTCACCTTGACCTTGTCTTTCGACACCACCGCGATCTGCGAGAACGTGACGCCTTTCGGGCGCCAGCACTGCGTACAGCCGCAGACGTGGTTGAACGCTGTCTGCGCGCCGATCGTCACCTTGACCGGATCGGACGTGCATTTGCAGGTCAGCGTACCGCCGGCGAAGCTGTCGCCTGCGCCTTTCTTGACGCCGTTGTCGACCGCGGGATGAATGGAAACAGCCATGAGTGTAACCTCCCAATAGTTCTATCAATTCGCCGCAATGCGCGGCTGTTGCTTCACGAAGAAACCTTGCGACGTCGGACGGCGGCTCAGTACTTGATGACCGACCGGATCACCTTGCCTTCGTGCATCAGGTCGAAAGCGTGATTGATCTGGTCGAGCGGCAGCACTTCGCTGACGAACTCGTCGACTTTCAATTCGCCGGCCATGTAGCGATCGACGTAGCCGGGCAGTTGCGAACGGCCTTTGACGCCGCCGAACGCCGAACCGCGCCACACGCGTCCGGTGACCAGCTGGAACGGGCGCGTGGAGATTTCCTGACCCGCACCGGCCACGCCGATGATGATCGACTCGCCCCAGCCTTTGTGGCAGCACTCCAGAGCCGAGCGCATGACCTTGACGTTGCCGATGCACTCGAACGAGAAATCGACGCCGCCGTCGGTGAGGTCGATGATGACCTGCTGGATCGGGGTGTCCTTGTAGTCGGCCGGATTGACGAAGTCGGTCGCGCCGAGCGACTTGGCCATTTCCCATTTGCTCGCGTTGAGGTCGACCGCGATGATGCGCGAGGCCTTCGCCATCACGGCGCCCTGCACGGCGGCCAGGCCGATGCCGCCGAGTCCGAAGATTGCGACGGTCGCGCCCGGCCACACCTTGGCGGTGTTCAGCACGGCGCCGATGCCGGTCGTGATGCCGCAGCCGAGCAGGCAGACCTTGTCGAGCGGGGCGGCCGGATTGATCTTGGCGAGCGCGATCTCCGGCAGCACGGTGTATTCGGAGAACGTGCTACAGCCCATGTAGTGCAGGATCTGCTTGCCGTTCTGCGAGAAGCGCGAGGTGCCGTCCGGCATCAGGCCCTTGCCCTGGGTCACGCGGATGGCCTGGCATAGATTGGTGCGGCCGGACGTGCAGAACGAGCAGACGCCGCACTCGGGCGTGTACAGCGGAATCACGTGGTCGCCGGGCTTGACGCTGGTCACGCCGGGTCCGACTTCCTGCACGATGCCGCCGCCTTCGTGGCCGAGGATGACCGGGAACAAGCCTTCCGGATCCGCGCCCGACTGCGTGAACGCGTCGGTATGGCAGACTCCGGTGGCGACGATCTTGACCAGGACTTCGCCCGCACGCGGGCCTTCGAGGTCGACTTCCTCGATCGAAAGGGGTTTGCCCGCCTCCCAGGCGACTGCTGCTCTTGTCTTCATTACGTATCTCCAGAAAAAAATCGGCGATGACGCCAACGCCGCATTAGGTGCAATGTGTATGCCACGGCGGTGATCGCCGGACGGTGCTCGCAAGGTACGGTTTTTCTTCGCGTTCGCGCCGGCCGCCAGCCTCCGCAACGCGCGTAGGCGGCGCGGCTGAGCCGGAAATGGAACACCTACCGACGCATTCGCGGACGCGTGACGGAACAGTGCGCGAGCAGGGTATATGGGGACCGGTTCAAGGGATCGCGACGCCCCAGGGCAGTTCGCCGACCGGGATTTCCTTGACCACCTTGAGTGCCTGCGTATCGATCACGCTGACGCTGTTCGAGCGCCCATTGGCGACATAGAGCTTCTTGCCGTCCGGCGTCAGCGCCATGTTCCACGGGCGCTTGCCGACGGCGATCTCACTGACGACCTTGTTCGTCGCGACATCGATCACCGACACGCTGCCGGCGCCGCCATTGGCCGCATAAATGCGCTTGCCGTCATGGCTGATACTGATGCCGGCGGTGCGCAGCCCGGTCGGAATGCTGGCGATCTTCTTGCGCGTACCGAGGTCGATCACGTCGACCGCATTGGCCGCTTCCTGCGCGATGTAGACCTGCGCGGTGCCGGCGACGAACGCCGCGCCGCGCGGATGGCCGCTGGTCGGGATGGTGCCGGTCGATGCGCGCTTGGCCAGATCGATGACGTCGATGTCGTCGGAACCTTCGTTGCTGGTCAGCAGAAGCTTGCCGTCCAGGCTGAACTCGCAGTGCTCCGGATTGCGTCCCTTGGTCGCGATGCTCGCGTCCAGTTTGAACGAAGCAGTATCGACCAGCAGCGCCTTGTTCTGACCTTCGGCGCAAACCGCGAGCGTCTTTCCGTCCGGCGAAATGCGCACGCCCTCGGCTTCGGGACCGATCGCGATGCTGTGCTTCACCGTATCGGTCGCCGGATCGAGCGCGACGAGGTTGTTGTGCTCGGCATCGACGATGTAAAGGGTCTTGCCGTCCGCACTCGTATCGATCGCCTGCAAGCGCTTGCCGAGCGCATTCTGCGCGCTCAGCGTTTTCACGACGATGTCGCTGGCCGTATCGATGACCGAGATCGTGCCGCTCTTCTGATTCGGCACATACGCGAAGGTCGGCGCTGCAGCCCGTGCCGATGATGCAAGCGCGGCGTCAATGAAAAACCATGCGCCCAACGCGATCGGCAGCGCGCTGCGGCCGAATTTCGCGTTGGGCCGGAAATGAAACGGACGATCGATCGGCATGCAAATTCCCGCAGTCTGGAAGAGGCGCGCCATGCGCCGCGCGCTTGGACAGCGTGCTGCGCTCACCAGTTCCGCAGCGACGGATCGCCGCCGTACTTCGAGCGAACGTACGCGAGCAACTTCCACTCCTCGTCTTCGGTGACCACGCCCGCGAAGGGCGGCATGTCGCCGACGATGCTCTCGTGACCGACGCGCGTATAGCCCTTCGCTTGCAGGCCGGTGCTGCCGAGCTTGACCAGGTTGAACAACGTCGTGTCGTCGCTGCCATACACCCAAGTGTCGTTCATCACGGGCGGGCACATGCCACCACCGCCACCGGCGCCATGGCAGCCGCTGCACGCCTTGGAGACGAACAGTTCCTTGCCCTGCGCAATGGCAGCCGCATTGTCGGTATACGGATTCTTGACGATATCGAGGCCGTGCTCGTTCTGGCCGGCCTTGCCCGTGGCGGGCTGCGCACCGGCTGCGGGTGTCGCCGCCGGTTTCGCCTTCGTCGGATCGTCCGGGTTGGGCTCGTCGATCAGCCAGCGCTCCTTGGCTTCCTGCGCATATGCCGCATTGATGACGTAGTTTCCGGCAGCCACAGAACAGGCCGCGACGGCGGCCGCGCAAAGCAGGATACGAATGTTCATTGCGAATCTCCGATGGACAATTGCGTAAAACCTAGAAACCAGAAATGGGATTGAGCCATGTCGCCACGACACGCCGATGGCGGCAACGGTCGCCAGTCGGCCGCGCGCGAATCAATGATCCTGCGACAGCAAGGCGGTCAACTGGGTGTTGCCTTTTTCACGAGCGATCGCCAGCGCCGTCTGGCCCTTGAGGTCCTTCGCGGTACGATCGGCACCGGCGGACAGCAGAACCTTGGCGGCCGCTTCATTGTTTTCGGCGGCCGCGAGCATCAACGAGGTGATGCCAGCCTTGTTGGCCGCGCGCACGTTGGCGCCGCGCTTGAGCAGCAGATCGAGCACGCCGTCGGCGCTTTTGGCGGTCGCGAACATCACCGGCGTGTAGCCGGCGTCGTTGGATGCATTCACGTCTGCTCCGGCCTCGACGAGTTGTTTCACGTTGTCGAGCCCGCCATAGGTGATCGCCACCGACAGCGGGCTCCAGCCACCACTGCCATAGGCGTCCAGCTTGGCGCCCTTGCTGATCAGCAGACGGATCATGTCGGCGTTGTTGCGCCATACCGCGAACATCAGCGGCGACCAGCCGTCCTTGTCGCGCTGCTCGGCCTTCGCACCATGATCGAGCAGGATTTCAGCGATCTTGACGTGGCCCTCGCGCACGGCCCATTGCAAAGCGTTGTAGTCGAGCTGGATGACCTTGTTCGGATCGGCTCCATGCGCGAGTAGATAGCGCACGCGATCGGGATCGTTGCCGACGACAGCATCCGACAGTTCCTGCGTGGTGTCTGCGCCGGCTGCAATGCGTTCCTTCATCGACGCCAGTTCCGTCGAGGATGATTCGGGGTGGTCGAGGCGGGCTTCGGCCTTTGCTTTCGCAATCGTCGTATAGGCGCCATGCTCGGGCAGATCGCCGGAGATCACGCACTCCTCACACTTCACCAGCGGCACGCCATAGCTCGCCAGAACCGCCCGGATCTCGCCTTTGTGCGCTTCGAATGCCTCGTCGAGGCGACGCTTGAGATCCTTGTCCGCGCGACGCACGCCAAAGGCCATGGCGAATTCCAGCGGCACGCCGTCGTCCAGGCGATTGAGCGGCAGCAACTCCAGTGGGGCGCCCTTCTGCTTGACGTAGTAGCCGCCGATCGGGCCCCATGTTTCGACCGCGCCGAGCTTGTGGTCGATGACTTCCTCCACCTGCCGCCCCGGATGATCTTCCGGGTTGTAGGAGGAATCGAAGAACGCATACTGCACTTCGGTGTTTTCCAGGACGCCGTGCGTCCGAAGCGCCTCTCGCGCGGGCGAACTCTGCAACACGCCGATGCGCCATTTCTTGAGAATCGGATCATCCAGTGATTCGATCTTGTGATTGCCGTCCTTGTGATAGGCGAGCACGAATGTCGATTTGTAATACGGCTTGGTTGTCAGAGCCATCTCGAAATCCGATGGCACATCCATCAGCACGTCACAATTGTCAGCAGTCAGCGTGCTACGCACGAGACCGCGACCGTAATAGGGGTACCAGTAATAACGCAACGGTGCGCCCATCGCATTCGCGAGAATTTCGGCGACTTTGTTCTGAAATCCTTCCCCCTTGTCATTCGACAGCGGCATGTTGCCTGGATCTGCGCAAACCCGCAGCGGCAGTACGTCGGATTCGGCCGCTGCAGCCGACGCGCCTGCGCCCGCCAGCAACATCGCGATGAAAAATTGTTTAATCGAATGCACCCGGATACTCCTTGGTACTGCTTTCTCGAAACTACTCAGCGATGCTTGAATGTCGGCCGATCGCGATGCTACCGCGGCGACCGTAAGCGCGCGTCCGGTTGTTTCACGATCGGGAGAAATTCATGCGTCGAGATTACGTGATCCGCCGGGCTGCGGATGCACGTACCGGAAAAATCAAGAATTACCCTAATCCGAAAATACATCGGGGCCCGAATAGGGCCCCGATGCATCGAAGCATTGCTGGATCAGTTCTGAGCGACTTTCTTGCCCATCGCTTCACCCGTGTCGACACGGAAGGTGAACAGCGAGCCGCCAGTCGGAACCTTGTCGAAGCCATTCTGGTAAGCCAGGCCGACCGCACCCAGCGCACCGAACGGATCGGCCGGATCGAGACCTGCCGAGATCGGCAGACCAATCCAGCCACCGATACCGGTGAACACCGACACGTACTGATGGCCTGCGGCCTTGTAGGTGATCGGGTTGCCGATGATGCCGGACGACAGCTTCTTGGACCACAGCACCTTGCCGTTGTCCTTGTCGACTGCACGGAACCAGCCATCGAGCGTGCCGTAGAACACGACGCCGCCATCGGTCACCAACGCGCCGCCCCAGGTCGGGAACTTCTCGTTGATTTCCCACTTGGTCTTGCCGGTGGTCACGTCGAAGGCCTTGAAGTTGCCGAGGTTGCCGGGCTTCTCAGGCTTCATCGCCACGTTCGCGAACACATACACGATACCGGTCATGATCGCGCCGCGTTCCTTCGGCTCGTCTTCCATGTACCAGTTGTTGGTCGGGCAGAAGAAGATCTTGGAATCCTTCGGATCGACCGCGCACGGCTGCTGGTCCTTGCCACCCATTGCGGACGGCGAGGCCTTGATCGGCTTGTTGAGGGCGAACGGAGAATGTTCCTTGACCTTGATCGGACGACCGGTCTTCATGTCGATCTTTTCGGCCCAGTCCACGTTCACGTACTTGGTGGCGTGCATGATCGTGCCATCGCGACGGTCGAGGACGTACGCAAAGCCGTTGCGATCGAAATGGACGAGGGCTGGCTTGCCTTCGATGTCGACCAGGATCGGCTCGTTGATGCCGTCATAGTCCCATTGATCGAACGGGGTCATCTGATAACCCCACACCGCTTCGCCGGTTTCCGGCTTGCGCGCGAAGATTGTCATCGACCACTTGTTGTCCTGCGTGCCGTTGTTGCACTCCTCGTGCGTCTTGTACTTGCAACGATAGGTCGGACTCCACAGGCCCGGGTTGCCGGTCCCGTAGTAGATCAGGTCGAGCTTCGGGTCGTAGCTGATCCAGCCCCAAGGAGCACCGCCACCGCGCTGCCACTCGTCGCCCGGATAGCTCTTGATGCTGTCGCCAAGACCGCCGTACTCCGGATGCTTCTTGTTGAAGTCCTTGCCCAGGCAGACGTCTTTGTCGTCGCCCGTGCTGTGGCACTTCCACTTCGGCGAACCATCGGCGAGGGAGAACGCCTCCATGCGACCACGTGCACCGAATTCGTCGCCACCCATACCGGTGATGACGACATCCTTGACGATGATCGGAGCTGGCGTACTGGTCTCACCCTTCTTCGGATCGGCACGCTTGACCTTCCACACTTCCTTGCCGGTCTTCGCATCGAGTGCGATGAGCTGGCCGTCGAGGGTGTTGAAGACGAGCTTGCCGTCGGCGTAGGACAGACCGCGATTGACGGTGTCGCAGCAAGCTACGGCAACCGCATGATCGTCCTGCTTCGGCGAGTACTTCCAGATCACCTGGTAGCTGTCCGCTTCCGACAGATCGAGTGCGTAGACGTAGTTCGGATAACCGCTGACGTAATACATCATGTTGCCGATGACCAGAGGCTGTCCCTCGTGGCCACGCGGCGCGCCGGTCGACATCGACCAGGTCATCTGCAGATTGCCGGCGTTGCTCTTGTTGATGTCGCCGAGCGTGCTATGGCGCGTGAGCGCATAGTCACCGCCCGGTGCGACCCAGGAATCGCCGCTCGTGGCTTCTGCCGCGAATGCAGCGCCTGCGCTCAACGCGGCCGTGAGGCCTGCGCACAGCGCGAACGCCCGCGGCTGGTTTCTTGCGGAAAACTTAATCATATCGGTGCTCCCTCCTGACTTGCTTGCAGTTGTTAGCGTTCGTGCGACCTCTGGGTCTGTCGCAGGCGCCACGTAGGCCCCATTACCGGGTCGGTCCTGCGACGCGACGTTATATCTGCAGTGCCCGTGCCAAATCGAACCGAACAGGAGAACTTCACAAGGATCAATGCATTGCAAATTGTTGCGGCGCAACGATTTTTTCCAACTGTTCCATGCGCGGAACACCCGGGTCCGTCACGCTGCGCCGAGTGTGGCATAGCGCACCGAAGCAGGCTTGCGGCAGCGCGGGGCAAAGCGACGCGAAGATGCGTCGATGCTGCGCGGGCGCGCAGCGGGCATTCGGCGGATTGGGACGAGCGCCGCAGCGCACGGCGCAGACACGCGCAACGCGGCTATGCGTCGATATGATGGATGCCGTCGATTTCGACCAGCAATTCGCTGCGGCAGATGTCCCCGGCGAGCAGCAGCAGATGGCCCAGCGCAGGGGCGTGCCGATACAGGGTTGCGCCGACGACGCCGGCATCCGCCGGATCACGCACATAGGCTTTCAGGACGCTGCGTGCGCCCAGCTGCGTCGGTGCCGAGGCGGCGGCCTGGTGCAGCAAGCTTTCGAGATTGGCCAGCGTTTCGCCGAGCTGCGCGTCGAGATCATCCTGGTGGGTCGACGCGTGCCCGACCACCGCGGCGGTGCCGGAAATCAACAATTCGGTGCGCGCCGTCAGGATGCCGCGCGTGAAGGTCGGCGCGGTCGGCCCGTATTGGCGCGGATACCGCCAGGCGCTGACTTGGCGCGGGTTCTCCACCGCCAAGCCAGGCTGCGTCGAAGCGAGCCCGTAAACCTGCAGCACGCGCACGCCGTCCTGCCGGCCTATCGCGGTTGCCGCCGGATAGCGTGCCCGCGCGGCGGCGTTGATGCCACGCGCACGGCCATCGCAGAACAGACGATAGCGCTCGGCATCGCCGTCGCCGAAATTGATGGCATCCAGATAGTTCCACAGGCGCAGCAGGTGCGGCGTTGGGGTCGCTTCAACGAACGTGGAGAGGGACCGGTACGCATGCGCCGCCGCCTCGACGATGCCGCCATGCGCCGCTTCATCGACCTCGATCGCGAAAAACGTATGGCTGCCGTCGCTACTCCAGCGCAATGCGCCGGCGCGTCCGCTATGCACCGGAGCCTGGCCGCGCCACACCTCGAAAGGGGCGGACTGCAGCGGCTCGAGTCCGACACGCAAGACGCGCGGATCGTCCGGTAGCGCGGCGCGTGGCCCGAAGCCGATGACGGCCAGCACGTCGGCTTGCGCGAGCAGGACGTCGGCCGAGGCCAGTTCGTAGCCGATCCGCAGCGGTGCCGGCAGCGCAACGGATTCGGTCATCGGCATCGACATGTGTTCAGCGAGCGCAGCGTAGCCGGGCTGCGGACGCGCAGCGGGTCGCGGATGATACACTGGGCGGATCATTCCACGCCCCACTCTGCTGCGACGACCTCCGATGGATACCAAAGCCAGCGCCCCGCAGACCGCCGCGGAACACGAACTTGCGCAACTGCTGGTCGACAGCCTCAACATCGACTGGGCCAAGCCGGCGGAGATCGATCCGGACGCCGCGCTGTTCGGCAGCGATCTCGGCCTCGACTCGATCGACGCGCTCGAGCTGGCGCTCGCCGTATCCAAGCGTTACGGATTCCAGCTGCGCTCCGACAATCCCGACAACAAGCGCATCTTCGGCAGCTTGCGCGCCCTGTCCGAACATATCGAACAGCATCGCGCCACCTAGGCGTCGCGTATCGGACACGACTGTCGCCTTCGCGACAGCCGAAATTCCGTTGCAGCATTGCCATAGCCGCATATCCACGCCGTATCGAGCGCC